>NZ_CP069396.1:10744652-11053318 GCF_016887565.1 Archangium violaceum
GCTCACCGACGCGGAGCTGGAACGGCTGTGGCGGCGGCGCGCGGTGGTGCACGCGGTGATGCAGCGCTGGGACGATGCGCGCGGATGGAGCCGCACCGCGCGCTGGCGCCGGCTGGCCGGTTGGCTCGCGCCCTTCGAGCGGCCCCTCACCTTCACCGAGGAGGCACGCCTCTCCTACGAGGGCGCCTTCAGCCGGGCACGCGGGCAGAAGAGCGCGTCGCTGGACCTGGTCACCTTCGCGGAGGAGCTCTTCGTCCCGGTGGAGTCACTCCGTGAGGAGGCGCTCTCCGTGGACGATCGGGTGCGCTGCCAGGAGCTGTCCAGATCACGGGCGCTCGGTGAGCTACTGGAGGCGGACGGGCTGTGGACGCCACCGCCGCGAGGCCACTGCCCCGCCTTCGACACATGGGCGGACGTGGGGAAGCTGTCGCACTTCGAGCTGCTGCTCGCCGTCTCCACGGGCCGGCAGCCCGAGTCGCTCTTCGGCCACCTGCTGATGAGACCCGTGTGGCGCGAGGGCGAGACGCCGCGAGGGCCGAGCTTCGAGGCGGTGGTGCAGCCCGTGGCCCTGACGGGGATGGAGACGGGAGGTCCGAGCTACATCGTGAAGGGGCTGTCCGGAGGCTTCTCGCTGGGCTTCCTCACCGCGACGCGGGGAGACCTGTCGCACGAGACGCTGGAGCTGGAGCAGCGCACCATCCGCCGCTACCGCCTGCGGCTCACCCCGAGCGAGCAGGTGCGGCTGCTGGAGCGCGTCTGGGAGATGGAGCGGCGCGGCTACCTGCCCTACTACTTCTTGACGGACAACTGCGCGAGCGCGCTCCTCTTCCTCGTCAACAGCGCGCTGGAGGGAGACCGGAGGGTGCGCACGCCCGGAGTGCTCTGGGTGCTGCCGAGTGCCACGTTGGATTCGTTCGCCCGGTTGGAAGTGACGGGTCCGGACGGGAAGCGGCAACCGCTCCTGGAGTACGTACCGGATGCGCTCGAGTCCACCGGGGAGCGCGCCTGGAGGGCGCACGAGTCACGCGAGGAAGCGCTCGATGCACTGGCCACGAAGGTGAGTGCCGAGGTGCACACGCGGCTGCGCCTGCTGCACCGGCGCCTCCAATCTCCCGAGCCGGAGAAGCGCCGCGAGGCGTGGTCCCGGGTACCCGCGCTGGTGGAGGCCGCGCTCGCCTCCGTGCCGGAAGCGGAGCGGGAGTCCGTGCGCACGCTGATCCACGCCTATGTCGCCTGGTCGGTCCGGGTGGAGCGCTCGGAGATGGACCGGGCCGAGGACGAGCGGATGAAGGTGGAGCGCAACAGGCTCGTGAAGATTCAAGGGCCGGTGCCCACGCCCCAGGACGGCCTGCGCGAGCGCCAGCAGCTCTTCGAGCGAGAGGACGAGCTGCAGCGGCGGCTCGCGGTGCTCGATCGCATCGCCTATTTCCAGCAGGCGCTGGCCACCGCGCAGCGGCGCGAGCCCACCCGGAACGAGGCCCGCACGCTCGCGCGAGCCGAGGCCGTGGAGGCCACCTTCGTCACCGCCACCGATGTGCAAGGCGAGCTCCACTCCGGGACGCTCTCCGAGGTGGACCCGGTGGACTTCCTCGAGCGCGACCACGCGCGGAAGGTGCGGGAGGAGAGCGAGCTGGCCTCGCGGGCCCTGCCGTACTCGGGCGCGGGGCGGATGTCGGTGGCGCTGGGAATGGACCGGCTCCCCTCGGGACACGCGCGGCCGGTGGTGACCCTGTGGACGTCGGGGCTGAGCGAGGCCATGGGCGAGACGTACCTGCATGGCATCCGGCCCGGGAATGATCTGCGCGTGCTCGATGGAGAGATGCGCGTGGAGCCGAGGCGCGGAGTGCCTCGCGTTCTGGACTCCCGGCTCACCCTGCTGGGCTACCGCACCCTGCTGCGGGAGCCCCCCTGGCACCGGCGCACGCTGTTCGACGAGCTGGGCTGGGGCATGGAGGCGCTGATGGAGACCCGGGAGGCGGGAACGGACCTGCGGTACCGGGCCACCGCCCAGGGCGAGGCGCTCCTGGTGGTGGACGAGGGCACCCACTTCCACCGCTACACCACGCTGGGCGTGGGGGCCCGGACGGGGATGCGTTGGGGTCTGGACGAGCTCGTTCCCGTCGTGGGCCCCCGGCTCACCTTCTCGCAGCGCGTGGGCCTACCCGGCTCGGTGGCCAACGCGGTGCGCCTGGAGGCCGCCTGGTCCCCCCTGTTCATCCTGTCCCGGGGGTTGCGGCACGAGGCGGAGGCCTCGCTCCGGATGGACCTGCTCGTCGGACACTGGGGACGCCGGGGCATCCGGCTCTCACCCCGGGCCCAGGTGCGCTGGGAGGGCACGCTCGACGGCTGGCCCTCGGGCAGGGCCGAGCCGCGCCTGGACCTGGCCGTCGAGCTGATGTGACCTCAGCGCTTCACGCGCTTCATCGTGTCCTGGATGAGGTCCACGTACCGGCGGTTCTTCGGGTTGAGCTTGAAGGCCTTCCGGTACGCGTCCTCGGCCAGCGCCCACTGGGCCTCGCCGCGCGCCGCCTCGCCCGTGAAGAACCACGCCTCCTCGCAACCCGGCTCCTGCTTCACCACGTCCGCCAGCTCCTGCAGCGCCAGCTTGCCGTGGGCCTCCGGCTTCATCAGGTAGCGCGCCCATGCCCGGTACGCCCGGTAGAGCGGCTTCGGCTCGATGTCGCACGCGTACTCGAAGTACTCGAACGCGCCCGCGTAGTTCTCCGCCTTCAGCCGCTTCATCGCCTCGTCGAACTGCGTGGTCGCGTCCAGCAGGTCCGTGCGGATGCGGAACTGCTCCGCCGTCGACGGCCGTCCCGTCCCCGCCTTCTTCTCGCGCGCCGCCTGCCTCCGCTTGCGCCACAGCGCCGCCTGCTCCACCTCCGACAGCGCTCCGTACGCCCGCGCGTACGCCACCAGCAGCGCCTCCGCCTTCTCCTTCAGGTCCGGCGTCTGGAAGCGCAGCGGCGAGAACTTGTCCGCCAGCCCCAGGAACGCCTTGCGCAGCGCCACCGGCTGCGGGTTCTCCGGCACGCCCAGCAGGTCGAAGGGATCCTGGCTCCGGTGCGACAGGAAGGCGCTCAGCAGCGCGTTCTTCACCGCCTCGTCATCATCCGAGAACGGCACGCCCGAGGGCCCCGCCGACGCGAGGGCCGCCGCGTCCACGATCTCCAGGCTGCCCGGCAGCGGCGTCAGCGCGGGGCCCGGCAGCGGCGCCGGAGTCGCGGCCACCGCCGAGGGCGCGGGCTGCGGGCGCTTGTCCACCTCCTCCGCGAAGTCCGCCAGCCCCAGCAGGCAGAAGGCATACAGGCGGCGCAGCGTGGAGTCGGTGTCCAGCCCCGAGCGCTGCATCAGCTCCGGGAAGGTGGGCCGGAAGCGCAGCGCCTGGAACAGCCGCGCGTCCTTCGAGGACAGCTTCGGCCCCTCCACCCCCGGCACCTGCGCGAAGCGCCGGTCATCCGTGAAGGTGAAGTGCGTGGCCACCTCGTCGAAGGGCATCATGCTCGCGATGCCCGTGAGGATGAGCTGCGCCGGATTCATCCGCACGCTGGTGTCCGGCGGCTCGATGTCGGCGATGAGCCGGTAGCGCGCATCCGTCCAGCGGAAGCAGTCCAGCAGGCTCATGGCCATGTTCGCCTGCATCTGCTTGTACAGGTCGAACGGGCTGATGAGCCCCTTCTGCACCAGCAGCCCGCCGATGGCGACGTCCGTCTGCACGCTCTCTGCGAGCGCCTTCTGGTAGTCCACCTCCGACAGCTTCCCCTTCTCCACCAGGAACTTGCCCAGCGTCTCGTGCAGCAGGTTGCTGGAGAACGACACCGGCGCGCCGTCCTCGAAGGTGATGCGCTTCTCGCGCTGGCGGACCTTCAGCTCCAGCGTGCACGTGCGCTCCTCGATGGACAGCGCGTGCAGCAGCAAGGGAAACGGCGTCTCGGCGAGCGCCCCCTCGCGCTGCCTCAGGACCAGGGCCGGGGTGGGAAACATGGAGCCCGCAGCTTAGAGGCCCGCCCCCGCGCCTACCAAGACCTCGTCCTTTTCCGGCGGAAGACCTGGTCAGCGACCGGGCGGCCTCACTCGCCGTCGGCCGCCATCCCCGGGTCGTCGTAGTACCCGTACCCGTCCGGCGAGGGCCCGGGGGCCTGAATCTGGCTGAGGACGGAGAAGCCGAGCGCCAGGACCACCACCAGCGCCACCCCGTAGGCGATGGGACGGCTGGGACGTGCGCGCCAGGCCCACAGCCGCTCGCGCCGGCGCTGGAAACCGGGGGCGGCCACGTACTCCTTCCAGGCCTCCTCTCGCACCAGGGCCCCTTCCCCATCCTTGCCGCTCGCGTCGAGCGCCCGCGCCAGCAGCACCCGCCCCTCCACCGTCCCGGGCCGAGCCGCGCGCAAGCGCTCCAGCGCCTCGATGGCGCCCTTCGTGTCCCCGCGCGCCAGCCGGAAGCGCCCGAGCTCCAGGTCGATGGACCCCATCTGATAGCCGGGGTCCAGCTTCGCGGCCTCCTTCAGCAGCAGCTCGCCCCGGGCCGCGTCCCCCGCGCCCAGGTACGCCACGCCGAGCAGGAACAGCGTCCTCACGTCGTCGTCCCCTGCCTCCAGGTTGGGCTTGAGCACCTCCACCGCCGCCGCGTACCTGCCCCGTCCCAGCCTCAAGTCCGCCAGTTCCACGCGCGCCTGGCGGTCATGCGGGTTGGTCTGCAGCACCCGCTCCAGCTTCGACGCACGCTGCCAGCGACCCAGCGCCCGCAGGGGACTCGGCAGAATCCCCACGGTGTAGCGATCCGCCACAAACACGAAGGCCAGCACCAGCACCGCCGCGAGCAGCGGGCTGCCCGTCACCGCGGAGAGCACCATCCACAGGAACCACGAACTCATGGGCCTCGCGTATATCAGGAGGCCCTGGCTCCGTACTCCCTACACGGAGAGTGTGGCGCGTCAGGCAGGGCGTCTGACGTGTCGGAAGGGCGTCTGACACGTCGGAGAAATCGAGTGGGGTGTGGCGAATCGCCACAGTGGCGGTCCGCCACAGTCCTCCTGCTCGCTCCCCGAGTGGGCGAATCCCGGGTTTCCCCAGGTCGTTCGCACCTGCTCGGGCCGGAATTCGCGCTCCAAGTACGTGCTGTCATATGCTGGACACAATCGCACCTCGTGGCTCCGCGCTTGCATCAGCCACGCGTGAGACCCGTTCAACACCCCACACCGTGGCCCACATGCAACCTTCCCATCCTCAAGCTCCAGCAGTGAGCCGCCTCGCGGCGCTGGCGTATGCGCCGGCCCTGCTGCTCGCTCTCGCCGTGTTGCTGCCGGCCGCCCAGGCCCGCGCGCAACAGACGTGTACCGTCACGAATGACGGTACCAATGGTGGCCAGACCACCACCTATACCAACGACACCATCGCCTGCGGCACCGCGACTGGCTCCAAGACGCAGAACCAACCGCCGTGCCTGCGCTACGAGCGAGACCTGCACGGCAACTTCGCGCTCACCGGCAATACGCTCGCGCAGGACTGCCGGCCCGCGTACCAGACGACTCCCGCGACTCCCACTCCGCTCGTCGGGACCGTCACCAATCCCAACAACTGCTATCTCTACGACAGCTCCCCGGATCTCTTCTGGACGTTGGACGACGCGGGCGGCGCCACCGCCAAGGTCCTCACCACCAGCAACGCGGCGGCGGAGTCGACGACCGCCAGCAGCCAGTCCAATCTCGTGCTGCCCGCGAAGGCCAAGGTGATGTACGCGCGCCTCTACTGGGCGGCCACCCGCTTCAACACCAGCGGCAACGGCGACCAGAAGGCGGAGCCGGACCTCACCGTCAAGCTGTCCCGGCCGGGAGTTGGTGGATTCGCCGAGAGGACCCTCCAGGCCGACGACTGGCACTACGAGTCCACGAGCGCCGGTCACTACCAGTACCAGGCCACGGTGGACATCACGGACCTCGTGAAGGGGTTCGGCGGGGGCATCTTCCGGGTGTCGGACGTGCAGGCGCTGTCGCTGGACCGCAATGGCACCATGTACTCCTTCAGCGGCTGGTGGATGGTCGTCTTCTACGAGGTGGAGGGCGTGACCAAGCGGCACCTGAAGCTGTTCGACGGCATGAAGGTCGTGACGCCGATGGGCCCGGCCACCACGGTCGTCCTCAATGGCTTCTACGTCCCGGACTACGCCGTCGACGCGAAGCTGGGCCTCGTGGCCTTCGAGGGAGAGATGCCGGGTATCGCCGGGCAGGATGACGGCGACTCGTTCTGGTTCAACGGCCAGCGGATCAGCAACGACCTGAACCCCGCGAACGATTTCTTCAACAGCTCGCGCACCTGGACGCGGCAGAAGACCGACGCGGGGACCTACACGACGATCGAGCAGACCGATACGCCGCTCACGGGGCTCGACCCGAAGCCCGATGGAGGGACGCTCAACACGGTCCCGATGAGCAAGACGGGAGATCTGCCCCAGCTCACCGGCACGCCCGGAAGCATGTCGGGCATGGATCTGGACGTGGTGGACGTCACGGTGGCCTACGGTGACAAGTGCGCCGTGACGAAGACCATCAGCCTCAACAGCGGCGGTGACCACTTCTGGCTGGGCGGCTTCATCACCTCCATCACCACCCAGGCCCCGGACTTCACCAACACCATCAAGGAGGTCACCCTCGTCGAGAAGCCGGACGGCACGCCCCGCACGGACGGCACCATCCGCCCAGGCGACACCATCGAGTACACCATCAGCACCACCAACGAGGGCGACGACCACTCCAAGGGCACCGTCCTGACGGACCGCATCCCCGACGCGCTGACCTACGTCCCTGGCACCATCCGGGTCATCCCGGTGGATGCGACCACCTGGAGTTCGAAGACGGACGCGCCGCTCGATGACGTCGCCGAGTACGACGCCCAGACGATCACCATCCGCCTCGGCACGGGCGCCACGGCTACCCAGGGCGGCCGCGTGGCCATGGGGCAGAGCACCAAGGTCTCCTTCAAGGCCAAGGTCCGGAGCGACTACACGGGCAACGTGGACAACCAGGGCTTCATCGAGGCCGGTGGCGAGCTGGGTATCGACCCGGTGAAGACGCCCACCCGCGCTCCGGATGGCGCCGGTCCCACGCGCATCAACGTCGCCATCGTCCCGGTGCCCAAGATCACCACGCCGGCCCATGGCAGCTCCACCAACGACAACACGCCCACGTACTCCGGCACCGCCCTGCCGAACACCACGGTCACCGTGAAGCTCCCGGACGGCACGGTCCTCTGCACCACAACCGCCGATGCCGCCGGCAACTGGACCTGCACCGGGACGAGGAACCTGCCCGAGGGCTCCAACACCATCCAGGTGACGGCCGAGGACGCCAGCCACAACGTGAGCCAGCCGGCCACCAGCACCTTCACGGTGGACACGGTGGCGCCCGCCGCGCCCACCATCACCTCGCCCGCCAACGGCTCCACGATCACCGAGCAGCGCCCGACGTACACCGGCACGGCCGAGCCCAACTCCACGGTCATCGTGGTCGTTGACGGCAAGGAGATCGGCCGCGTGACCGCGAGCTCGACGGGTGGTTGGTCGCTCCCCTCGCCCGACTACCTCACCAACGGCCCGCACACCGTCACCGCGACCTCGATGGACGCGGCCGGCAACACCAGCCCCCAGGCCAGCTCGACGTTCACCGTCGCCGCGACCGCGCCGGAGACCACCCTCACCGGCAAGCCGCCGAACCCCAGCTCGAGCGCCACGGGCACCTTCACGTTCACCTCGCCCACGGCCGGGGCCACCTTCGAGTGCAAGCTCGACGGCGGGAACTGGACGCCGTGCACCAGCGGGCAGAGCTACACGGGCCTGACCGATGGCGACCACACCTTCATGGTGCGGGCGAAGGATCCTGTCAGCGGCAACGTGGACCTCACGCCGGAGACGTACACCTGGAAGATCGTCCGCGACAGCGATAACGACGGCATCCCCGACAGCCTCGAGGACAAGAACAACAACGGCCAGGTCGACCCGGGCGAGACCGACCCGACGAAGACCGACAGCGACAACGACGGCATCCCCGATGGCGTCGAGGACAAGAACCACAACGGCCAGGTCGACCCGGGTGAGACCGACCCGACCAAGACCGACACCGACGGTGACGGCATCCCCGATGGCATCGAGGACAAGAACCACAACGGCCAGGTCGACCCGGGTGAGACCGACCCGACCAAGACCGACACCGATGGCGGCGGCGTGTCCGACGGCGTCGAGGACAAGAACCACAACGGCCAGATCGACCCGGGTGAGACCAATCCGCTCGACCCCGCGGACGACAAGGTGGACAACAAGGACTCGGACGGTGACGGCATCCCCGACTCCATCGAGACGGCTACCGGCACCAACCCGAACGACGCCGACTCCGATGACGACGGCATCACCGACGGCAACGAGGACAAGGACCACGACGGCGTCGTGGACGCGGGCGAGACCAACCCGCGCAACCCCGACACGGACGGCGACGGCATCCAGGACGGCACCGAGTCGGGCCTGACCTCGCCCCAGGGCTCCGGTACCAATACGAGCGTCTTCGTCCCCGACGCGGACCCGAGCACCACGACGAACCCGCTCGACCCCGACACCGATGACGGTGGCGTCAAGGACGGTGACGAGGACAGGAACCACAACGGCCGCATCGACCAGGGCGAGACCAACCCGAACGACCCCAAGGACGACAAGGACACCGACGGTGACGGCGTGCCCGACGTCATCGAGGTCGACCGGGGCCTCGACCCGAACGACTCGGACACCGACAACGACGGCGTCGCCGATGGCCGGGACGGTCTCACCGACACGGACGGGGACGGCCTCATCGACGCGCGTGACCCGGACAGCGACAACGACGGCATCAAGGACGGCACCGAGCTGGGCGTGACGCGAGGCAATGCTCCCGCGGGCACCGACCTCAACTCGCCGGACTTCGTGCCGGACGAGGATCCGTCCACCACCACCAACCCGAAGAACCCCGACACCGACAACGACGGCATCAAGGACGGTGACGAGGACCGCAGCCACAATGGCCGTTTCGACTCTGACGAGACCGACCCGAACGACCTGGACACCGACAAGGACGGCCTCCAGGACGGCGAGGAGGACAGCAACCACAACGGCCACTTCGAGTCCGGCGAGACCGACCCGAGGGACCCCGACACCGACCACGGTGGCGTCAAGGACGGCGACGAGGTGAAGAGCAACCGCAACCCGCTGGACGACATGGACGACCTCATCGTGGCCGGCCGTGGCTGCAGCACCTCGGGTGGCTCGCCCCTGGTGTGGCTGGCGGCGCTGATGCTCGCCGTGCCGCTGATGCGCTCGCGGCGCTCCTCGCGCCGTGGCACCGCGGTGGCCGGCGGGCTGCTGGGCCTCCTGGGTGTCCTGTCCGCTCCGGCGGCGGACGCCCAGGCTCCGGCCTCCTCCCCGCTGTCCCAGTCCGTCGACGTGCAGCGCTACAAGCCCGGCCCCGGTGCCACCGACATCCTCGGTGTCTCCGGCGCCAAGGTGGACGGCCACCTCGGCTGGCACCTGGGGGCCTCGCTCAACTACGCGAGCGACCCGCTGGGCTTCCTCGACCCCCGTCAGGACGACTTCATCTACCAGATCGTCGCCCACCAGGTGACGCTGGACCTGATGGGCTCCATCTCCCTGTGGGAGCGGTTCGAGCTGGGCGTGGCGCTGCCCATCACGTACCAGGCCTCGCAGAGCGACGGCACCTCTCCCGTGCCGGCCCTCCAGAGTGGCGTGACCGGCGCCGGCCTGGGTGACGTGCGGCTGGTGCCCAAGGCGCACCTGCTGTCGGCGGGCCGGTTCGACCTGGGTGTCGTCGTCCCCGTGCTGTTTCCCAGCGCGGGCGGCAAGGCCTTTCGCGGCAGCTCGAGCGTGAGTGCCCGGCCCCAGCTCATCGCCGAGTGGGGCAACGAGAACGGCCTGCGGCTGGTGGCCAACGTCGGCGCCAACCTCCAACGCGCGGAGCAGGTGCGCAACCTGCGCACGGGCAACGAGCTGATGTACGCGGTGGGCGCCCAGGTGCCCCTGTCCGAGAAGCTCGCGCTCCGGGCCAACCTCGCCGGCGCGTTCGGGCTGAAGGACCAGGACATGGAGGAGCGTCCGCTGGAGTTCCTCGCGGCGGTGCAGTACCGCATCAATCCGGGACTGGCGGCCCACGTGGGCGGTGGCCCGGGCATCACCCGTGGCTACGGCACGCCGGGCTTCCGCGTCTTCGCCGGCATCGACTGGACGCAGCCCGGTGAGCACGCCCCGCCCCCTCCCGCCAACGCGGATGGGGATGTGCTCGCGGACGACCAGGACAAGTGCCCCACCGGCGCCGAGGACGTGGACGGCTTCGAGGACGAGGACGGCTGCCCCGACCCCGACAACGACGGGGACGGCATCCTCGACACGCAGGACAAGTGCCCCCTCCAGCCCGAGACGAAGAACGGCTTCCAGGACGACGACGGCTGCCCGGACGAGGTCCCGCCTCCGCCGCCCGTGGACTCGGACAAGGACGGCCTCATGGACGACAAGGACAAGTGCCCCAGCGCCGCCGAGGACGCGGATGGCTTCCAGGACACCGACGGCTGCCCGGATCCGGACAACGACAAGGACGGCGTGGCGGACTGGGAGGACCAGTGCCCCAACCAGCCCGAGGTCATCAACGGCGTGAAGGACGAGGACGGCTGCCCCGACGAGGGCAAGTCCAAGGTGCGCCTGGAGGCCAAGCGCATCGTCATCCTGGAGAAGGTCTACTTCGCCACGGGCAAGGACGTCATCCTCGCCAAGTCCTTCGACCTGCTGAATCAGGTGGCGTCGGTGCTCAAGGCCAACCCGCAGATCGAGAAGCTGCGCGTGGAGGGCCACACGGACGACCAGGGCAACGACGCCAGCAACCTGAAGCTGTCGCAGCGCCGCGCGAACAACGTGCGCGCCTTCCTCCTGCGTGAGGGCATCGCCGCGGATCGCCTCGAGGCAGTGGGCTACGGGGAGACGAAGCCCGTGGACACCAACAAGACGGCGGCCGGCCGCGAGAACAACCGCCGCGTGGAGTTCAACATCCTGAAGGTGGCTGGCGAGGAGAGCGGGCAGACCCCGTAACCCCGTCACGAGGTCCCCGGCACACAGCCGGAGAGAAGCGGCGCGAGCAGGCAACCGACCTGCTCGCGCCGTCTCCGTTTCAAGTCCCCTCTCCCTCTGGGAGAGGGTTAGGGTGAGGGTCTTCACCCGAGGCAAGCATCGTGTCCTGTCCCCCTCCCGCCCCCCGTCGACTCCTGGTTCCCCTGCTCGTCCCACTGCTGCTGGCGGCCACACCTCCCGCTCCGGCCACGCCGGCCCCGCCCCGCCTGGATGACGCGGTGCCCGACACCTTCTCGGGCGTGGAGCGCGTGGTGGCGGTGGGAGACGTGCACGGCGACGTGGACGCGCTGAAGGAAGTGCTGCGGCTGGCAGGCCTGCTCGACGACAAGGGGCACTGGAGTGGCGGCAAGGCGCACCTGGTGCAGACGGGGGACATCCCGGATCGCGGGGAGAAGACCCGCGAGGCCTTCGAGCTGCTGATGCGGCTGGAGGGCGAGGCGCAAGCGGCGGGCGGCCGGGTGCACGCGCTGCTGGGCAACCACGAGGTGATGAACATGCTCGGGGACCTGCGCTACGTCTCCCCGGGCGAGCTGGCCTCGTTCGCGGACCAGGCCACCGGGCCGGAGACGTCCGGCTCGCCGCGCGGGTTCGATGGACATCGCGCGGCGTACGGGCCGACGGGACGCTACGGCCAGTGGCTGCGCCGGCACCCCGCGGTGGTGCGCATCGACGACACGCTCTTCGTGCACGGAGGAGTCTCGCCGGAGGTACCGGCGAAGACCCTGGCCGAGCTCAACCGCTGGGTGAGGCAGGACCTGTTCCCCGGAAACCCACCCGGCGGCGCGGCGAATCCGCAGGGGCCGCTGTGGTTCCGCGGCTACGCGCTGGGCGAGGAGCAGGGCGCGGGGCTCGCGCTCGACGAGGTGCTGAAGCGGTTCGGCGCGAAGCGGATGGTGATGGGGCACACCACGGACCGCGATGGAAAGGTCCGCACGCGCTTCGGAGGAAAGGCGGTGTTCATCGACACCGGCCTGAGCACCGGCTACGGCCGCCATCTCGCCGCGCTGGAGCTTCGCGGTGGCAAGGTCACCGCCCTCTACCGAGAGGGACGCGTGGAGTTGGTGACGCCCGTGCCGCCCCCGCTCCCGATCGCTCCCAAGCAGACCGTCCCACGCGGGCAGGTCAGCCCCTGACGCCGCGCAGGTCTCCGTGCACGGCGAGCCAGATGCACGGAGGCTCGTGTGAGGTCCACTCCACGCGGTGCCGCTCGTGGGCGGGGAGGAAGACGTAATCGCCCGGAGCGAGCTCGCGGGTCCGGCCATCCTCCCAGGCGAGCTTCGCGCGTCCCTGAAGGAGGACGACCCACTCGTCCCGCTCCTGGTCGTACCAGTGACCAGGAGGTGAGGCCTGTCCCCTGGAGACGATGCGCTCGATGAGGACGCCCCTGTCCGGCAGGAGCGGCTCGAAGGTCTCCTCCTCCGGCAACGGATTCGGGAGCGCGAACAGGTTGTCCATGCGGGTTCCTCCTCCCCTCGAACGCGGGTCCACTCACTATAGGAGCCGCGCGCTGATGGTGCTGTGCACGTCCGCGCCCGCGTCGGTGAGCACGAGCCGCCGGCCCTCGAGCCTCGCCAGCCCGTGCTGGACCAGCCGCGCCACCTCGGCCCGGCGCGGCTCCGGATCCTGGCCGTGGAGCGCGCACACCGCCTCCCAGTCCACGCCGGAGCGCAGCCGCAGTCCCATGGCCAACCGCTCCTCGAAGAGCTCCTGGGGGCCCAGCTCCTCGCGGCTGGACTCCGGTAGCTTCCCCTCTTCCGCCGCCCGCATGTACGCGTCCGAGCCGCGCAGGTCCACGTAGCGGTAGCCCGAGGGCCGCTCACCCGGCCTGGACGTGAGCAACATCCCCGTGGCCCCCACGCCCAGCGCGAGGTACTCGCCCCCCGTCCAGTAGAGCGCGTTGTGCCGTGAGTTGAACCCCGGCCTCGCGTGGTTGGAGATCTCATAGCGCCGCAGTCCGCGCGCGGCGTAGGCCTCGTGGATGGCCTTCGTCATCTCCACCACCTCCTCGTCCGGAGGCAGCGCCAGCTCCCCCTTGTCGAGCTGCCTCGACAGGGGCGTGGCCACCGCCAGCGACTCGCGCTCCACCGTCAGCGCGTAGGTGGACAGGTGCTCGGGCTCCAGCGCCGCGGCCTGGCGTGCGTCCGCCTCCACCTGCGCCCGCGTCTGCCCGTGCACGCCATAGATGAAGTCCATGGACACCACGTCGAAGCCCGCCCGCCGCGCCGTCTCGTACGCCGCCACCGCCTGTGCGCCGGTGTGCTCGCGCCCCAGCGCCTTCAGCGTCTCGTCCTGGAAGGACTGCACGCCCAGCGACAGCCGGTTGACTCCGGCCGCGCGGTAGCCCGCGAAGCGCTCGGCGTCCGCGACACTCGGGTTGGCCTCCAGGGAGATCTCCGCGCCCGGCGCCACCGTCAGCCGCGCCGCCACGCCCTCCAGCACGTGCGCCACCCAGCGCGGGTGCCAGAGGGACGGCGTGCCACCCCCGAGGAAGATGGACTCCAACGTCCGTCCTCGCAGCGAGGGCTCCGCCGCCAGCCGCGTGTCCAGCTCCGCCAGCACCGCGCGCGCGTAGCGCTCCTCCGGCACCTGCCGCACCACCGCCACCGCGAAATCGCAATACGGGCACTTCGACAGGCAGTACGGAAAGTGCACGTACAGCCCGAACCGCGCCGCCGGTGTCCCGGTGAGAGGATCAATGGGGCCCGCGAAGTCCATCTCGCGCTACTTCGCCCCGCGCAGCTGCGCGAGCTGCGCCTCCAGCCGCGCCAGCTTCATCTTGTAGCTGGCCGCCGTCTCCAGGGCCGTCTCCGCCGCCATCAGCTTGCGCTTCATCGCCGCCACGTCCTCCTTGAGCTGATCGCGCTCGGCCACCAGCTCGGCGCTCGCCCCGGACTCCTCGCGCTTCGCCCGCTCCTCCTCCAGCAATGACTCCAGCTCGGACACCCGGAGCTCCAGCGGCTGGCGTGCCAGGGCCTCCGCCTCCGGGGCCTGCGTCTTTCCCCGCGAGGCCTCCAGCGCGCCCTCCAGCATCGTCACCCGCTGCCGCAGCCGCAGCACCTGCTCCTCGGCCTCCAGGGCCCGGCGCTCGGCGTCCACCTCCTCCACCTCCAGCTCCTCCTCCGCCTCGCTCGACTCCCGCTGCCGCGCCTCCTCCCGCGCCCGGCCCAGCTCCGCCTCCACATCCGCCAGCGCCCGCGCGAGGTCCTGCCGGTCCGACTCCAGCGTCTTCAGCTCGGCCTCCAGCTCGACCACCCGAGACTGGGCCGCCGTCGTGTACTCCGCCTCTTCCCGCGCCTGCTCCTGCACGCGCGCCAGCTCCGCCTCCACGTCCGCCAGCGAACGGGAGAGATCCTTGCGGTCCGCCTCCGCCGTCTCGAACTCGGCCCGCAGCGACGCCACCTGCGTCTCGGCCTGCTCCGCCGCCTCGCCCAGCGCGGCCGCGTCCGCCTCCATCCGGTCGCGCAGCCGCACCACCTCGGCCTCGCTCGCCGCCAGTGACTCCCTCAGCGACGCGAGCTCCGCTTCCGCGGCCTCCAGCCCGGCCAGGTTCGCCTGGTACTGCTCGCGCACGGCCTCCAGCGCCCCCTGCATCTCGGCGCGCTCGGCGGCCAGCTCCCCCACCCGGTCCTGCGCCAGCGACAGGGCCTCCTTGGCCCCCACCAGCTCCTCGGCGATGGAGCCGCGCGAGCTCCGCTCGTGTTGCAGCTCCCCGGTGACGCGCGACAGCTCCGCCTCCACCTCGGCCAGCGAGCGCGACAGGTCCTTGCGATCCTCCTCCACCAACTGCAGCTCGCCCTGGAGCTCCGCCACCTTCGCCTCGGCCGCCGCCGTGCGCGCCGACTCGCGGGCCAGCGCCGCCGAGGCCTGCTCCAGCCTCGCGGGCAGCTCCTTCACCCCGGCGAGCTGATCCTGTGCCTCCATCAGCTGCTTGCGCAGCGTGGCCTCGGAGACGCGCAGCGACTGGAGCTCGGCCTCGCGCTCCTCGTACAACGCCCGCGCGCGGGCCAGCGTCTCCGTCTTCTGCTTCACCACCGCGCGGAAGTGCTCGAGCTTCTCCTCTGGCGCGCTGCCCAGGGGCATGCGCGGCTCGGGCGGCTCGGAGAAGGGGTCCGCCGAGCCCACCGGACGGGCCGTGGCGGCGGGGGGCTCGGAGGCCCGGGAGGAGCCCTGCACGGACGGCAGGGACATGGCGGGTCTGAAGGCGGCCGGAGTGGCGGCCGAGCCCTTGCGCGGCGGCAACGGCGGAGGCACGGACGGGGCCTGCGGACGCACGGACGTGGAGGCCGAGGACCCGGCCACCTCCTCTTCCAGGCTGTCACGCAGCTCCGCGAGCGGATCCATCTCCTCTGACGACCCCATCCCGCCGAGGTTAACGTCCACGAGCCCTCTTCTCCAGCGACCTCCACGGCTCGCGCGCACCCCGCCCTCCCGGCTGGTTTCCAGGCTCACAACAGGGTCGCGGTGGAGCCCCCCGGGCGTTAGGGACTGGGCGGAAAGGCCTCCGGCTCGTCTTGCCTACCCTCACTGCCGGTGACAGGTTCAGACGTTCCATGGCTCAGCGCTACACACTTCCCAACGGACTCACCGTCGTCTTCGAGGAGCAGCACGCGGCCCGGGTGGCCGCCTTCCAGGTGTGGGTCAAGGCCGGCAGCGCCGACGAGCGCCCCGACCAGGCCGGGCTCGCGCACCTGCACGAGCACATGCTCTTCAAGGGCACTGCCCGCCGGGGCCCCGGGGAGATCGCCCGCGACGTGGAGGCCCACGGCGGGGAGATCAACGCCTGGACGTCCTTCGACCAGACGGTCTACCACATCGTCATCGCCAGCCAGTTCGCCCGCATGGGGTTGGACATCCTCGGTGACGCCATCCGCTCCTCCGCCTTCGACGCCGACGAGCTGGCGCGTGAAATCGAGGTGGTGTGCGAGGAGATCAAACGCAGCCAGGACACCCCGGCCCGGCGCGCCTCGAGGGATCTCTTCTCCACCGCCTACCAGGTGCACCCCTACCGCCACCCGGTCATCGGCACCGCGGAGAGCGTGCGCAGCTTCGACCGGAACAAGGTGCTCGAGTTCTACCGGCGGCACTACACGCCTCGCAACCTGGTGCTGTCCGCCGCGGGTGACTTCACCGAGGCGGAACTGCGCCGGTGGGTGGAGGACATCTTCGGCGGGGACTGGGGCCGGCCCTACGAGGGGGGCGTGGCCCGTACGCGCGAGCCCGAGGTGGCCCGCCGCCGGGTGATGCTGCGTCCGGACGAGGTGAAGGAGGCCTACCTCAACCTCGCCTTCCTCATTCCCCAGGCGGACCACCCGGACGTGCCCGCGCTGGACGCGCTGGCGATGCTCGCCGGCCAGGGAGATGCCTCGCGGCTGGTGCTGGAGGTGAAGCGCAAGCGCAGCCTCGTCAACGACGTCCACGCGTACGCCTACACGCCGAGGGATCCGGGCCTCTTCGCCACCAGCCTCACGCTGCCGCCGGCGAAGCTGCCGCAGGCGCTCGAGGAGACGGTGCGGGTGCTGGCCGCCATGCGCACGGGCCTGGTGCCCGCGGACGAGCTGGCCACGGTGAAGGCCCTCATCGAGGCCGAGTCCGTCTACCAGCGAGAGACGGTGCAGGGCCTGGCGCGCAAGATGGGCCACTACCAGTCCTCCATGGGGGACCTGGAGGCGGAGGCGCGCTACTACGAGGCCATCGCCCGGCTCACCCCCGAGCGCATCCGCGAGGTGGCCGAGCGCTACCTGCGCTTCGACCAGGCCCTCGTCACCGGGTTGATGCCCCAGGGCGCCGCCTTCGGCGCGGAGCAGGCCGAGGAGATATTGGACCGGGTGTCGCGCGAGACGCCCGCCGCCCCACCCGAGCGCCGTGCCCCCAGGGCCTCCTCCACCGAGCCCGCGCCGCGCGTGGGCCGCACCTCGCCGGCCTCGCCGGGCCGGGTGGTGGAGGAGCGGCTGCCCTCGGGAGCGCGCCTCATCGTGCGCGAGGAGCGGGCCGTGCCCCTCTTCGCCATGCGTGCCGCCTTCCCCGGTGGCCTGCGCTACGAGACGCCGGAGACCAACGGCCTCACCACGCTGCTCGGCCGCAGCATCACCCGGGGCACGCCCTCGCACGACGCGGAGGAGATCTCCCACCTCATCGACAGCTTCGCCGGCTCGCTCTCGGGCCAGGGCGGGCGCAACTCGGTGGGCCTGCGCGGCGAGTTCCTCTCCCGCCACTTCCAGGCGGCCTTCCGCCTCTTCGCGGACTGCCTCCTCAACCCCAGCTTCCCCGAGGCCGAGGTGACGCGTGAGCGCGCCCTGCTGCTTCAGGACATCCTCACGCGCGAGGACAAGCCCAGTGGCCTGGCGTTCGATCTCTTCGGCCGGACCCTCTTCCGCTCGCACCCGTACCGGCTGTCCCCGCTGGGCGAGCAGGCTTCCGTGGAGCGGCTGGGACCGGACGCGCTGCGCGCCTACCACGCCGCGCACATGGACCCCTCGCAGCTCACCCTGAGCGTGGTGGGCGACGTGAGGGTGGACGAGGTGCTCGCCCTCGCGCACGAGGCCTTTGGCACGTCCCGCGGCCGCGCGGTGCCTCCGCCCGAGATACGGCCCGAGCCGCCCCCCGAGTCCCAGCGCTCGGACAAGCGGGTGCTGGCGCGCGCGCAGACCCACCTCGTCCTGGGCTTCCAGGGCCTGCGGGTGGGCGATGGCCGGCGGCACGCGCTGGAGGTGCTCTCCACGCTGCTCAGTGGCCAGGGCGGGCGCCTCTTCGTGGAGCTGCGCGACAAGCGCTCCATGGCCTACAGCGTCAGCAGCTTCTCCATGGAGGGCGTGGACCCCGGCTACTTCGCCGTCTACATGGGCACCAGCCCCGAGAAGGTGGAGGCCGCGCTCGCCGGCATCCGCGAGGAGCTGGCGCGCGTGCGTGACGAGCCCATCCCCGAGGCGGAGCTCGCCCGCGCCAAACAGCACCTCATCGGCACCCATGAAATCGGCCTGCAGCGCAACGGCGCGCGCGCCGCGATACTCGCGCTGGACATCTGCTATGGCCTGGGCCTGGAGAACTTCCACCACTACGCGGAACGCGTGGCGGCGGTGACGGCCGAGGACGTGCGCGCGGTGGCCCGCCAGCTCATCGACTTCGATCGCGGCGCGCTCGCCATCGTCGGGCCCTGAGCCCCGGAGGCCCTCGGGGCCTCACGCCTTCCCGCAAAAGAAAATCCCCTCTCCCACACCAGGGGGGAGAGGGGATGCGGACTCACCGGGCCTCGTCGGAGGCCCGGCTCACCGTGACTCCGGGCTCAGTCGCAGTTCTCGGAGTTCTCGTGACGGCACTCGTGCAGGTTGCGCGGCACCTCGAGCCAGTACACGTCCGGCGTCACGTTCTTCTGGTCGCGCAGCTTCTCGGTCCTGGGCGCATCACCCGGGTTGGTCACCGCCACCTCGTAGCGGATGCCGCCCGACTTCGACAGCGAGATGATGGGCGGAGCCTCGGTCGGAGGCGCCGACGTCCCACGGCCCTTGTTGGGCATGAACCCGAGCAGCTTGCCCGTGTCATCCGTCACCCGGAAGCCCTCGGACTGATCCGGCAGACCGGTGATGACGTCCGCCTGCCACGAGTAGGACATGTCACCGATGCCCGACAGCGAGCAGGCCGCGGCGCCAACACCCGCGGACGGCGCGAAGCTGGGCCAGAAGACGACGCCCGCGAGCACGGTCGAACCGGCCGCCGTGCGCTCCTGCAGACCGTTGTACCGGACGAACCAGCCCGGTCCCTCCGTCAGACCGCGCTTCGTCGAGGACTTGAGCAGCTCGGCCGCGGGCAGGTAGCGATGCGTGTCGCCCTTGGCGTCCGTGTAGGTCTGGTAGGCGCTGTCCGGAACGGTGACGTCCACCAGCGAGCAGACATTGCCCGCGCCGCAGTCGAAGCCAGGCGTGTCCGTCACGCGCAGGCTGTCGAACGAGACCGCGGTGGCCTCGCTGTTGAACTTGCGCGCCGCGCCACCGTACGCGTGGAAGCCGAAGTAGCGGTTGCCCACCACCAAGGCGTTGTCGGCGGCGGCCAGCTTCAGGTCACCGTGCGTGCTGGTGTTGAGGTTGGCCTTGGTGCACGTCCACATGCCACTGGACTTGGTGCACGAGGACTCGGTCTTCGTCGTCACCGCGTACGTGCTGCTGCCGATGGAGGAATCGGGGCAGCTGATGGTGAGGTCCGTCAGCTCCATCTTCGAGGAGCCGCACGTCGTCGCCACGGCGCCGTTCCACTTCTCGTCGTTGGTCACCAGCTGGCCACCAGAGTACTGGAGGGTGCTGGTGCGCCGCCGGCCGTTGATGTCGGCGGAGAACTCGGCCCTCACGTCGCACTTGAGCCGGATGCAGGCCAGCAGGTCGTCCGGACCGCAGTCCGCGCCCGGCGTGGTGCGCATGTGCTGGCGGTCGCCAGTGCCCACGAAGCTGCGCAGCCAGCCCGTCTCCGGCTGCAGGACGTTGGAGGCGACGTGGAAGATGGGCGCCTTCTGGTAGGCGTTGCGCGGCCCGTTGGACGAGCCGTCGTCACGCGCCATCTCCAGCGAGCGCGAGCCGAACCAGTTCGTCACCTGGCCACTGCCCCCCACCTTGCCCGGCTCCCAGAAGCGGAACGTCCACGCCTGGCCGCCCATGTCGCCGACGACCATCGTGTCGAAGAAGCCGTCCAGGTCGTACTGCACGTTCTCCGCCTTGCCGATGTCCACCAGCGAGGCCGAGGCCACCACGGGCTGCATGTGGTTGAGCACTTGCTGGTAGGCGGAGGTGGTGCCGCTGTTGGTGGGGTGGGCCTCGGCGGACCACAGCGTCTCACCCGACCAGGCGTCCACCATGTACACGCCGCGGCCGCGCGAGAGGTCCGGGCTGTAACCACCGTTGAGCACGGCGACCCACCGCTCCTCCCAGCCACGGCTGGTGTTGGGGGTGGGACCGCTGGTGGCCTCCAGGCGCACCGGCCCGATGGGCGCCGGCTTGGGCGCGAAGTTGGACCAGGACTGACCCATGGTGGACGACACGGGGTCGCACGCGTTGGGGAACATCCAGCGGAAGGGCTTGCCGTCCACCTTCAGCATCTCGCGCGGATCCGTCACGTCCAGGCCCACGTAGCGCTGGCCACCGCCACGCTCGGTGATGACGGCGAGGGTGCGGAACTCATCCGTCTGCTTGACGCCGTCCTTGGCACCCGCCAGGCCGTCCGCCCAGATGTCACGCACCATGGGCGTGCCGTCCACGAAGTACTCGTGGCCGTTCACCAGCAGGCCCAGCTTGGGCAGCAGGTCCGGCGGGATGAAGGCCCACATCTCCTGGCCGGTGCCGATGTCGTAGACGTCGTCCAGGGCGCTCGTCTTCTCCTTGTTCAGGGCCGTGCCCACGTGGATGGCGTGGAGCATGCCACCGTTGGAGCCCACCAGCGCGATGCGCTCGCGCTTCGCGTACTTCTCCCGGAACTCGTCATACGCGCCGTACTTCACCGTCGCGCTGCGCTCCGGCGACATGGGCGTGGGCCTGTAGCAGGGCTTGGCTCCGCTCGTCGCGCACAGCGGGTCGTTGGTGACGGAGGTGGAGAAGTCCTCGTAGAGCGTGGACACGCACTGGCCGCTCAAGCCCAGGCTGCACAGGAAGGGCTCGGCGGGCGGCTCCACCGTCACGGGCGTGGAGTGGAAGATGTCCGCCAGCTTGCAGGACTTGGCGGGGTTGTCCGCGCACGGGCGCTCCGTCTTGAAGGACTTGCAGGTGTCCCCGGAACCGTCCAGGCACGTCTCGGTGACCTCGATCTGCGTGAGGTTGGACTTCAGCTCGAAGACGTTCATGCCGCGCACGTAGCGGATGAGCTGGGTGGCGCAGTACTTCTGGTCCGCCTCGGTCCCGTTCCACGCGCCCTTGTTCTGCTTGGCGAAGAGCGTGACACAGAAGGAGTCACCGCCCGACAGCAGGGTCTTCTTGAGCTGGTCGACGTTGCTGACCTCGAACGCGACGGGCGGGTTGTCCGCGTCGGTGTACTTACCGTCGTTGTTCTTGTCGACGAGCGTGAAGATGCAGCGGCCACTGGTCGGATTGAGTGGGTCGTTGCGGTTGCACGACTCGTGCGCGCTGCGGTTGCCGACCGTCTCACCGAAGTCCCAGAAGGGCTGCGCCGGGGTGCCCCCCTCCAGCTTGCCATCCGAGTTCACCGAGGCCGTACGGACCTTGACCCAGGTGCCATCCACGTTCTCCTGGACGATGTTGTCGCTCGTGAAGTTCTCGATGTTCGGAGCTCCGCCGGAGAAGCCCGCCGGCTTGTCCAGGAAGAAGGTGTCGTCGCAGTCCTTGTCGTCGTTGAGATCGAACGGATCCCCCGCCGTGCTCTTGGCCTGGACGTCACTGCAACCCTGGGCGAACTCGCTGAAATAGAAGAAGCGGTAGAGGTGGCCCTCGTAAGGCTGACCGCGGCGCGGGATGAAGCGGGGCACGTACACGGACGACTGCATGCCGCCCGCCTGCACGCTGGAAATGTTGGCCGAGGCGAACGCGGTGGACAGCTGCTTCAGGTCACCGAGCGCGTCGGTGATGTGCGTGCGCAGCTCATCGGGCTTCTTGGCGGTGTAGAACTTGCCCTTGCCGGCCATGGCGATGCTCTGGAGCATGGGGCTCGAGTCACCGTAGCCGATGGTGTACGTGCGCATCGACTGCGTGCCCGGCATGTCGTCGCGCAGGTCCATGTTGGCCATGAAGAAGGCGACGTCGTCCATGAAGTTCTTGTTGCCCTTGCCCAGACCCGTCGGCCAGTTCCACGCGTTGTAGTCGCAGTCCTCCTTGGTGGCCTTGGTGCCGGTCGCGGGGTTGATGAACTGGTCGCAGTAGTTCACGCCACCCACGTTCCCGTTGTTCTCGGGATCGACCGGGTTGAACGTGAGCGGGGTGCCGTCCGGATGCTTGACGCCCTTGGCGATCAGCAGCTCCATCATCTTGGTGATGGGCACCGAGTTGTCGTAGAGCGGAGCGCCGTCCGCCAGCACGATGACGGAGTTGACCTGGCAGCTGAAGCACACGGACTTGCGGCCGTCCCACGGCGTCTCCCACGTCTGCACGCCCTTGACCCACTCATCGCTCTGAGTGGCCCAGAACTTACCCTCCGTCATGCCCGTGTAGACGGTGTCATCGTACGTGCCGCCGTTGCAGCAGCCCGGCCAGCCCCAGCCCGGGTTGAGCGGCTGCTTGAACCAGTTGAGCCACTTGTCGTCCTGGCGCTGCGAGGAGAAGTAGGCGCCCAGGCCGAACAGGGCCTCGCCGATGGAGCGCTCGTTGTTGCGGAAGATCGCCTGGTTGACGGCGGCCTTCAGCTTGGGCCGGTCGAGCTGGTCCTCGTTGATGACGGGGAAGGACTGATCGCAGCTGGGCCGCAGCGGCTCGAGGAACTGGGGCGGGTCATACCAACCATTGTTCGGACCGAAGGTGGCCACGCCCATGCGCACGTTGGGCGCGCCGGAGATGACATCCTTCAGCACCTTGCGCGCCACCACGAACTTGGGCGGACGCACGTTGAGCACGCGGCCACTGAGGACCCACTTGCGGTACGCCTCACGCGGAAGCGGCGGCTCGTCGAACGCACGCTCGGGGCCGTTGTAGCCGTAGGGCGACCACTCCGTCGGGTGCGTCACGAGCGGGCCACGCCACCAGCCCTTCGTGGACAGACACGACACGCACTCGTTCAGGATGGCGGGCTTGTAGTAGTACTCGTTCTTCCAGTTCAGCGCGCTCCAGCAGGCCGACAGCGCGTCCCCGGTGCCGTCCGTCCCGCGGTTGTCGAAGTGCATCGAGGCGGGGGACTCATTCACCACCATCGACACGCGACGGCCACGGGACTGGTAGAACAGGTTCGGGTTGAAGAACTGGGGCGAGGTGGTGCTGAAATCGGCATCCGCGTCGTAGGGGATGGAGCCGTTGAGCAGCGGATCCGAGCTGTTCTTGTCGAACCAGCTCATCGCCGAGACCAGCCCCGAATCCGTGCAGCCCAGGCCGACGTTGAGACCGGCGAAGCCATCGGCTCCGATCTCATCGGACCTGTCCACACCGGGAGGGGTCGGCACGGCGCCCGCGTCTCCGTTGACCTCGGGCAGGAAGTCCACGAAGTCCTGCATCGAGTCGTTGTTGCCGAGCAGGAAGATGGCGCTGGGCGGGCTGGAGGGGATTTCGAAGAAGTCCTTGTCGCCTCCCACCGCGGGGCTCATCATGGAATCGCCCATGGAAGCGCCGCCCGTACAGCAGGCGGCCAGCTCCGGCAGCGGCACGCTGCCCGAGCGGCTCTCCAGGGCCAGGAATCCCACGCCCCCCGCCACCACCACTCCTGCGGCCAGTCCCAGCCGGCGGCCCCAGGGCCGCTGCAGGGTGCGTCGTATGGTGTCGAAGTCGATGCGCATCATGAATGGCTCCTAGAGACCGAACCGCACAACGAACTCCACTTCGGTCCCACGACCGTTTTCGTCCAGGCAGTGTACGGTAATTTTATGCGGAACACCGCCAAACGTGGTTTTCCCGACGGTATTCGTCAAATCCCTCAGCGCCCGCCGGTCACCGCCCGCCTTCGATTGGACGGCGGTGATACCGCTCACACCGGTCACTGACACCTGCCCGATGTGGCCACTGCGCGCACAATGTGTACCTTCCTGCCCCGGGGGGCAGTTCTTGTAGGCCTCCAGCGCGCTGAGGTCCGAGTTGAGGTCCACGTTCACCGGCTTGAGCTCCACGGGCTTGCCATCGAGGAGGCTGAAGCGGGAGAGCATGTACTGGCGGCCCGCGTCCGCGCACGCGAGCAGCTCGTCACCGGTGCGCTCGTTGCGGGCCGCGCCCAGCTCGCTGTGGGAGAACGTCACCGCGGCGGCCGCCAGCAAGCTGATGACCGCCAGCAGCACCACCACCAGCAGCAGAACGGAGCCGCGTCTGTCGAGGCGTCTCATCATGTCGAATCCTCCTAGCCACCAGCGCAATTGAAATCGTCCTCGGGGAGCACGCCCTTACAGGCGTTCGTGGCCGAGTCCAGTGAATAGACCGGGATGGGCATCTCCGAGGAGCGCATGTTACGCACCTGGACGGACATCTCGGAGAGGATGCGCCGGAAACCATAGGGCGCATCCAGCTCGGGCCGGTCCGCGAAGGCGGGAATCTTGTTCATGACACCGGGGGCGATGCCCGAGTCACGGGTGCTGGTGCGCGCCACCAGGGCCACACGCACGGCGCGGATGTTGGCCGGGCTCCCCGGGTCCAGCGGCTCGTTGTAGGGGGGGTAGAAGGGATTGGGCGGATTGGCGGCGGGGTTCAGAGTCAAGATCGTGCCGTCGGCGCTCAAGAAGGTGAGGCGCATCGCCTCGATGTCCTCGGCCACCGGCTCGCCGAACGCGTCCGGGTCCTTCTCATCCAGCCCATGCCGACGGAACAGGTAGGGCCGGCTCGGCGTGCCCGGACGGCCATCATCGTCGATGAGCTGGATGGAGTAGTCGTAGACGTCGATCTTGAAGACGTTGATGGCCAGCCCACCCGAACCCGCACCGAAGCAGAAATGGTTGAAGTCATTGAGGGTGGGGAAGGCGCCGGTCCCCGGCTCGAGCTGCACCATCATGGCGCCCTTGGCCGCGGGCACGCTGAGCCGCGCATAGGTCACGGCGAGCGCACCCGGACACACCACCTGGAGGATCTGCCCCTTGCGCAGCGCCGTGGGCAGCCCGCTGGTCAGGGTGATGTTCGTGCTCGACAGGCTGGCGGCGACCGCGTTGAAGGCCGGGTCGCGCATGCGGAAGACGAGCCGGTCCGAGCGGTTGCGGGTCGCGTCGTCGCGCCAGCCGGCCGGGAAGTCGAAGGCCAGGTGCGGCTCGATGCCGTAGCCGGCCATGCGCAGGTTGCGCACCACCATCTGGTGGGTCTGCCGCAACGAGGCCTGACCGCCGCGGATGCCCGCCTGCGTGTAGAAGGACTGGGTGTAGCCGATGAAGGCGGCGGAGACCGCGAGCACCGTGACGAACGTCACGGCGGTGCCCACCAGCAACTCGATGATCGTGAAACCGCGCTGCCGCCGCATCACACACCTCCCATCTGGATGCGCATCGCCTGCGTGGTGACGACACGCTGCTCGCCCGCCTCGGTGTACAGCACCTTCACCCAGATCTGCATGCGCCGCACTCCCAGGCGCACGTCCTGCAGACGGACGATGTAGAAGCGCGAGAACTTGGTCTCCACACCGCTTTCGTCGGTGAAGGAGGGCGTGCGCAGGCCGCCGAACTTCTCGGGGCCCAGCATCATGATGGTCTCCTCGCCGTGCATGCACTCCAGGTAGGTGTCGTAGTCGCCGGAGGTGGGATCGAGCAGCTTGTGGTCCTTGTCCAGCGGATCATCCGCGCACAGCGGGTCGGACGCGCCGAGCCGCTGGTCGGTGAAGTCCCAGAGTTGAATCTGCTCGGCCAGGTCATTGGCGATGTCGGTGGCCTGCATGAGCCGGCGTGCCTGGCCGGTGGCACTGCGCGCCTGCACGAGCGCGCCGAGCAGACCGACCAGGCCCACGAGGAACACCACCGCGGCGATCAGCGCTTCGATCGTCGTGAAACCATTACGTGCGTGGAAAGGAACTCGTCGCAGCATGGGAGTCACCTCTAGGGCGATACCGATTTCGTCGTGTGCGCGTTGGCCGAGAAGGTTCGCACGAGGCCGGTATTGGTGATGACGACGGCCTGGGCGTTCTCGACTCCGCCACCGCCCGTCGGCAGGAAGGTGATGGAACCGGCGCCAGCCGGCAGCCGATTGCCCTCGGCGTCGGCGAGCACCACCGAGCCATCCGGCTCGAAGAAGACGACGCCGCGCAAGGGCTGGCCCACGCCGTCCCCCGTGCAGAAGGTGCACGCCACGTCGTTGGGGACGAAGCAGAAGGGCGGAGGGAAGGTGTCGGAGCCCGTGGTGGGGCCCTGGGCCAGGCCGATCTTCGCGTCCATCAGCGAGGTGCAGCCCGCGTGCGCCACCGAGCCGACGGCGCCCTTGAAACCATCCTTCAGCACGCGCACCGACGGGTTGAAGTGCCCCGAATCGAGCAGCGGGAAGTAGTCCTTGCCCGCGGGCGCCGGGGGCGTGCCGGGCTTCAGATCCTTCAGGCTGTTCCAGGGCGTGTCGTGCAGCACTTTCGCCAGGTTGGACCAGGAATCCACCACCACCCAGTACTCGATGGGGTTGCCCACCGCGTACTTGTCCGCGTTGATGATCACCGCCACGCGCTGGTTGCGGCCATAGGCGTGGGAGCGCGCGCTCGAGAGCACCGCGGCGAACTCCAGCGCGCCTCCCGTCAACCGCGTACGCTGGGGGAGCACCTCCAGCGCGGCGTAGGAGAGCGCGGCGAGGATGCCCACAATGCCCAGGGCAGTCGCCATTTCCACCAGGGAGAAGCCGGCATTGCGACGGGTACGCTTCATAGGGAGTCCATCAGCAGGCGCCCCCGTGAGCCATCACCATCCTCGACCGGGCGCCCAGAAACGGGTCTGAATCCAATTGACCTTCTACTGGTCCTCTGCGGGGCAGCTTACCGCAAATTCCGACGGTGGATCATCGCATCCTGGGCACCCCAGCGGGAGAGGCGACGGAGCGAGCACTCGCCTTGGGAAATTTCTTTCCCCGCTGGAGCCATCCCGGCATCTTCCGGCAAGCAACGCCAGACGCGGGAAGGGCGCAATGACGGGGACGTACCAGACACTCACGGTGGATCTGCCGGAGACGGAGTCGGAGGCGGCGCAGGATCTGCTGCACGAGGCGGGGGCGATGGGACTGGAAGTGAGAGACCGGGAAGGTCCCACCATGCCAGGAGTGCGAGCGCCCGCGGTGGGCGAGTGCATCCTGGTCGCCTACTTCGAGGACGCGCAGACGGCGGAGGCGGCCCGGGCGGAGCTGGCCGAGGCCTTCCCCTCGGCGCGAATGCAGCTGGCCGAGGAGCAGCAACAGGACTGGAGCAACGCCTGGAAGGCGCACATCAAGTCCGTGCAGGTGGGCCGGCTGTGGGTGGGTCCACCCTGGGAAGCGCAGAACGCCCCCGCCGACAAGGTGCGACTCGTCATCGAGCCGAAGATGGCCTTCGGCACCGGCGACCACCCCACCACCTCGCTGTGTCTGGGTGCGGTGGACGACTACATGGCCACCCATCCGGGTGCGAGTGTGCTGGATGTAGGGACGGGTACGGGCGTGCTGGCCATCGCCGCGAAGAAGCTGGGAGCGGGCCGGGTGGTGGGCACGGACAATGATCCGGTGTCGGTGGAGCTGGCGAAGGAGAACGCCCAGGACAACGGCACACCGGACGTGGAGCTGTCCGGCAAGGAGCTGACGGCGGTGGAGGGCACCTTCGACCTGGTGGTGGCCAACATCCTCGCCAACACGCTCATCGAGCTGGCCCCCCTCATCGTCCCCAAGGTGAAGGACAAGCTGCTGATGGCGGGCGTGCTCGCGCACCAGAAGGCGGAGGTGGAGGCGGCGTACGTGAACCTGGGACTGGTGCCGGAACCCGGCGCCCAGCAGGGCGAGTGGGTGCGGCTGGACTTCCACCGCGCGAAGTAGCCCGGCTCAGGGGCGCGGCTTAGAGTCGCCCCCATGCTGAAGCCCCACACCCAGGCGTTGTTCGACGAGTACACCTCGTCCCATCAGCACCCCACCAATCGCCTCACGCACAAGGTCGCCATTCCCCTCATCGTCCTGCACATCGTCGCCATGCTGGACTGGGTGCACCTGGTGTCCTTCCCCCTCATGCCCGGTGGCGAGCTGACCCTCGCCCACGTGGCCTGGGTGCTCGCGTCCATCTGGTATCTGCGCGCTGATGCGAAGCTCGGGGGCATCGTCTCCGTCGCCATCGCCTTCTGCATGCCGCTCGGCCGGACCCTGCCCGGCTCGCTCGTCGTCGCCATCGCCATCTTCGGGTGGCTCGTCCAGCTCGCCGGCCACGCCGTCTGGGAAAAGAAGTCGCCCTCCTTCTTCACCAACCTCGTCCACGCCCTCGTCGGACCCCTGTTCTTCGTCGCCCTGCTCACCGGCGACTACAAGCTCGGGGCGCAGGCCCAGACCGCACCCCAGTCCGCCAGGTAGGAAACCCGGCTCAGGGGAGGGTCGACGCGGCCGGGGCGGAGACGGCCGGACCCCGCCCGCGGATGCGGAGCGAGAAGTCGTCGCGCCCCTGGGCGGCGAGCGCCAACGCGTTGATGAGGTGGCGCTCGCGCGTCCGGGCGAGGTCCACGTCGGTGTCGATCAACCCCAGCTCGAAGGCGAGCTCGTCCGAGTAGGCGGGAAGCAGGGTGCGGTGGTCGTAGGGGACGTTGGTGGCGCTGACCTTCTCGAGGTGGCGCACGAGGTTGGTGGTGCAGTTGTTGGTGAGCGAGTCGTAGAACTCGGGCCGCTGCTGGAGGTCGTTCATCCGCTGAACCATGTCGAGGAAGAAGGCGGTGGTGCGCTCCTTCGACGCGCGGATGGGATGGAGGTAGACGTCGTCGCGGCGGTAGTTGCTGCGGAGCTGGACCAGGTCGCGCTCGTCACCGACGACGTAGGTGAGCTCGAACTGGCGGAACAGGCCACCGACCGCCGAGAACGTCTCACCGCGCTCGCGGCGGATCTCCACGGAGAAGACCAGGAAGCGATCTCCGGAGAACTCGAAGCTGACCATGGTGTGGGCGGCGCCCTCGAAGCCGGAGAAGGGCTCGACGATGAACCAGGCGCGGACGAGCTCGTGGGTGTCGTAGGTGGCGGAGTACCAGGCCTCGTCCCAGTCGGTGGTGCTGCGATAGCGGAAGTCGCGCAGGTCGTGGAAGGTGACGCGGGAGCCCTGGATGTCGGCTCGCGCGGAGCGGATGAGATCCGGCGCCCAGTCGCGGGTGAGCGAGGGCCGCACGGTCCGGGTCCAGGCGAACACGCAGACGCAGAGCACGGCGAGCACGCCCAACGCCCTCCCCCGGGACCCTCGGCGCCAGGCGACTCCCACGGCCACGACGAGGAGCAGGGCCACCCCATACCGCCACCAGGCGGGCCCCTGGGGTCCCACGCCGGTGAGGACGACGGTGGACACGAGCCACGTGAGGCCGAGGGCGAACAGGACGAAGAGACCGACGGTGCCGGCACGAGCGAGAAGACGCATGGACCACCAGCATCGCAGGTGTGCCGCCGCTTTGCCTCGCTCCCGATGGCTCGTCCGCCCCCCATCCCTCCTCTACGGGAGGCTCGACGGGTTGGCGGAGACCCCTGGCCGCCAGAGATTGACGGGTAGCAGACCTCCACATCCCAGGAGTCCACCATGGCAGGCAAGTTCAGCGGTCCCACGCCCCCCGCCCGGGGCTACACGGAAGCCGTCACCCAGTCGCGCGGGCCCACCGAACAGGCCGGGCGCGGTGTCCCCGACGAGCGGCGTGCCTTCTCCGAGCAGCGCGAGGGCCACTTCCCGGGCAACGCGGACGACGACACCGTGACCGGCCGCAAAGCGGGCTACGGGGCCGACCCCGGCAACACGCCTCCCGGCTCGGCGGTCGAGGCGGCGAGCGGCTCCGAGGACGCCGGCACGGAGAGCGACGAAGCACCCAGCGGTCGCGTGCAGGGCGGGTAGTGCACACACAGTAGAGGACTCATGCCAGGACAGGCCCTCTCGCGACTATTGGATCGCCTCCCCTTCGGGAGGAATGTCATCGACGGAGTCCCCGTCGCTCCACCCCAGCACCTGCCGCACCGCGAACCCACCCGGGTCTTCCAGGGGTTCGACCCGCTGCCACCGGCGGACGGTCCGCGCCAGCTCGGGACGGGCGACACGCTGCTGGTGCACCACCCCCAGCCGCGCCCGACCCGCGACCACCTTCTCCGGGTGATGACGTACAACATCCTCCTGGGTGGAACGCACCGGCAGTTGCTGGAGCGCTACTTCATCGAGCTGGAGACGAGCGGCCGGATGCCGGACGTCATCGCTCTCCAGGAGGCCAGCCAGCCCACCGCCATGGAGCTCGCGCGCGACTACGGCTTCCACGTCGCCTACCACGGCCGCGACATCGGCGGCCCCGTGGTGAACGGCAAGGCCATCCTCAGCCGCCACCCCATCCTCGAGGCCGCGCACTACACCTACGCCTTCCCCGAGGAGGCACGCGCGGCGGCCATCGCCCGCCAGGGCTTCGTGGGCGAGCTGGACGAGGACCGGGGCGCCCTCTTCACGCTGCTCCAGGTGTTCGGCCAGACGGTGGCCCTCTACTGCGTGCACCACACCCTGGGCGACAGCGGCATCAACGCCGGCCAGCTCTGGCAGCTCCAGGCCGTCCTCCACTCCCGCGACGGCGTGCCCTCCATCGCCCTGGGCGACTTCAACGCCAACATCAACGTCAAACACCACTACTCGCTGCTGCCCAACCCCCTGCGCAAGCACGAACCCACCGAGACGGTGAAGGACTACGAGTCCCGCTACGGCGACGTGCACCCCAGCGTGGGCGACTGGGGCGTGGGCAACATCGCCGACGTGCGCGTGCGCCGCGCCCTCCACGCGCTCGAGCACGAGCTGCCGGATCCGCTCCACCGCGCCCGCGAGCGGCGCGTGCGGCTGCCGGACGGCACCTTGCTGAGTCCGGAGGAGGCCCGCGAGATGCTCGTGGCCGGCAAGGTGCCCAAGGGCTCCCCGCAGTGGCTGCGGCTCCAGGACGTGGCGGACCTGTCCACCCTCAACGCCCTGCCCGACGGCACGGGCGTACCCCCCGCCACCGGCAAGCGCTTCGACACCTTCTTCGCCTCCCGCCAGCTCGAGCCCTTGCTGCTGGAGGTGGACCACTCCACCGAGGCCTCCGACCACCTGCCCTCCTTCGCCGACTTCCAGCTGCGCGACACCCGCCACTGAGTCCGCCCTGGTGGGGACGGCGGCTTCCTGCTGAAGTCGCCCCTCCCCCTTCAGGAGGAGAATCCCGCCGTGGTCCGACTCTTCGTCCCGCTCCCGGAGCCCACCCCCTCCGAGGTGACGCTCACCGGCGAGCGGCGTCACTACCTCGTCCACGTCCTGCGGCTCGGCGAGGGCGCCTCGCTCGAGGTCTTCGACGGCGCGGGCCGCTCCTGCCAGGCGCGCGTGGCCTCGGTGGACGCGGACGCGGTGCGCCTGGAGCTCGGCGAGGCCCGGCACGCTCCACCCCGGCGCCAGGTGCACATCCTCCAAGGGCTCCCCAAGGGCGACAAGCTGGAGTGGGTGCTGCAGAAGGGCACCGAGCTGGGCGCCACCGCCTTCCACCCCGTGGCCGCCGCGCGCAGCGTGGTCAAGCTCGAGCCCAAACGCGCCGAGGAGCGCACCGCCCGGTGGGCGAAGATCGTCGAGGAGGCCGCCCGCCAGTGCCGGCGCGATGACGTGCCCGTCGTCCACCCCCCTCGCCCGATGGTGGAGGCGGCACGCGCGCTCGCCCCGGGCACCACCCTGCTGGTGCTCGACGAGGAGGAGTCCGCCGTCCCCCTGGGCGAGGCCTTCCGGAGCAGCGCCCCCGGCTCCCCCGTCGCCCTCGTGGTGGGCCCCGAGGGCGGACTGGCCCGCGAGGAAGTCCAGGCACTCCGGGCGCTCGGTGGACGTCCCGTCACCCTGGGCCGGCTCATCCTCCGCACCGAGACGGCCGCGCTCGCCGCCCTGGCGGTGATGGCGCACCTGGATGGGGAGCTCGGTTAGACGGGGCGCATGCCCAGGCGCCGGGAGGACGAGCGCCCGCCGCTCGCTCCCTGCCTACCCGGTGGCTCCATCCCTATGTTTCCTCCGCGACAGCGACTTCTTCCCAAGGTCCGCAGAGAGGGATTCATGGACGCCATCTTCGCCTACATCGCCATCGGACTCGTCGTGGGCGTCATCGTGCGCATTGCCTTGCCTCCGGCGCCGCAGGTGGGGTTCTGGGGGAGCGTGTTGCTCGGCATGGTGGGAGGACTCATCGGTGGGCTCATCGGCTCGACCCTCACCCCGAATGGGGCGCTCTACGCCCTCCATCCGGTGGGCGTCACGCTGGCCGTCATCATCTCGGCCCTGATCACTGTCGGAGTGACGCTGGTCACGCGCCGCCGACGCTTCGGATGATGCCTCCTCGACGGTAACCAGGCGGGGAGCCCTGGTTTCCCGGTGGTTTTCTTGCCCCCGGCACGGAGAGGGCGTTTCATGGTGCTACAGCTCTCTCCAGCCCGGAGGAACGTTTGTCCAAGTGCTTGAAATGCGGAGCTCCGCTGCCGCCCGTCGGGGAATGCCCCACCTGCGCCGCCGCGACCCAGCCCGCGGCCCGGGCCATCCCGAGTCTCCTGGACAAGGAAATCCAGATCGACCGCCGCCGTCCGGATCGCGAAGCGCCGGCGCCCGCCCCCTCCGCGCCCCCGGGAATGATGGCCCGCGCCCCGGTTCCTCCCGGGATGAATCCGGCGAACCCGCAGGGCCCGCGTCCCCAGGCCCCGGCTCCGGCCGCGCCTCGCGCTCCGGGTCTGCCCGTGATGCCGCCGCGCCCGCAGGCCCCGGCCGCCCAGATGGCCCCGGCTCCCGCGCCCCGTCCCCAGGCCCCCGCGGCTCCCGCCGCGCCTCGCGCCCAGGCTCCCGCGCAGGCCGCCGCGCCGCGTCCTTCGGCCCCGCCCCAGGCGACTCCCTCCTTCAACCTGCCCGGCGTCGCCGCTCCGGCTCCGCGCCCGTCCGCCCCGCAGCCCGTCGTCGAGAGCGCCGCGGCTCCCGCCCCCGCTCCGCGACAGGCGTCCGCTCCGGGTCTGCCCGTGGTGCCTCCGCGCCCGCAGGCCGTGGCCCAGCAGGCGGTGGCTCATGCACCGCGACAGGTGGCCGCGGCCGAGGAGGAGGCGTCCTTCTCCGTCGATCTCGATGAGACCCTCGACGAGAGCGAGCCGGTCACCCTGCCCATGGGCGCCCCCGACAACCCGGCGCCGGTCCGCGCCGCTCCCGTCAAGGCTCCCGCCCTCCCGGAGACGGGCGTGACCGAGGTCCACGCGCGCCCGGCCTCGCTCTGGCGCCGGCTGCTGGCCTTCACCATCGACACCGGCGCCATCGGCGGAGTGGCGGCGCTCTACCTCATGCTCGCCTCCAGCGTGGCCGGCGTGCAGGCGCCCCAGACGGGCCTCTCGGGGTTGGATGCCTTCGTCATCCAGGTCCGCGCGCTCCAGTCCGTGCTGGTGCCCGGCGCCGTCCTCCTGCTGGTGCTGTCGCTCGTCTACTGCGCGGTGGCCGCCTTCCTCTGGAATGGCCGCACCCTGGGACGCCGGCTGCTCGGCTTGCGGCTCGTGGACACGCATGGGATGGCTCCGGCTCCCGGCCGCGCCGTGGTCCGCGCCATGCTCGCCAGCCTGTCCTTCGGACTCTTCCTCGCGGGCTTCTGGATGGCCCTCTTCGACCGCCGGGGCCAGACGCTGCACGACAAGCTCACGTCCACCTACGTGGTCCAGCCGAGCTAGTCCCCGGGCGCACCGGGTCTGGAGAGCAGGCAGGCGGCGCCCTTCGTCCTACACACCCCAGTTGGAGTCGGATAGAAGTCCCTTTCGGATACATCTACCCCCTTCTCCAGAGGAGAAACGGCAGGGACTTCCCGGTTTTTGAAGGATTCGTTGTGCCTGCCGGCCGCGGCTCTAAGATGCCGCGTCCCCCCATGCCTTCCCATCTTGCCCATACCCTGATCGCGCAAGGCCTCCTCTCCAGGGACAAGGCCGAGGAAGCCCTGCGGCATCAGGTAGCGCAGGGTGGCACCATCGACACCGCGCTGCTGGAGCGCCGGCTGCTGCCGGAAGCCCAGGTGCTGCAGGCGCTCGGAGATGCCTCGGGGCAACGCCCCGTCAACCTCGCCGACTTCGAGCCCAACGCGGACGTCGCCTCCTTCATCCCTCCGAAGATCGCCGAGCGCCTGTGCGTGGTGCCGCTGTCGCTCGACGGCAGCACCCTGCACGTGGCCTGCGGCTACCCGGTGCCCCAGAAGGAGCTGGACGAGGTGGGCTTCCTCCTCGGCAAGGCCCTGGAGCTCTGGGTGGCCACCGAGGTCCGCATCCGCGAGTGGATCTCCGTCATCTACCGGCAGCCGCTCGCCCCGCGCTACGCCACGCTCCTCGCCTCGCTCGACCCCGCGGCGGCTCCTCCCCCGGCGCCACCGCCCCAGGTGCAGGCCCAGCCCGCGCCGGCCCCTGCTCCGGCTCCGAAGCCCGCCGCCACCGCCGCTCCGGTCCCGGCTCCGAAGCCCGCCGCTCCGGCCCCCGCGCCGAAGCCCGCCGCCCCCGACGAGTCCGCGCTCACCATGGAAATGGTGGAGCGGCTGGCGCGCTCGGTGGCCGCCGAGCCCGTCGCGGTCGAGGAGCCGAGGCCCATCGCGCCGCCCGCACAGCCGCAGCGCACCAGCGCGCCCCCGGCCCCGCACGCCGCTCCCGTCCAGCCCGCGCGTCCGGCCGCCAACACCGCGCCCCCGGTCGCCGCGCCGCCTCCGGCCGCCATCCGTGAGCCGCTGCGCCTGAACATGTCCGAGCCCGCGCGTCCCGCGGCTCCGGCCCAGCCGCTCCAGGCCCAGCCCGCTCCCGTGGCACGCCCCGCGGCTCCGCCTCCGCAGGCCCAGCCCGCGGCTCCGGCCATCACGCGTCCGCCGGTGCAGCCGCAGGCCCAGCCTCCCGCGCCCGCGCCTCAACCCATCGCCGCCTCGGGCGGTGCCCAGCCGCGCCCGATGCTCGAGCCGCGCGCTCCGGCGGCCGCCGCGCCGCAGTCCCCCCGGGACGACGTGCCCGACTGGACGCTCGCGCAGGCTCGCGCCGCCCTCAAGGAGTCCACGAGGGACCGCGACCGGCTCATCGACACCGCCCTGCGCTTCGGGCGCCGCACCTTCGACTACGTGGCCGCCTTCGCCGTGTTGCGCGGCGCGGCCGTGGGCTGGGACGCGCGCGGCGAGGGCCTGGCGAGCGACAAGCTGTCGCTGGTCTCCGTCCCGCTCGATGCCTCCAGCGTCTTCCGCACCGTGGCCATCACCCGCGGCAGCTACGCGGGCCCCATGCCGCCGGACAGCCTGACGAAGCACTACCTGGAGCTGTTCGGCCGCCAGCCGCCCCGGACCCTCTTCCTCTACCCGGTGGAGGTGCGCGGCCGGCTCGTGGCCGTCCTCTATGGCGACTGCGGGCAGAAGCCCATCAGCCAGCGCCGCCTCTCCGACTACATCCTGTTCTGCCAGGACCTGCCCGCCGCCTTCCAGGAGCTCATCCTCTTCCGCAAGCAGAGGCTGGGGGAGCTGCGCAACTCGCTGGACTTCGACGTGGACGTGGACGAGCAGCCCGCCGCCAGCACCGGCACGGCCCCGAGCGCCCCGCCCCCCGCGATGGCCGCGGGCCTGGGGTGGAGCCCCTTCGTCACGCGCTCCGCCAACGCGCTGGGCCGCGCCGCCGCCATGGCGCCGCTGGTCATGTCCCAGGAGGAGCGGCCGCCCCCGGACTTCGGCCCCATCCTCAAACGCCTCACCGGCCCGGACGCCAACCAGCGCTCGAGCGCCATGGCCGAGCTGGCGCGCTCGCCCGAGGCCAGCGCCAAGGTGCTCGCCACCCACTTCCCCGGCCCCACGGCGTGGAGCCGCCTGCCGGTGGTGGACCTGCCCGAGGCCGACGAGCTGGGCCCCATCCCCGGCGCCCTGTCGCGGCTCGGCCGGCCCGCGGCCCAGGCGCTGGCGCCCCTGCTGGACTCGAGTGACGCGGACACGCGCTACTTCGCGCTCCTCACCGCCGGCAGCCTCCCGTACGCGGAGCTGGTGGACGGGGTGCTGCGCGGCCTCTTCGACTACGAGCCGGACATCTCCAGCGCCGCGCGCGTGGCCGCCGCCGCGCTCAAGCACCTGCCGCGCCTGGACGCCGCGAAGAAGGATCTGCGTCAGGAGCTGGGCAGCCGGGACGCGCTGAGGCGCTCGCTGGCCGCGCGGGCCCTGGGCACGCTGCACGACCGGGAGGCCATCGAGGGCCTCATCAACCTCACCGGCACCGACGACGAGATGTGCGCCCAGGCCGCCGCCGAGGCGCTGCGCGAGGTGACGCGCGCCACGTTCGGCCTGGACAAGCGCGCGTGGACGGCGTGGTGGACGGACAACCGGCAGCGCCGCCGCGCGGACTGGCTGGTGACGGCGCTGCGTCACCCGGAGCTGGACATCCGCCTGGCCGCCATCGAGGAGCTCAGCCGCGGCATCAACGACACGCTCGGCTACTACGCGGACGCCCCCGAGCCCGAGCGCGAGGCCGCCGTGCGCCGGTGGGAGAGCGCGGTGGCGGACCCCGCCCGTGCGCGTCGGCTGGCCCTGCTCTGACGCGGTGAGGACGAGGGAGTCATGACGAGCCAGGCGTGGATCAGCCTCGGGGCCTGCGCGGGGCTGCTGGCGCTGGCGGGCCTGGCGCTGGTGCGCGTGGGGCGCAGCCCGATGGCGCTGCCGCTCTCGGTGCTGTGCATCACGCTGTCCACGTGGAACTTCGCCGACTTCGCGCTGGCGCACTCGGGTGAGCCGGGCTGGCGCATCATGGCCCTGGCCGCGGCGCTGATGAGCGTGCCGTCCGCGCTGCACTTCATCCTCGCCTTCGTGGGAGAGCGGCGCCGGCTGGCGGTGGTGATGTTCTCCAGCTACGGCGTCTTCGGGGCGATGACGGTCACGGCGCTGGCGGCGCTGGGCTCGGCGCGCGTGGCCCAGGTGGTGAGCTCGCGAGGCTTCGCGCTGCTGGTGCTGGCGTTCAGCGGGCCGCTGCTGCTCGGGGGCTTCGGCCTGCTCACCCAGCACCTGCGCCGCGAGGTGCGCTCCACCGAGCGCACCCGGGCGGGACTGCTGCTCACGGGACTGGCGCTGCTGGTGACGCTGCTGAGCACGGACCTGGTGGCGGTGCTGGGCCAGGACGTGCCGCGCCTGGGCAACCTGGGCACGCTGCTGGGCCTGCCGGCGATCGCCGTGGTGGCGCTGCGCCTGCGCCTCTTCGGACGGGATTTGTCCAACGTCCACGCCATGTACGCGCTGCTGCTGGCGCTGATGGGCGTGCTGTCCTACCTGGCCGTCTTCCAGTTGTTCGCCGCGCAGTACGGCGCGCTGGTGGTGGGGACGGCCGCCATCACCCTGGTCCTGCTGGCCACCATGCGCCGGGGCGTCATCGCCTACGTGGCCCAGCGCGAGCGGCTGGAGCAGATGGCCACCCTGGGCCGCTTCTCCGCGCAGATGGCGCACGACCTGAAGAATCCCATCGCCGCGCTCAAGGGCGCCGCGCAGTACCTCAAGGTGGAGCACGCCCAGGGCCGTCCCTGGGACGACAAGGGTGACTTCCTGGACCTGCTGCTGGAGCAGGTGGAGCGGCTGGACCGGGTGGTGAGCACCTACCAGCGCCTGGGGAGGGTGGAGCCGTTGCGAGCGCCGCTGGACCTGAACGAGCTGGTGGCGAGCGTGCTGTCCCTGCAGGCCTTCACCGGACGCCCGGAGGTGCAGCTGCGGCGCGAGCTGGCGGTGGATCCGCCGCGCTGCTCCGGGGATTGGGATCTGCTGGCCAACGCGCTGGAGAACCTGGTGCGAAACGCCTTCGAGGCCATGCCGCGCGGAGGCACCCTCACGGTGCGGACCCAGGTGGTGGGTACGGGCCTGGTGCTGAGCGTGGAGGACACGGGCGAGGGCATGAACGTGCGCACGCGCGAGCGGGCCTTCGACGACTTCTACACCACCAAGGCCATGGGGAGCGGACTGGGGCTCGCCTTCGTGCGGCGGGTGGTGGAGGCCCATGGCGGACAGGTCTCGCTGACGAGCCACGAGGGGCGAGGCACCACCGTGACGCTGCGCCTGCCGGCCTCCGAGGCACCCGCCGGTGTGCCCGTATCCGGACAGGGCGCTCCCTGGCCGAGCTGCTGAGGAAGACTCGCGGCCGGACGCGCTCCCTCCTCTCACAAAAAGCACCGGGTCACTCCTTCCAGCGGGAGGCGCGCCGCCAGCGAATCCGCACGGCCGCACGCCCGTCCACCGGGCCGCGTGGGGCTCCCATTCCACCCCCCTGGAGCCATGATGAACCCGTCCGTCGGCCCCCTTCCCTTCGAGGCGTCTCACCCCCCCACCCTGCTCGTCCTCGAGGCGAAGACCGGCCAGGGCCGCCGCGAGCACGTGGACACCTGGCTGCGACAGGCCCGGCGGCGAGGGGCTCGGACCTGGCACCTCTCCTGCGACTTCGACGAGGACGGCCCGTGGGCGGGACTGCGACAGCTGCTGGGCGAGCTGCTCCCCGAGTTGCGGCGCGGCGCGCCCGAGCTCGTCAGCCGGCACGACTACGAGCTGCTCACCGTGCTCCCGGCCCTGCGGCGCGAGATGGAGGTGCGCCATGCCTTCCTGACGGACTCCTCCATGGGAGACGAACGGGTGCGCAACTACCCCATGGATCGCGCCTTCCACGTCATCCACGGGCTCGTGGAGATGCTGGCGGACTGGAACGAGCGCTCGGGCGCCGCCCCCTGGGTCATCGCCTGTGAGGCGTTCGACCGGGCCAGCACGCTGGTGCAGCGCTTCTTCCTGGAGCTCATCCGCCGCCGTGGCCAGCGGCTCCAACTCACCCTGCTGCTCACCGTGGAGCCTGGAGCCAGCCAGGCGCTGGCCGATGTGCTCGCGACCGGAGCCACGCCCCCCCAGGTCGTGCACCTCCCGCTTCCGGACGAGCAGCCTTCCCGGTTGCCTCCAGAAGAGGCCCACCGCCGCGCCGAGGCGCTGTCACGACAGATGGGAGACGATCTCATCGAGCAGGAGCTGCACCTGCCGGAGCTGATCCGCCTCTGGGAGCAGGCGGAACAGACGGACAGCCTGCGCCGATGTCGCGCGATCGCCTTCGGGCTGGCCAACCACTACGGCCTGTACACGGACGCCCTGCGCTACGGCCAGAAGCTGCTCGACGAGCTCGACGTGCTCGAGCGGGAGGATCCCGAGACCTTCTGGATGGCCGTGGGCAACCTGCTGAACTGCTATCTCGCCTCCGGGAAGCCGACCCAGGCACTCGAGCTGGCATCGAGGATGGAGGCCCACCTCCACGACCCGGCGAAGCTGTTCCGCATCCACTACGTCCTGGCCATGCTGTACGGGCGCTTCCTGCCGAAGGCGGACCTGGACAGGGCCGAGGCCTACCTGGAGCAGGCGTTGACCGAGCTGGAGGCGGCCCACCTGCCCGCCGTGCAGTACCACTTCCACCACGTGTTCAACCGCAACGGGTTGGCGCTCATCCGCCACCGGCAGGGGCAGGCCTGGGAGGCCATCGCGCTGTGCCAGCAGGGAGCCGCCCGGCTCGAGGCGCACCTGGCGCCCCACCAGCACCGGCTGCACCGCTCGGTGCTCCAATACAACGTGGCGCAGGTCTACGCCGCCATCGGCGAGCCCGAGCAAGCGGTCGCGCAGTACACGGCGGCCATCGAGATGGACCCCCACTACTCCGAGTACCACAACGAGCGCGGCAGACTGCTGATGCGGATGGGCCGGCTGGAGGAGGCGCTCGCGGACTTCCGGCTCGCGGAGGAGCTGAGCCCGCCCTACCCCGAGGTGCGCATCAACCTGGGGCAGAGCCTGCGCCTGCTGGGACGCATGGCGGAGGCCTTCGAGGCGTACAGCAAGGCGCTCGACCTGAATCCGGGCTGGCTGCTGGCACGCATCGGCCGCGCACAGACGGCCGAGGAGCTCGGACGAACGGACGAGGCGGTGGCGGACTACACCGCGGCGCTGGAGCTCGAACCGGCCCAACCCCTGGTGCTCGCCAACCGGGCCACCCTGCACTACGAGGCAGGCCGGCCCGAGGCGGCCCTGACGGACCTGAACGCGGCGCTCGCGCTGGCGCCCGAGGTAGCGGACCTCCACCTCAGCCGAGCCCGCGTCCTGAGCCTGCTGGGCCACACCGCGGCGGCGGCGGAAGCGCTGCGGACGTACCGGCGCCTCTCCCCCGAGGAGGAGGAGGAAATGGAGCTCGAAGCCGGAGCGATGTGACCGACCCGCATGGCAGTCCTGCTCGCCTGCCCTCCAGCCCGCCGAGGCCACGTCCACGACACATCGCGGCACGAAGCGCGCACAGTCGCCACCCTTCCAAGCGACACGGGCCAGACGGTTCTGGCCTCCCACTTTGGGAAGGGAGACGTTCAATGGATGCCATCGCGCTCCTGAAGGCGGACCACAAGACGGTGGAGACGCTCTTCCGCAAGTTCGAGCAGGCCGGCCGCAACGCGAGGAAGCTCAAGCGCAAGCTGGTGGATCAGATCGTCCGCGAGCTCGCCGTGCACGCGGTCATCGAGGAGCAGGTCTTCTACCCGGCGGTGCGGAACAAGGCCGAGGCGCTGGAGGACGAGGTGCTCGAGGCGCTCGAGGAGCACCACGTGGCCAAGTGGCTGCTGAAGGAGCTGGAGAACCTGCCGCCGGAGGCCGAGCGCTTCGACGCCAAGGTGAAGGTGCTGATGGAGAACATCCGCACGCACGTCTCCGAGGAGGAGAAGCACCTGTTCCCGCAGGTGCGCAAGGCCTTCAGTCCGAGCGAGCTCAAGGACATGGCGGAGGCGCTGATGCTGGCGAAGAGGGCGTCTCCGACGAGGCCGCACCCGCGCGCGCCGGACACGCCGCCGGGCAACCTGGTGGCGGGCGCGGTGTCGTCCGTGCTCGACATGGGCAAGGACGCGATGCGGGCCATGCGCCGCAAGGCCGAGGACCTGTCGCCCCTGCCCTCCACGAACAAGCGCACCCGCAAGGCGCGCGCCCGCAAGGGCGCCTCGAGCAGCACGCGGCAGGCGGGCAACGGGCATGCGCAGGACCTGAGCCCCGAGTCCTCGTACCTGATGTGAGCGGCCCCTCATCGGGCAGCTCCGCGAACGTCACAAATCCGTGGTGGCGGATCCCTCTTTTCTGAAGGATCGCCCCACGGCGTTCATCGCCCGGCGCGGTCCTCCCACCTTCTCTTCTCACGAAGGCAAGGAGGCTCCCCGGCCATGGATCCCCTCACGCTGCGTTTCATCGAGCGGCTCACGGCCGTGCTCCTGGGTGGAATGACCATCTACCTGGGCTTTCGTCTCTTCCGTTCGGTCCCGAAGCAGCGAGACAGCAGCGGCAAGGTGACGCTGCCCCTCAACACCTCCATCGCGGTGACACGGGTGGGCCCCGGTGTGCTGTTCGCCCTGTTCGGCATCGTGGCCGTCGGGCTCTCCCTGCTTCGTCCCCTCAACCTCTCCTCGGAGGAATCGGGAGGAGACGGAACGAGCTATTTCTCGAAGCCCGTCACCCGGAGCGAGGAGGCCCGCGCGAACGCACGGGCGCAGCTGCGCCGGGACATAGGCGTCCTGAACAACATTCCCCAGCAACTGCGCGAGGACCTGGCTCCCGAGGATCGTGGCGCGATCTCTCGGAGCCTCACCCGCGTGAAGCTGTCCCTGATGGAGTCCGTCTGGGGCACGCCCCAGGAGGGCTTTGGCGACTTCGCCCAATTCGAGCAGTGGGTGCGGGACGGAGAGAAGGAGCCGCCTCCCGCCGAGATGGAACAAGCGCTCGCGCTGTACCGCTACGGCCGCCCGGGAGGCACGCCATGAGGCGTGTCATCCCTCTCCTCGTCACCGTGCTGGCGCTCCAGACGGCGAGAGGCAACGACCTGTCGCGCATCTACGAACCCGACACCCTGGAGCAGGCACGTCCCGACCTGGAACGCACCACCCGGAAGATCCTCGACCAGGGAATCTGGCCCGTCCTGGAGGTCGAGGAGAAACGCCAGCTCGGAGGCAAGCCCCCGTTGGCATTCCCGCTCTACGGAGAGGAAGAAGCACGGATGAATCCGCTGAGCGTCTACGCCCACTACGGGCGCCGGGAGATCGTCTATCCCGTGCTGTCGCTGAAATTCCTCGAGGATCTCTGCACCGCCTATGCATGGTTGCAGCTCAATGGCTATGGCGTGGAAACGGTCTCGGAGTACACCGCCATCCTCCGTTACAAAGAGGAACCGCCCGGCGGTTTCCCACCTCCCTTGCAGGCCCTCGGCATTCCAGCCGATGCACGGGCCGACTCCCGAGTGGATGAGCTCGCTCGCGCGCACTTCGTGACCGCCCGGCTCTTCATCCTCCTGCACGAGATGAATCACCTCATGCAGCAGCGCGCCCACGGACTGTCGGCTCCGTCCATCGAGAAGGAGAAGAAGGCGGACCGGTTCGCCATCACGGTCATGCAGCGTGCCGACCTGCCTCCCATTGGCGTCCTTGTGTTCTTCATGGTGGACGCCCACTGGTCGTCTTACCCCCAGAACGAGAAAGCGACCCATCCCCTGACGGGTGAGCGCGTCCGCGCCCTGGCCGACGCCGTGGAGGACCCCGATCTGAAGAAGCTCTTCCAGGATCTGGGGAGCCTCCTGGACGATCGAGACATCCGCACCGGCTTCGTCAGCTCGGGCCAGACGGGAGACCTCGCGGCACTGGCGCCCCGGCACCCCGGAGAGCTGCCCCGCCTCCAACACTCTTCAACCCCCTCCACCCACTCTGTCACCTTCGATGGCGTCTACCGCGGAGAGCTCACCCAGAGCCCCGACCCAGCCCCCGTTCCCATGGAGATGGTCCTGGAGCGCACGGGCTCGGAGGTCCGGGGCCGCTACAACTTCGGACTGGGAATCGGAACCATCGAAGGCACGGTCGATGGAGACAGCCTGAGCTTCCAATGGCAGTGGGGCATCAACCAGGGAGAGGGCGTCCTGAAGAGCCAGGGGAAGGACGCACTCACTGGCACCTGGGGATACCAATTGAACAAGACCGGTGCTGGCACCTGGACCGGACATCGGGTCCGGTGAAAGGGCTCGCACCTTCCCCTCCCCAACCCAGGAGCACGCCATGAAATGGAAATTCCATCGGTTCGTCGTCCTCGGCATCGCGCTCATCGCCCTGCCGGTCCTGGCCGCGCAGGCCGGGCCCCCGAGTGGAGACACCGGAGCGGGCACGAAGAGAATCACCGTGAACGGAGTCCAACTCGATGACCAGGCGGTCCGGTCCCTGGAGGCGGCCTATGGCCCCCTGGCGAGCGGTGACGTCTGGTACGACCCGCTCTCGGGCCTCTGGGGATTGTGGGGCGGCCCGGCGGCCGGACAGATCGCGCCAGGACTGAAGCTGGGAGGCCCCCTGCCCTTCGATGCCTCGGGAGGAAGGACGGACTTCATCATCAACGGACGAGCCATCCACCCGAGCGAACATCAAGCCCTCATCGCCATGTATGGACAGGCCATCCCCGGACGCTATTGGTTGGACGGAGCGGGAAACTTCGGCGTCGAGGGAGGCCCCGCGCTGTTGAACATCCATGCGCTGGGCGCGGGCCGTGGAGGCCAGCCCTCGTACTATTCCGGACCGGGAGGAACGATCTCGAGTGACGGCAGGTGCACCCTCATCAACACCGCTGGAGGGGCCAGTGTCCTCACGGGGGATTGTCAGTGAGTGCCCTCGGGTGAGCTCTTGAGGACCATGAGCTCGCCCTTGCCCACGGGGGCGAGCACGTGCGTCGCGCGAGGCTCCTGGCGGATGCGCTCGATCAGCGGCTCCATCTCGGCCGCGTGACTGAGGGCGTTGTCCACGACGAGCAGGCCGTTGGGCCGGAGCCCGCGCCACAGGTCGGGCCACCACGTCGCGTACGGCTTGCGGTCGGCATCGAGGAAGATGAGATCCCAGTGCTCGGAGTTCCCTCGGGCCAGTAGGGCACCGGCATCCTCCGTGCGCAGCTCCACCACGCCACTCAGACCCGCTCGCTCGAGGTTGTGTGCGGCGAGCTGGGTCTTCCGGGCGTCCACGTCGAGGGTCGTGACGCGACCACCCACCGCCGCGGCCGCCGACGCGAGCCACACGGTGGAGTAGCCGTTCGAGGTGCCGATCTCCAACACGCGCCGGGCGGCCATCGAGCGCACGAGGACCGAGAGGAACACGCCCGTATCCGGCGTGATGTTGAGCATCCTCGACGCCCGGTCCTGGACGGTCGCGTCGTTGTGCTCCCCGAATGTTTCGAGCTCTTGCAGCAGGCCACTCAGGCCAGGGGGATACCAGGTCGACATGGCCGTGACATAGCCCGCGCCCGCTCCGCGATGCTTCGAGACTCCTCGGGGGTGCCAGAGTCGGGCATCTCGCTCCGAGTGCCCGGCCTTATGATTCGGCGGATGATGAGACGACTCGGACCTGCCGACTACCGCGACATGCCCTGGAAGAACGGGGGCGGCGTCACCCGCGAGTTGCTGAAGCTGCCACATCCGTCCGACCCGGCCCGCTTCCTGGCGCGCCTGTCGATCGCCTCGGTCGCGGCACCTGGACCCTTCTCCGTGTTTCCGGGTGTCGACCGCGTCCTGATGATCCTGGAAGGAGCGGGCGTGGCGCTGTCCTTCGGAAGTGGGCCGGAGGTGGTGCTCGACCGGCGCTGGCGACCGCTCGCGTTTCCAGGCGAGGCGGAGGTCCAATGCCGGTTGCTCGGGGGTCCGGTGAGGGACTTCAACCTCATGGTCGACCGGGCCTCGGCCGAAGCCACGCTCGCGGTGGTGCACCTGGGTCCGGGCGAGACACGGACCCTCGCGAGCGCCAGCACCGTGTTCCTCCATGTCCTGGAAGGACAGGCGTCCGTGCAAGGGACACCGCTGGCCGTGGAAGAGACGCTCTGGATGGAGGCTCCCGCGACGCTGGCCGTACGGAGCGACGCGGGGGTGGTCGTGGTCGCCATCCACCTGAACCGCCGGACGTAGGGTAGATCTAGGGTCGCCATGTCCGCGAACTGGAACTCCTTCGACGTCGCCCTCGTCACCTCATCTGCCTTCCCCGAGTGTCTGCCCGACGAGAAGCTCCTCACCGACGCGCTCGCCGCACGGGGAGTGAAGGCCGGGCCGGTCATCTGGGACGATCCAACGGTGGACTGGAGCCGATTCCGGCTCGCGCTCATCCGCACCGCCTGGGACTCGGACGCGCGCCGTGACGAGTTCGTGCTCTGGGCCGACCGCGCCGGCGCCCGCTGCCCGCTGTGGAATCCGCCCGAGGTGCTCCGCTGGAACACGCACAAGGGCTACCTGAGGGAGCTCGAGGCGCGCGGCGTGCCCATCGTGCCCACCGCCTGGATGGAGCGCGGCACGAAGCCGGACGTGGGCGCGCTGCTCGCGGAGCGCGGCTGGACCGACGCCGTGGTGAAGCCAGCCGTGTCCGCGGGCGCTCGAGACACACTGCGGGTGCGCGGGCCCGGAGACCTCCCCGCCGCACGAGCACTCGTGGAGCGAGTCCTCCCGCACAAGGACATGATGGTGCAGCCGTACCTGGCCTCGGTGGAGAGCTACGGGGAGCGCTCCATCCTCTTCCTGGGTGGCGAGCACACGCACGCCATCAAGCGGCCTCCGGCCCTGTCCGGCGATCCCGGGTACGACGCCACCGCCGCCGAGCCCGCGCCTTCGGCCGAGGACGAGCGCGCCTTCGCCCGTCAGGTGCTCGCCGCCACCGGCTTCGAGCTGCTCTACGCCCGGGTGGACGTGGCGAGGGACGAGCGGGGCGGGCTGCGCTTGATGGAGCTGGAGGTGACCGAACCCAACCTCTTCCTCCGTCAGGGAGGACCACGCGCGGTGGAGCACCTGGCGAACGCCATCGTCCACAAGGCGCGCGGGCGCTAGCAACACGTATACTTCGGACCCGGTTCCCCCTCCCCGCGAGTCCTCCTTGATCGAGTCCGAGGCGGCCCTTCCCGCCGCCACCCAAGAGCGTTGGTCCTGGCCTCCCCTGTTCGGCCTCCTCGAAATCCAATTCGGCGCCGCCGTCGGCTTCCTGCAGACGGCCGTGCCCTACTGGTTGGCCAGGGACGGCATGCCGCTGGCCGAGATTGGCCTGCTGTCCGGCACCGCCTTCTCGCCCCACGCCTGGAAGCTGCTCTGGGTGCCGCTCATCGACCTCGGTCCGTGGCGGCGGGTCTGGTACGGCGTCTCCACGCTGCTCACCGCACTATTGCTCCTGGCGTGCGCGCTCCTGCCCGAGCCGGCGAAGCACCTCGGGCTCTATACGCTGTTGCTCACGGGCCTGCAGGCGGCCGCGACGACGGCGCACGCGGCGCTCAATGGACTGATGGCCATCACCACGCGCATCGAGGACAAGGGCCGCGCCGGTGGGTGGCAGATGGCTGGCAACGTGGGCTCGACGAGCCTGCTCGGCGCCCTCGCCATCTGGCTGGCCAGCGCCTTCTCCCGGCAGGTCACCGGGGTGGTGCTGGCGCTCCTCGTGCTCGCGAGCGGCGCCGGCATCTTCTGGGTCACCGAGCGCGAGGACGCCGCCAGGGCCGAGCGCGCCTCCGTGCTGCGCGCCGCCTGGGAGCGGGCGAAGGGCATCGTGGTCGACCTCTTCCGCACCGCCTTCAGCCGCGACGGCCTCATCATGCTGGTGCTGTGCCTCATGCCGGTGAGTTGCGGGGCGCTCACCAACCTCTTCAGCGCGATGGCGGGCGACTATCAGGTGTCCGAGCACGTGGTGGAGCTGGTGAACGGACTGGGCATGGGCGTCACCGGAGCCCTCGGCTCGCTGCTCGGCGGCTGGCTGTCGGACCGAATGAACCGCAAGCTCAACTACGCGCTCATGGGCGGAGTCACCGGGCTGTGCGCGCTCGCCATGTCGGCCGCGCCGATGACGCAGACGACGTACATCTGGGGCACGCTCGCCTACAGCTTCGCCAACGGAGCCTCCTTCGCGGCCTTCGCAGGCATGGTGCTGGAGATGGTGAACGAGGGCGCGGCGGTGACCACCAAGTACACGCTCTTCGTCGCGGCCTCGAACCTGGCCATCAGCTACGTCACCGCCCTGGACGGCAACGCGTCGCGCTTCCAGGGGATCGGCACACGCGCGAGCATCGCGTTCGACGGCCTCATCACCTTCGCCGGCATCACGGTGGTGGTGGCCATCTTCCTGATGTTCCTGCGCAAGAAGCCGCGGCCCGCGCTCGCCTGAGCGGGTGCGTGTCCGAGGCAGGCCCCGGTTGGCCGGGGAAGAAGACACCGGGTAGGCTGGAAACCATCTCTGGATGAGGAACACCGTGGCCGAGTTGCTGAAGGGAAGTGTGTTGCTGGTGGATGACGACCCCGCCGTGGCCAAGGTGCTCGGCGCGCTGCTGGGCCAGGCGGGGCTCACCGTGCACACGGCCTCCAATGGACAGGAGGCGCTTGCCCTGCTGGGCCGCAAGCCCATCGACGTGGTGGTGAGCGACGTGCGCATGCCCGGCATGGGCGGCATGGAGCTGCTCGCCGAGGTAGGGCGCTCCTGGCCGGACGTGCCCGTCATCCTCCTCACCGCGCACGGCACGGTGCCGCTGGCGGTGGAGGCCATGAAGGCCGGTGCCGCGGACTTCGCCCTCAAGCCCTTCGACCGGGAAGAAATCCTCTTCAGCATCCGCAAGGCGCTGCTGCGCGCGCAGCAGCAGGAGGGGGTGCGTCCGATCGCGAAGGAGGCCAGTGGCTTCGTGGGGCGCAGCTCCGCCATGTCCGAGGTGCAGGCGCTGCTGTCGCGGGCGGCCACGGGCACGGCCACGGTGCTGCTGCGCGGCGAGTCCGGCACGGGCAAGGAGCTGGCCGCCAAGGCGGTGCACGACACGAGCCCCCGGCACAGCGGCCCCTTCGTGAAGCTGCACTGCGCCGCGCTGCCGGACACGCTGCTGGAGAGCGAGCTGTTCGGCTACGAGAAGGGCGCCTTCACCGGCGCGGCCACCCGCAAGCCGGGCCGCGTGGAGCTGGCCCATGGGGGCACCCTCTTCCTCGACGAGATTGGCGACATCACCCTCCAGGTGCAGGTGAAGCTGCTGCGGCTGCTGCAGGAGCGCGAGTTCGAGCGGCTCGGCGGCACGCAGACGCTGAAGGTGGACGTGCGCTTCGTGGCGGCCACGCACCGCAACCTCGAGGAGATGGTGCGCAAGGGCGAGTTCCGCGAGGACCTCTTCTACCGGCTCAACGTGGTGCCGGTGTGGCTGCCCCCGCTGCGCGCGCGGCCCGAGGACATCCAGCCCCTGGTGCTGCACTTCCTCGACGTGCACGCGAAGGCCAACGGCAAGCCGCCCTTCACCCTGACGCCGGAGGGACTCGCCGCCCTCCAGGCCCAGCCGTGGCCCGGCAACGTGCGCCAGCTCCAGAACTTCATCGAGCGTCTGGTGGTGCTCTCCGACGGGCCCATCATCACCGGGGACGACGTGAACCGCGAGGTCGCGCGGCAACCCGGCATCGTCCCCGTCGCCCCGGCCCCCACGGCGGCGAGCCCCGCGCCCAGTGCTCCGGCGCTCCCCACGATGGGAGCCCCCGCTGGCGGCGAAGGGCGCACCCTGGAGTCCCAGCGCAAGGAGATGGAGCGGCAGGCCCTGGTGGATGCCCTGAAGCGCGCGGGAGACAACCGCACCCTCGCCGCGCGCCTGCTCGGCATCAGCCGGCGCACCCTCTACAACAAGCTCGAGGAGCACGGGCTGGTGTGAGCCTCAGTCCTTCGTCGCGACGATGGGCGCCGTGGCCATGGCCTGGTAGTCCGCGAAGGCGGGCACATGGCAGGAGAATCCACCGTCCACCACCAGGGTCTCCCCGGTGATGAAGGCCGCCGCGTCCGACGCGAGGAAGACGACGGCCTCGGCGGCGTGCTCGGGCTCGCCCACGTAGGGCGTGAGGTGGTGGCGCTTGAGCGACTCCAGGATTTCGGGAGTGATGGCCGAGCGCACCGCCGCCGTCAGCACCAGCCCCAGCGCCACGGCGTTGCAGCGGATGCCCTGCTTGCCGTACATGGTCGCCACGTACTGGGTGAGCGAGTTGAGGCCCGCCTTGGTGGTGCCATAGGCGGCGCGCACCACGTCACCGTGCAGGCTCGCGGCGGAGGACGTGTTCACGATGGCCCCGCGCCCGCGCTTCATCATGTGCGGAATGGCGTGCTTGCAGCCCAGCATCACGCCCGTCAGGTTCACCTGCAGCGAGCGCTCCCAGGCGGAGAGTTCGAGCGACAGCAGGTCCCCATCCTTGCCCAGCGCGTCCGGGCCCGACGCCACGGCGTTGTTGTGGAGGATGTCCAGGCCGCCGTACGTGTCGACGGCCGCGGCCACCATCTTCAGGATGTCGCTCTCCTTCGAGACGTCGACCTCCACCGCCAGGGACTGGCCGCCGCTCCGGGTGATGGACCCGGCCAGCCGCCGGGCCCCCTCACCGTGGATGTCCGCGACGACGACCCGCGCTCCCTCGCGGGCCATCAACTGCGCGGTCGCTCCTCCAATGCCGACCCCGCCTGCTTCGTCCATCGTGGCCCCGGTGATGATCGCGACCTTTCCATCGAGCCTGCCCATGATGCCCCTCCCGTTTGACGATTGCCCGTCCACGCTGGCGCGCGGCCGCGACCGGAGTCAACCGGATGCACCCGGAGCGTCAGCGGCCCTGCTCGACCATCTCCCGGGGCGGAAACACGAGCTGCGCGGCCCCCGATACCAGCGGTGAAACATCCGCCTGTGACGCGGTGAGCCGTGCCAGCCGCTCCGGCGTCCATCCGCGTCCGGTCCTCGCGTCGCGCACCAGGCACCACACGGCGACGCGCCGCGCCTCCTCGCTCCGGCTCGCCCGCAGCCGGGTCTCCACGGGCTCGAGAGCCTCCTCGGGCAACGCGTCCACCACGCTCCGGCACGTCTCCAGCGCGTCCGCGTTCAGCAGACCCGCCTCGCCCAGTTCCACCAGCCACTCCGCGAACGCCGCGGGCTCCATGGCGGCGGCCGCGCAACGCACGCGCAGAGAGGCGAGCCGGGGCTCATGCGCCAGCGCCCGCACCGCCGCGTCCGCCGCCTGGACGTACACCGCGCGCCGCTTCACCGGCAGCGCCAGCAGCACCTCCAGCGCCACGCTCAGCGCGCGGCGGTCCCCCACCACGGCGGCGAGCATCCCCTCCAGCCGCTCCATGTCGTGCTCGTCCGAGCGGTGCAGCAGGGCCCCCATCGCAGCGCGCACCTCGTCGTCGTACCGCGAGCCCAGCCGCGCGCCGCAGGCCGACAGGAACGTCCGCTCCACGTCCCGCACGGCCAGCCGCGCCGAGCGCTCGAGCAGATCGATGCGGGCCTCGGCTTCCGGCCGCTGGAGCACCCGCCCCAGCAGCGCCGATAGCTTCCGATCCGTCGCGTCGGTGAGCCGGTCCGGGGGGATGTCGCCCACCCGCGAGGCCATGACCTGGTCCGTGCCGCTCACGGCGCGCTCGAAGACGCCCCACGTCGGCTCGCGATCGAGGTGGTCCCACAGCGCGCGCAGCATGGCGATGCGCACGTCCCGGTGGAGCGGCGTGGCATCCAGGGCGATCAACCGCTCGTAGGCGGCGTCCGAGCGCAGCTCTCCCAGCAGCCGGACGATCTCCTTGGCCACGGTGACCTTCGTCATCGGCGCTTCCGCGAGCAGGGCGGCCACCCGCGCCGGAGGCATGCCGGCGAACGCGCGGCGCAGGCCGTAGATGGCGATGCGCGCGCGGGCATCCCCCAGGCAGCCCAGCAGCGTGGGGACGCCCTGGCCCTGGTCGCAGCGGGCCATCACGCGCAGGGCCTTCTCCTGCACGGCGGCACGCGAGTCCTCCGCCAGCGAGCACAGGTAGTCCATGGGCGCGTAGTCGAGCGCCGCGAGCAGGGACACCGCCCAGAGCACGGTGGGGGTATCCCGATCCGTGTCCGCGCACAGGGCCGCGAGCGAGCGCGAGTACGTCGTGTTCTGCGCGGGCGTCCACCGGAAGAAGCCGCCATGGAAGGGCAGCAGCCAGCGCGTCTTGCCCGTCGCGTAGTGCCCGGTGATGACCCGGTCTCCCAGGAAGGGCCCGAGCAGGTCCTGCCTCCGCCGGTGCAGGTGGAGGTGCACCACCGGCAGGCACACGATGCTCTCGTCCCGCGCCAGCAGCTCGGGCAGCAGCCGGTCGAAGTCCCGGATGGCCCGGTGCTGGAGCAGCTCCAGGGCCCAGCGGACGAGGCCGTTGTTGAGCTGAAGGGACCGCACCACCACCCGCTCCAACGCGGCGAGGAGCTCCGGGTGGAGCGCGTCCTCCGCCTTCTCCGAGGCGACCAACGCGAGGACCTCGTTGAACCACCCGTGGTCGTACCAACGGCGGAGCATCCCGCCGAGCGCAGACTCGAAGCGCTCCCGATCGTTGCGGGAGGCCCACTGGGCAAGGGTCAGCGCCAGGTTCGACCACGGGGCCTCGTCACGCACGGTCGCGAACAGCTCGCACAGCCCCGGTGCCAGCTTCGCCCGCTCGCCCAGGCTCCGCGCGAGCTCCAGCAGGGGCCGCCCGCGCTCGCGCTCCGCCCAGATGCGAGCCACCGCGAGCAGGTGGGGCGCCGCCGCGCGGACGTCGTCATCCGACAGGTGGACGCCGAGCCGGGCGTCCTGGATGGAGCCGCGCTCCTTGAGCAGCGTCCCGAGCCACTTCGCCCCCCACACCGGATCGAGGCGGAAGGTGCGCAGCAGCAGGGTCTCGGCCGCGCTCGCGGTGGCGTGCGACAGGTCGGCGGCGTCGAGCGCATCGCGCAGCATCCGGCCGATGGACTCGGTGTGCTCCCGGCGCCAGACGCGGCGGGGCCACCGGGCGAGCGTCTGCAACATCGCCATGCGCACGGGGTCCTGCTCGTTCTTGCGCGCGAGCACCAGGGCGATGGCCTTGTCCACCAGGGCCGTCTCGGCGGGCCGGAAGCCCGGGATGGCCAGCACCGTGGCGAGCGCCGCGCCCCGCATCTCGCCCTCGGGGTGGCCGATGTAGCTCTGCAGCGCGGAGAGCGCCTCGTCCCAGGGCAGGAAGCGCGCGTAGGGCATGCGCTCCGTCGGGCGGGTGCCCAGCGCCACCACCTCGTGCAGGTGCCGCCGCGCCTCGCGCTCCTGGAGCTCCGCCGGCAGCTTCGCCAGCACGTGGACCGCGATGACGCCGTTCGCGTTGCGCTGGGCGATGCTCCACCGGGTGAAGACGCGGTCGCGCGTGGCGGGCTCGGAGATGCGCTCGAACAGCGCGGTGCCCCAGGCCGGCCCGGCGTCCACGGCCGCGCACCAGGCCTCGGTGACGGCCTGGCGCTGGGACTCGGACAGCTTCTCGAGCAGCTTGTCGGCATCCCCCAACGCGAAGGGATCGCGCCGGACGAGCCACCCGAGCGACGCCTCGTCGAGCCGGTGCGCGACGCGGGAGAACAGCGCCGAGGGAACCTCGAGCGCATGGCGCTGGAGGAGCGCCATCACCTCCGACGGCCTCTGCTTCACCAGGAACTGCCAGGCGCCCGGGTAGGGGTGGATGCGCCGGGACAGGAGCAGTTCGAAGAGCTCCAGCGCCCGGTCGGGCACGAACTCCGCGATGCGCTCGAGGCTCCAGTCCACCAGTTGCCGCGTCACCGGGTCCGCCTCGCCGGGCACGGCGCGCAGACGCTCGGCGAGCACCGCCCCGAGCGTGTCGGGGTAGTACCGGGCCAGACGCGACCAGAAGCGCACGCTCGGCTTCTCCAGCGCGCGGGCGAGGTAGCGGCGCAGGCCCTCCGGAGAGCCCAGGGGGACCACGTCCGCGAAGGAGTGGACGCCGGGGCGGGTGGCCAGCCAGTCGAGGTACTGGTCGATGACGGCGCGGCGCTCCTCCTGGACCAGGGAGCGCAGCAGCGCCTCGTCACGGCGCATGGCGTAGGCCATCCGCAGGGCCTCGAGGGCCTGCACGTCATCGCAGGCCAGGGCCACCAGCCGGAACGCCAGGGAGCGCACGAGGCGGGACTCATCGGAGGTGGCGTGGAGCACCCGCCCTCCCTCCCGCCAGGAGTACTGGGCCACCAGGGCCAGACGCCGCTCGAAGGTGTCGCCTCGCGACATCTCGTCGAGCTGGGCGCGCACGCGGGCATCATCCCGCGCGCGTTGGCCCAGCTCGACCATGCGCTTCACGCGGCCATCGTGGTGGGAGGCGGAGAGCTCACTGCGAAGGTCGGAGAGGTTCATGGGGTGTCTGGGAGGATGCCCGGGCGACGGACGCCGCGTCCAATCCCACCTGACACGCGCGCGCCCTACCCCAACCCCGCCAAGATGGGCATAGTCTGGGCACCGAATGAGCACTGAGCATGGATGAGCAGGCCTTGGAGAAGCTCGGCTGGGGACCTTCCTACCAGGAGGCCTGGCGCTCCCGGGCGAGCGAGGGCGAGGAGCCGGCGCGCATCGGCGCCGACTATGGGGTGGAGTACGTGCTGTACTCGGCGCGTGGGGATCTGCGCGCCACCGTGCCGGGCCGGCTGCGCATGGCCATCCGCAAGGGAGAGTCCGTGCGCCCGGTCGTCGGAGACTGGGTGACCTTCGAGCCCCGCCTCCAGGAAGGCACCTCCCTCATCCAGGCCGTGCTTCCCCGTCGCACCCAGCTCGCTCGCAAGGCCGCTGGCCGGACCGACGAGGAGCAGGTGGTGGCGGCCAACGTGGACGTGGTCTTCATCGTCTCCGCGCTGACGCGCGACCTCAACCCGCGGCGGCTCGAGCGCTACCTGGCGCTCGCCGGGGACAGCGGGGCCTCGCCCGTGCTGGTCCTCACCAAGGCCGACCTCTGCGAGGACGTGGCCGCGACGCGCGAGAACATCGCCACCCTGGCCCCGGGCGTGCCCCTGCACGTCGTCAGCAGCGTCACCGGCGAGGGGCTGGACGTGCTCTGGCGCTACATCGGCGGCAACCGGACGGTGGCGCTCATCGGCTCGTCCGGGGTGGGCAAGTCCACGCTCATCAACCGCCTGCTGGGCTCCACGCGCCAGGTGGTGGGCGAGGTGCGCGAGGACGACAAGGGGCGGCACACCACCACCCACCGGGAGCTGTTCCTGCTGCCCCAGGGAGGCCTCGTCATCGACACGCCGGGCATGCGCGAGCTCGGGCTGATGGAGAACGAGGAGGGCGTGCGCACCACCTTCGTGGACATCGAGGAGCTGGCGGCCGGGTGCCGCTTCAGCGACTGCCGCCACGAGAAGGAGCCCGGCTGCGCCGTCCGGGAGGCGGTGCGCGAGGGGAAGCTCGCCCCGGAGCGCCTGGAGAGCTTCCACAAGCTCCACCAGGAAGTGGCCCGCCAGGAGCGCCAGCGCGATACGCAGACGAAGCGCCCCCCGCGCTCTTCCGCTGAAGCCCAGAAGAAGCGCGGGAGGTGAACGCGCCCTCTTCATCGGGCGCTCCGGGCGTACAGGGCCTGGTCCCGGAGCACCTCGGCCGCCAGGGCCAGCACGGCTCGCGCCTGGACGACCAGCAGCAGGGACAGCACCACGAGCACCACGAGGATGACGGGTCCCCGCTGCTTCCGCGGGAGTTGGGGAATCCCCCTGTGGAAGAACAGCCAGGCGAACAGGAGTGAGAAGCCGGTCGAGCCACCGATGACCGCCGTCTGGAATCGCTCGGGAGGCGCGGCGTTGACGACGAGCGAACCGGCGACCAGCAGGGCCACCGCCGTGGTTCTCACCCTCCGGGACGCGAGGGCATTGGCGATACGTGCATAGGTATCGGGGGGCATGGAACCCTCCTTGTGTCGGGGAAGTGGGGGGGGAAGTCGCGACTGCGTCTTCGCACCGCCCCAGGTCCACGCACGTGCACCGATGCCCATGCTCCCAACGGAAGGGAGAGCGAATCAGGGACGTGTGCCTCGGGCTGAAGTCAGCCGGGCACTGTCCCGAGATGGGAATGGGAGACGAGGGAGAGCCGACAGCCACCCGGCCGCGAGATCAACGGCGACGGTGGTGGGCCTGGGCGATGTCGAAGCAGGCAAGCGAGAGAGAGATACCACCTCCCGCGCCGCCCGCGACACCGAGCAGGTCGTCGAACATCCTGCCGTGGCGACGACCCGCATCAGCTCTCTGTTGCTTGCATGGCATGGCCATCGTCCTCAGGAGAGTCATCCATGAGGAAAGACGTGAAGGCCGGCGTTTGTGAGCGGACTTTTTCTCCGGCTCGCCTTCTCGGGGGAAGAGGGCTCAGTGCAGGGGAGGGGAATGTCCCATCGCCCTCACCGCCTCTGCCAGGGATTCGAGCTCCGCCTCGAAGTCCGCGATGAGCTCCCGCGGCTCGGGCACCAGGCCCGCGTCCGCCGCCACGCCCAGCGTCACATGGCCCGAGTAGCTGAAGATGCTCAGGCCCACCCCCAGCCGCGCCGCCATGGGAACCCAGAACATCACTCCCGCCAGCCTCGCCCCCGCCAGGTACACCGGCCGCCTGGGCCCCGGCACGTTCGTCATCACCAGCGAGGCCTTCCTCCGCATCACCTCCACCGCCGCCCGCTCCACCGGCGCCGGCGCCATCCCCGCCGCCGTCAGCATCCCGAACATCACCGCCGCTTCCGGCGAGCGCTTCAGCCTGTCCATCCGCCGCTTCAGCTCCCAGAGCCGCTCCACCGGCGCCTCCACCCCGAGCGGCAGGGGCAGGAACACCATGCCGAACCGGTTGCCCAGCTCGCGAGGGATGGGCTCGTTCATCGGCCGCAGGTTCACCGGCACCACCGCCCGCAGGTCCTCCGGCGATTGCCCCCGCGCCTCCACGTAGCGGCGCAGCGTGCCCGCCACCACCGCCATCACCACGTCGTTCACCGTGCTCCCGGTGCAGTGGCCGATCTCCCTCAGCTTCCCCACCGGAACCGGCTGGGACCAGGCCACCCGCTTCTCCGCTCCGAGCGCTCCCTTGAAGGGGGATGGTGGGTCCTGCGTCAGCGTCAGCAGCCTGCTCAGCGCCGAGGCCCCTCGGGCCCCCTCCACCGCCATGTCCATGAGCTGGATGGGCTCGGCCAGCAGCTCCGAGCCCCGCTTCCAAGCCGACCGTGTCGAGCCCACCACCGTCCGCGCACCCCGCAGCAGCCGCGCCAGCGCCCCCGGCGTCTCCTCCGCCTCGACCCCCGCGGACTCCGGGCCACCGCCCGCGCGCTCGTCCGTCAGCGACAGCAGCACCCTCGCCAGCGAGATGCCGTCCGCGATGCAGTGGTGCACGCGCATCAGCAGCGCGCCCCCCTCCTCGTACCCTTGGATGAGGTGCAGCTCCCAGAGCGGCCGCGAGAAATCCAGGGGCGTGCTCATGGACGCGCCCACCAGCGCCTCCAGCGCGGCGCGGTCTCCGGGCGCCCGCAGCTCCGTGTGCCGCAGGTGCGCCTCCAGCCGGAAGCCCGGGTCATCCTCCCAGCGGGGCGCCCCCAGCACGCCTCCCGTCACCACGCGCTGCCGGAAGCGCGGGTAGCGCTCCACCAGCCGCTCGCGCACCACCTCCGTCAGCCGCTGCCAGTCCACGGGCTCGTCGAACCAGAGCACCGCCGTGATGACCATCAGGCTCGTGGACTCCTCCATCTGGAGCCACGCCGCGTCCACATGGGACATCCGCTCGGACACTCTTCCTACCTGGTCTCTTCCGGCTTCTGCCGGCGGAACTGGAACGTCTGCTTGGAGGGCGTCTGCGCCGTGAGCGTCAGCGTGTCCCCCTCCACATCATATTTGTAGGGACGCCCTGGCCCGAAGCGCTGTTTCGACAGGCCGATGACGCGGGGCTTGCCACACACCGTCCCCACCGCCTGGCCCGCCTTCGTCTTCAGGTCCAACGTGTCCTTCTTCTCGTCCACCTGGAAGGCGCCCCAGGAGCGGACCTGCAGCTCGTTGCCCTTGCCCAGCGTGGCGTCCTCCAGCTTCGTGCTCAGGACGAAACAGCCCTGGGGCGTCACCTCCAGCCAGCGCTCGTAGTCCGGACGAGGGTTCACGTCCTCCGCGCTCTCGCCACCGATGACCCGGGCCCTCTCGCTCGGCCGCAGGCTCGCCGCCTCCAGCGTCCAACGGCCCACCACCTCCTCGGGCACCTTTCCCGAGCCCACCGAGGCGTCCGCGCACGGATCCGTGGCCTCCTTCTCGGGGCTGGGCGGCGCGGGCTCGAAGGTGCGTCCGCACTGCGACTCGCAGGCGCGGGCCACGCAGGCCGAATCATCCGGGCCGCAGCCGGACTTCTCGGCGCACTGTTCGAGCGACTTCAACGCCTCCTCGCACCCCTTGGCCAGGCAGCGGTCCACGCATGTCACGTCGATGCACCGGGACACGCAGACCCAGTTGGCCGAGCCACACCGACCGGCCAGGGTGCGCGGCTTGCTCGCGGCCGGCTGGCCGCCCTCGGGCGACTGCGCCCCGGCGGGCAGGCTCAGCAACAGGAGGAGCGGAACGAGGCTGGAGACACGCAGGTGGTTACCCTCACTGGAAGCTCCACCGCCATGTGGTGATGTCCGACAGCTCCGGCAACGAGAGCTCCACGTGAATCGTCTCGTAGCGGGCAAAGTCCCGCGGATCCATCCGCAGCAGTAGCACTGGCGTACATGCCCGCTGGCGCTCGGGGAAGGTGTCGAAGGACAGCTCCGAGTCGAAGCGGGACCGGTAGAAGAGGCACAGGCCGTCCATGCGCCCCTCGCGCACCACCGGCCGGGACAGGCGCAGGCGCTGCGGCAGCGCGCCGGCCCGCAGCGTCTCCAGGTCGAGGGCGAAGGCGGGCTCCGGATCGCACAGCGACCGCTCCACGTCCTGGGGCCGGATGAAGCGGGTGAAGTACGCGGGGTCCATCGTGTCCCGCAGCACCTGCAGGCAGCTGAAGTCCACGCTGGGCAGACGCTGGTTCCAGATGAAGGGCAGGCGCGCCTCCTCGCGCAGTTGCACCGGCTCGAAGAAGACCTCGAAGCGGTTGGGCAGGATGCGGCCGCCGCGCGCCAGCACCCGGTCGCGCAGGTTCAACAGCCGGGGCACCAGCCCCGTGTCGAAGAGCGCGTCCCCCACCTGGTCGTGCAGCAGGACGTCCGCCTTCTCCGAGGGCTGGAAACGCGAGCTGTCCGCGCGCACGAACTCGATGTCGGAAAGCCCGTTGCGCCGGGCCACCCAGCGCGCCGTGTCCAGGTTGCGCGAGGCGTCCACCGCGTACAGCCTCCGAGGACCGCGCTTCGCCGCGAGGAAGGCCCGCAGGCCGTTGCCCGTGCCCACGTCCACCACCACGTGGCCGGGCTTCACGTAGCGCTCGATGGCGCGCCGGTACGCCTCCACCCGCTCCGCGTCCACCAGGCCCGAGTCCCGGGGGACCGGGCTCGACAGCTCCGGTGGCGCGCTCACGAGCATGTTTCGCAGCGTCCCCACCAATGGCAGGTGACGCAGTCTCGATTGCAGATCCCCCAGGGCCTGACGCGGCAGATTCCTCAGGTTCGCCATGACATCCCCCCACGGCGCGCGGCGCCGGATTCCCGATCCTCACCAGACCGGAACCCCGGGATACCTGGAATGCACGGAGTCAGGAAGGGGCAGGGCCTCCGACGTCAGCCCAAGGACGTCGAGAGGTTTCGCCGATGAACACTGACGCGCCGCGACAGATTTTCGCGGAAGCTCAAATCCGCACGAGGTTGGTGTTGAGCCACCCCTGGCGCACCTCCGCTCCGCGGAAGGAGGGCATGATCGCATCCGCCCGGGGCCGAGGATTCCAGTTGGCCGGAGCCAGGAAGATGGCGGTCCCGCGCTTCTCACTGTAGGCGCAGGCCCCGTAGGTGGAGATGTTCCACTTGGTCCGGTTGTGCGTGTCGTAGTCCTGCATGTGACGGGATTGCCGGGCCCAGGCCGCATCATAGAGGGTCGTCTGGTCCGTGGTCGGCCAACCCTCGAGCTGGAAGAAGGAGCAGTACGGCTCGCGGCTGGTCGTCCCCACCAGCAAGGAACAGATGAACGGACAGGGATTGGGCGCCCGATCCGTGACGACGGTGTTGGGATAGGCCAGACCGTTGGTGCTCACGACCGAGGCATAGTGGGAGTTACTCGCCCCGCCCTTGAAATGACCGGCGCACGCGGTCTGGAACTCGCCCTGCAGCCGTTGGTTCGCCGTCAGCGCGCTGTCCACGACGACGATGTGCGCGCCGAAGAGGAAGTAGCGCAGGAACTGCCGCACGGCCTCGTAATCCCAGGCGTTGTTGGCACGCAGCGCCACGGTGCTGTACCTCATCAACCGGTACCGGGGGACGGTCCCCCCGTACATCCCATCGGCGATGAAGAGGGGCATGTAGAGGACGAGCTGCCGCTGGCGGATGTACGAGGCCAGGAAGTGGATGAACGTGCGATCGCTCTCCGGGCAGCGATTGTGGAACAGGTTCATCTTGCGGTCTTCGGCGTAGCGCCAGGTCGCGACGAGGCAGTCGAGGATCTGCTCGCTCTCTCCGTTGGTGAAGTCCGCGATGAATTGACCCGCACCGATCGCGGCGTTGAGGGCGGCGACCCCCCGGACACCCACGTTGAAGCAGCTATCCACGAACGCCTGGATGTTGGTGAAGTTGGCATTCAGGGATGTGATGGGCATGTGTCCGTCCCTCGGCCGCGCATGGCGCCAGCTGGCTTTCACCGGATTTTACCACGGGCGCGCCCCACCTGACGGGTTGCATGGCGGAAAGACGGAGGAGCCGCTCCTACTCCGGATCTCGCAGGTCGGCCGCGAAGGCGAGCAACCGCTCCCGTGCCTTCAGCAGCTTCTCGCGGGGAATGGAGAAGACCACGCGCATCCGCGCCGGGTCTCCACACCAGTCCCCGCCATTCACCACCACGTGCGTGCGCGCGTACACCACCGCCGGCAGGTTCTCCACGGTGAGCCGTTTTCCACCCACCTCCCGTCCCAGCCAGGAGGTCACCCTCGGCGCCAGGAAGAGGCCCCCGGCCTCCACCGTCTCGACCCGCCCGTCCTCCGGCAGCGCCTCGGCGATGAGCTCCCGCTTCTCCGCGAGGTCCCTCCGCATGCGCGCGAGGAACTCGCGCAGGGCCCGGTGCCGCTCCGGGTAGAGCAGCTTCCCCTCGGGGCTGCGCGCATAGGCCGCGTAGAGACGCGAGGCCGCCCGCGCCGTGGCCAGGTGCAATGCGCCCGGCGCGCTCTCCCGCACCGCCGCCGCGAGCGCCCGGTCCCGTGTCGCCATCCACCCCACGCGCAGGCCGCCCGCCGCGAACTCCTTCGACAGGCCCCCGAGCACCACCGTCCGCGCGCCGATGCCCGGCACCGTCGCCTCCAGCCCCACCGGACCCTGCACCGTCTCCGCCGTCGGGTTGGTGAGGTTCACCAGTCCGAAGATTTCATCCGAGACGAGCAGGCAGCGTTGCTCCACCACGTACGCGGCCAGCCCCACCAGTTCCTCGTGGGACAGGTAGTACCCGGCGGGGTTGGAGGGCTGCGAGATGACGACCACGTCCGGAGCGCTCGGCCCCCGCCGCGCCTGGAGGGCGGACAGGGGCGCCAGGTCCACCTCGGCCCCGGCGGCCCCCCACGCGGGCCGCAACACGCCGTAGCAAGGGGTGGCCACGAAGACGCGCGGAGCACGTCCCAACATCCGCCGCAGCGCCACGCCCAGGTGGTGCACCAGCGGCCACACCCCGGGCGCGAGCAATACCTCCTCGGGCGAGTAGCGCACGCCCCGCGTCTCCAGCAGGAAGGCCGCCACCGACTCCGCGAGCCCGTGCTGCGTCCCCGAGTCGCGCGGCGCCGCGCACGCCGCCACCAGCCCCTCCATCAACGGTTGCGGCAGGGGGTACTCGTTCTCCCCGTAGTCCAGGCGGATGAGCTCCGGGTCGTCCCCGCGGAACACCTTGGGCGCGAAGGCCGGGAAGCCCGCCAGCCGCGCGATGCGCTTCGAGCGCGGCAGGGGCACCTTCGACTCCGGGCGCGCGGGCGGGGGCCTCGGCTCCGCGAAGGCGATGCGGAAGGTGAGCAGCTCCGCGAAGGTGCGCTCGTAGAACCACTGCACCAGCGTGCTGATGCGCGAGTACGTCACCTCCGCCGCCACCTCCAGGTCCTCCCGCAGGCGCGCCGGCACCGGCAGCAGCAGCGTCAGCTCCCAGTCCGGGAAGACGGCGTTCTTGATGAGCCCGTACAGCACCACCAGGTGCGAGGTGTGCGGCTCGCGCGCGAGGAACTCGAAGAGCGTGCGCGGCTCCACCTCGGCGGTGATGTTGAAGAAGGGGCTCTCGTCGAGCACCACCAGGATGCCCCGCCGCTCCGCCTCCGCGAGGATGTCCCGCAGCTCCGCCATGTTGGCGCGCTCCCCGGGCTCCACCGACAGCAACACCACCTTCACGTCGAAGGCACCCAGCAGCCGGCGGATCTCCCCCAGCGTGTTGTGCGTGACGGTGACGTGCACTCCCGCCTTGGCCAGCACCGGCGCGTACACGCCATGCAGGTTGTGCGACACGAGCACTCCGTCCCCCTCGTCGCAGGTGGCCAGCAGCAGCGAGTACACCGCCTGCTCGCGCTCGGGCGCGACGAAGAGCTCCTCCTCGGCGAGCCGCAGCTCGAAAAAGCGTCCCAGGTAGCGCGCCACGAGCTGGCGCAGACTGAGGTCCCCGGACTCGTGCGCGTACGGAAGGAAGGGCGAGCGGGCCAGACGCTCGGCCAGTCCGGCCACGAAGCCGAGCTGCTCGGGCGGGGAGGCCGCCAGGTCCAGCTCCTCCTGCAACCGGGGCAGGCCCAGGGCCCGCAGGGCGGCGCGCAACGCGAGCGTCTCGCGCGGCAGGGCGAGCCTCGCCTCCCACACCGCCACCTCGTGCCAGATGGGATGACCCGCGGCCAGCCACCCGAGCGCGGTGGCGGCGCGCAGGGGCTCGGGGCTGTGCGCCTCCATGAAGAACTCGAACTCGCGCTGCGTGCGCTGCTCCAGCGCCACCAGGGGGCGGATGTCCGTGTCCGCCGCCTGCATCACCCGCCGCGCCACGCGCACCCGGGTGGTGAAACCGCGCCGGGTGAACATGCGCTCGATGATGGGCCGCCCGGGCCGCCCCGCCAGATTGAGCAGCAGCCGCCCGTCCGGCGCCAGGCGCTCGGGCACCTCGTCCAGCAGCCGCGCGATGAGCCCCAGCCCGAAGTGGTCCTCGTAGACGTTCTGGATGGCGCAGTAGTTGGACAGGTCGTACAGGGCCTGCTCGTCCGCCTGGGACACCTCCGCCGGCAAACCCTCGCCGCGCAGCACCTGCGGGATGCAGCCCACCACGAAGTCCCACGGCTCCGGCCCGGACACCTGGCGCAGCAGGTCGCTCTCCCCGAAGGAGAGCCTCGACACCAGCGCCTCGTCCCCATTGAGCCAGGCGTTGCACCACGCCACGGGCGCCGAGTGGGGATTGAGGTCCACCCCGAGGACGTGCGCCAGCCGGGTGAAGCGGGCCAGCGCGATGCACACCCACCCCGAGCCCGCGCCCACCTCCACCAGCCGCTTGCCGGCGTACTCGTCGAGGGGGACCTTCAGCAGTCCCTCCAGGAAGGTATGGGCCCAGGCCTCGGGCGAGAAGATGGAGGGCAGCAGCAGCAACTCCAGCCGCTCCTGGGAGGAGCCCATCGCCACCACCACCGAGCCGAGCCGCAGGGGCGAGCCCTCGGGCTTGTCCCGGGCGAGCCCGGCCAGCTCCCGCAGCTCGGCGAGGGCGCGCGGGCGACTCTCGGGCACCGCGAGCTGCTCGGACAGGGCGCGGAGCTGCTGGAACGCTTCCCGGGGCGACGCGGGGTAGGTGGCCATGGATGACTCCTAGCCCATGAAGTCGTGAGCCACCACGGGCCGGAGCTGGTTCAGTGCGACAGCGGGCGGAAGGGCCCGCATCAGGAGATCCCTCCCCCAACGCCCCAGCGGATTGCGCAGGTACCGGAGCGCTCCCGCGCGGAGGCTCAGCTCCGCCACGTGGGCCGTGCGGGGTCGACGTCTCGATTCGTAGGCCCGCAGCGCCCGGACCTTGTCGGTGTCCTCGCGCAGCCGTCTGGCCAGCACCAGCGCGTCCTCGATGGCCTGGCACGCGCCCTGGGCCATGTCGGTGACCATCGCATGCGCCGCGTCCCCCAGCAGCGAGACCGGACCGTCGCCCCAGCTCGGCAGCGGCGCCAGGTAGTGGATGTCCGTGCGCAGGATCTCCGCCTCGGGCGTGGCGTGGACCAGGGACTCCACGGGCGCCATCCATCCGCGGACGTGGCTCAGCACCGCCTCCTTGTGTCCTCCCTCGGGGTCACACCCTCCCTCGGGAGCGGCCGTCAGCAGGAACCAGTACATCCGCTTCGAGCCCGACGCACCCGGACCGATGTGACAGATGCCGAAGCGCGCTCCCGGACCGTAGATCTCGAACTGCTCCCCTTCGGGAATCGGGGTGGAGGTGACGTCCACGATGCCACGCCAGGACGTCCTGCCGCCGTACCGGACTCGCACGTCCGGGAACAGCTGCTGGCGCACGACCGAGTGCAGTCCATCCGCGCCGATGAGACACTGGCCACGCACCTGCCTGCCATCGGCGAAGTCGATCCGCACCCCGTCGCCCTCGCGATGGAAGCCCGTGCAGGCGGCGCCTGGGAACACACCGTCCGGCCCGAGCGCTTCGAGCAGCACCCGCATGAGCTCCGCGCGGTGCAGCACCAGGGTGGGCTGTCCCAGCTCGCGGCACAGCACCTCGACGGGGAGGCGGGAGAGCACCTTGCCATCCCAGCGGTGGATCACCGTCTGCCGCCAGGGAGCGCCCAGGGCGGCCACCTCCCCCGCCAGTCCCAGCGCCTCGAGCGCCCGCATCGCATTGGGCCAGAGCGACAACCCGGCCCCGGCGTGCCGCCAGGCCGCGGTCCGCTCGTACACCGCGACATCCAGTCCAGCCTGACGGAGCGCGATGGCGGCGCACAGCCCACCAATGCCTCCTCCAACGATGACGACTCCGTGTGATTCCATGGGTCCCCCCCAGGAACTTCGGAGCCCCACGATAGATCAGGCGCGGCGCAGCACCCGGACATTCACGCCGCCCTCGAGGGGCTGGCTGATGTCGACGCCGATATAGCCTCGCATCCGCAGGTGCGTCTCGGCTTCCGCGAGGGTGCGAAAGATGGTCCAGGGGCTCCTCGACAACGTGGCGACCGTATAGGCCATCATCCGAGGGATGGGACCCGGGATGGCGCACACCACCTCCGTCACCCGGTCCGCCAGCTCACGGTCCAGCTCCTTGAATACGTTCGCGTAGCCGATCCTCGCGTTCACCATCCCCATGCCGTCGTAGAAGAAGCAGAAGGTGCCCTGCTGGTGCTTCAGGGCCTGACGGATCTCATCGCAGAGCGCCTTGGCGTTGAGCTCGTCGCCGTGCTCGGGGTGCTTCACCCTCACCAGATTGCTGGCCACCGGTGGCAGCTTGAGGCTGCCTACCGCTGCTCGCGTCATGAGCGGCCGGTTGAACGCCTCGAGTTCTGACTTGGATGGAGCGGCCATGACATGGCGATTGTACCCACGAGAGCGACACGGACTAGAGCGACACGCGAGATACGAACGTCGGCGGCGGTCAGAACACGGCGAAGTTGGAAAGATGTGCTTGGAGAGGCATCGGTTTTCCAGCGTGCTCCGGGAGAACGGGAAGACACATGGTGGGTGCGTGACGCCACAACGCGACTGGCGTGCATGGAGCCCGCGTTGTGCGCACCATGACACCCGCCCTTCACCCAGCTGCCCTGAGCCCGTGACCACCACCCACTCCGGAGGGGAGGAACCATGAGAAAGAAGAAACAACGGGACGACGGCGCCTGGACCCCCATCCGCGAGAGTCTCGATGACTTCCATCCCGCGCAGCTCGCGGCGCGCCTGCGCGAGTACCTGGTCCCCCGCATCCCCCGGGGAGCGAAGCACCTGGACGAGCGGACGCGCCTGGCGCTCCTCGAAGGCGTCGGCGAGCTGCTCGCCGAGCACGCCGGGGCCTGGTACACGGAGGCCCACGTCCAGCTCGGCAACGAGGTCCTCGGGGACTACTGCCGCTGTCACGGCTTCTTCAACCAGGGCGAACCCCCCGATGTCGGCGTGGAGAGCAACATCCAGCGCATCCTCTCCGCGCTCGGCGCCGCCCATGCGTGGCTGTGCACGCTCGACACGTACTTCCGCTCCCTGGCCCTGCCCCTGGACGAGACGGACCGCGCGGCGGTGCTGTCGGACGCGGTGCGGCGGGTCATCGACCTCACCGTCGAGGCGACCCGCCGCGAGGAGGGCTGGTCCCGCTACGCCCACCAGGCCCTCGGCTGGCTGTTGGAGTCACAGGGCCTCCCCCGGACCCAGCGCATGGATCGGGCGCTGGATACGGTGCTGGTGGGCTTCACGAGCGCGTCCGCGCCCTCCTCCGACGAGGCCCGCCAGGCCGCGGACCTCATCGCCCTGGCGGCGGTGAAGGAGAACCTCCCCCGGAGCTACTCGGACGAAGGCGCCTCCTGAGCGGGACTCAGAGCGTGCTCGGACGCTCCACGTGGAAGGAGGTGGACGTCACCTCCTGCCGCTCCCCATCCCATTCCACATCGATGAGGTAGCGGTACTCGCCCTCCTCCAGGGACTCCCGGAGGATGCGGCGCTCGGTGGACTCCTCTCCCGGATTCAACCGGTTCTGGATGGCCAGGCAGAACTCGTTGTCGATGATCGGCACCGTCTCCCAGGCCGCGCCCTCGTGACGCTGCAGCGTGGAGTAGCAGAGGTTGTAGCCGAGTGGCTGGAGCGACTCGTTGCGCAGCCGCAGCACCACCTCCGAGCCGGCCACGTACGAGTCCAGGTCCGTCTTCAGGACCGCGTTGCCCACCACGGGCGCGCCACAGGCCATCAGCCCGAGCGCCACACTGCCAAGAAACATGTTCCAACGAGGCATGTCGCCCCTCCTCTTCGTTCTCCGCCCGTGAATACGGGTCGTGGAACGAGGACGATGCAAGGCGCGTGCACCCGCCTGTCTCAGGCCGGCTGGATGCCGAGCCGCTCGTCTCTCCGTCGGAGCCAGGCGACGAGCGGCAGCGACAGCAACACCATCCACACTTTTCCCAGCACCTGCCCCATCAGAAATTCGAGGCCGCCAAAGGCGAGCTGGAGGAAGAGGACGCTGTCGACGACGAGGCCCACCACACTGCTGGCGAACACGGCCAGCACCAGCCCGCGCCGTTGCAGCGGCGTGTAGACGGCGAAGTCGGCCAGCTCCGAGATGGCGAAGGCGGACCCGGAGGCGACGACCAGCGGGGGCGGAGCGAGCAGCGCCGAGAGCAGCGCTCCCACGGCGATGGCCAGCAGCGTCCAGTTCTTGCCCAGCCGGCGCTGCACCAGGTCGCGCAGCACGAGGGCGATGCCGACGACGAGGACCCCGCTCGGAGCCAGGATGCCAGGTCCCACGGGGAGCAGGCAGGGTCCGTTGTCCGGACACACCACCCCCACGTGGCCAATCATCCAGTTGGAGAGCGGGATCGAGGCACCGAAGCCCAGCAAGTAGATGAATCCCTCGACTCGACGCTGATCCATGTGCTTCTGCTCCACGACGAACGGATGTCCTGGCATCCGGGGCGCGCGCGGCATAACACGTTTCCCCGGCGCTGTCAGAATGCGCCCCCCCTTATGAAGAACGCGGCCCCGCCCATCTTCGACGACTCGCGCTGGCCCCTGCTGCACCTGCGGTTTCCGAGGGTGCTCTCCGCGATGGAGCACGAGACCTTCCTCGGCACCTTCGCCGACTACCTGCTGCGCTCCGAGAAGCTCTTCCTCTGCATCGACCTGCGCCGGGTCGGGATGGTGCCCATCGAGCAGCGCTGGCGCCAGGTCGAGTGGTTCGAGCAGTACGACCAGCGCCTGCGCGAGCAGGTGCTCGGAAGCGCCCTCATCATCACCTCGCCCGTCATCCGGCTGTCGATCAGCGCCATCATGTACTTCAAGCCCCTGCCCAACCCCTTCGCCATCTTCGCCCGGCCGGAGGAAGCGGAGGCCTGGGCGGCCGAGCGCCTCCAGGAGGCGGGGCTCACCCAGGCCAGTCAGGGGCACTGACGGCGGCGCGCGCTACATCATCGGCGCCGTCGTCTCGAGCTCCTGCGTCTCCAGCAGCCCCGTCTGCTTGAGCAGCGGATGGGTGCTGGGAGCGCGGCCTCGGAAGGACTGGAAGACCTCCAGCGGGTGGCGGCTGCCGCCGAGCGCGAGCACCGTGTCCCGGAAGCGCCGCCCGGTGTTGGCGACGGCCTGGGCGTCGGACAGGCCCGCCTCCTCGAAGGCGGAGAAGGCATCCGCGGAGAGGACCTCGGCCCACTTGTAGCTGTAGTAGCCCGCGGCGTACCCGCCCGCGAAGATGTGGGTGAAGCCGCACAGGAAGCGGTCCTCGGAGAGCGGCTTGAGCACCGTGTTGTCCGCGGCGATGCGCAGCTGCACGTCGAGGACGCTGGGGGCGTCATCGTCCCCGGCGGGGTAGCGGTGGTGCAGTTCCAGGTCCAGCGTGGCGAAGTACACCTGCCGCAGCGTCTGCGTGGCGGCGCGGTAGATGCGCCCGGCGCGGATCTTGTCCTGCAGGGCCTTGGGCAGCGGCGCGCCCGTGTCCACGTGGCGCGCGAGCCGGGAGAGCGTCTCCTCGTGGAAGCACCAGTTCTCCATGAACTGGCTGGGCAGCTCCACCGCGTCCCACTCCACGTTGTTGATGCCGGCGGCCTCGGGGTAGTCCACCCGGGTGAGCATGTGCTGCAAGCCGTGGCCGAACTCGTGGAAGAGCGTCTCCATCTCGCGGAAGGTGAGGAGCGCGGGCTTGTTGCCCACCGGCGGCGTGGCGTTGCAGACGAGGTAGGCCACCGGCAGGCGCAGGCTCCCGTCGGGCTTGCGCTTGCGGTCGATGGCGCCGTTCATCCACGCCCCGCCACGCTTGGTGGCCGGGCGGCTGTAGGGGTCCAGGTAGAAGGCGGCGATGTCCTTGCCCGACTCGTCCGCCACGCGGAAGAAGCGCACGCTCGGGTCCCACACCGGGGCCTCGCCGTCGGCGGCGCGCACCGTGACGCCGAAGAGGCGTTTGGCCGTGTCGAAGAGGCCCTCCAGCACGCGAGGCATCGCGAAGTACGGCCGGAGCTCCTCGTCGGTATAGGCGTAGCGCTCCTCGCGCAGACGCTCGGCCCAGAAGGGCACGTCCCACAGCTTCAGCTCGAGCGAGGCGTTGCCCGTCTTGCGGCGCGCGTACTCCGTCAGCTCGGTGTGCTCATCCCTGGCGCGGGCACGGGCGGCCTTGCGCAGCTCGCCGAGCAACTGCTCGACGGCCTGCACGCCGGGGGCCATCTTCGCCGCCAGGCTCACCTCGGCGAACGAGCCGTGACCGAGCAGGCGGGACTTCTCGCGGCGCAGGGTGAGGACGCGCTCGATGAGGGGGTTGTTGTCCGTGTCTCCCGAGGAGGCGCGGGTGACGAAGGCGCGGTAGAGCTTCTCGCGCAGGTCCGGCCGGCGCGAGTGCTCGAGGAAGGGCACGTAGCTGGGCGCCTCCAGGGTGATGCGCCAGGGCCCCTTCTCGGGGGTGGGCTCGGGGGCACCCTCGGCCAGTCCCTGCCTGGCCGCCTGGGCGGCGGCGGCGAGCGCGCTGGGTGGCAGGCCCTCCACCTCCTCGGGCTTCGTGAGCGTCATGGACCAGGCCTTGTTGGCGTCGATGACGTTGTTGGCGAAGCGGGTGGACAGCTCGGCCAGCTCGCGCTCGATCTCCTGGAAGCGCGCGCGGGCCTCGCCCTGAAGCCCCACGCCGGACAGCTCGGCGTCACGGATGGAGGACTCGACGATGCGGTGCTGGGCGTCGTCGAGCTTCTTCCACTCGGGCCCCTCGCGCAGCGCCTTGAGGGCCTTGTAGAGGGGCTCGCTCTGGCCGATGCGCATGAAGGCCTCGACGACCTCGCCCTCGACGGCGGCATGGGCCTGACGCAGCTCCGGGCTGTTCTGCACGCCCATGAGGTGGTTCACCACGCCCCAGGCCAGGCCGATGGGCTCGGTGATGGCGGACAGGCGAGCAACCGTCTGCTCCCACGTGGGGCGCACGTCGCGCTCGAGCGCGTCGAGGTCGGTGTGCAGGCGCGTCAGCAGCTCTCGGATGGCGGGCTCGACGTGCTCCGAGCGGATGCGGTCGAACTTCGGAAGCGCTTCGTTCTGAAGCAGCGGATTGTCGGATGTAGACGCAGTCATTGCCCTCTGACGTTAGGGCAGCGGCTCGCGGTTGGCAGCAACCGCGAAGGGGAGACCGGGCGGGGCGTCCGGGAGTGCACGCACGGGAACGGACATGGCACGGCACTTCACCTTGACAGGTCACCGGGCGCGCTGCTCTCACGAGTGGCCATGCTCTCCTTCGTTCTCGCGACCACGCTCGCCGCCGCCCCCGCGCCCCGCGCCACCACCGCCTCGGGAACCGTCGTCCACATTCCGCGGCTGGACGCGCTCAAGGGGGTCACCGCCTTCATGGACCGGGCCGGACAGAACGCCGCCCTGATGCGGCCCGTCGTCTGGTTCGCCGAGCTCCACCCCTACCTCTCGCTCGACCCCAGCCAGCCGGAGACCCTCACCCGTGCGGGCATCGACCCCACCGGCCCCATCACCGTCTCCCAGCGCAGCACCGGCCGCATCTCCTGCACGCGACTGACGGACCCCAAGGCCTTTCAGGAGAGGGCCGCCGCGATGCTGGAGTCCGCGGGGAGCAAGGCGGAGGTGAAGCCCACCACCTCTGGAGGCGTCACCACGGTGAGCGTCCCGCGCGAGTCCGGTGGCCAGGCCGGCTATGCCCTCAAGGGCCAGGAGGCATGTGCCTTCGCGAGCTCCGGCGGAGGCTTCGTCGACGATGGGCAGGGTCAGGTGCTGTTGAAGGAGGCCTCACGGCTGGTGAGCAAGGCGCCCAAGGCGGACGCGCGGCTCGCGCAGTTGCCCGGGGTCGCCTACGTGCTCATGCCCGAGCGCGGCATGGTGGTGGGCGTGGATGGCAGCGGCTCCGAGCTGCGGCTGGAGGGCACCGCCACGGAGCTTCCACTGCCGCCCTTCCAGACCGCGGGGACGAGCCCCTACGGCGCGATGAAGCCCGAGGGGATGCTCGTCTCCCGGGCACGGGTGGCACCGTCCGGGGTGGCCCAGGCCGTGGGCGGCGTGCGCGCGAGCATCCAACAGGTGTGCCCCGCCTGCCCTCCGGCCCAGGTCTCCGCGGTGGCTCGCGCGGTGGCCGAGCGCCTCACCGGCAACGTGCTGATGGTGGTGGACAGCGTGAGGTCTCGCCCCAACCTCCGTACGCCCGAGGGCCGCTTCTTCGCTCCGCGTCAGGCGCTCGCCGCCGAGGTGACGGACACCGCGGCGATGAAGGCCGCGCTCGCGCCACTGGCGAAGTTCCCCGGCGCGAGGACGTTGGAGGACGGGTATGCGCTGAACGTGCAGGGGGGTTCCGTCTTCGTCCGGTTGAAGGGCCGGCACCTCGTGCTGGGCAATGACGAGGCGGTGGCCCAGTCGCTCGTGACCGGCCTGCCCCAGGAGGGCGCGAAGCTGCCCCACGCGGTGGACTTCACGGTGGATCCGAAGCGGCTGTCGCGCGGGCTGAACCAGGTATCGCTGATGGACGTGGTCTCCCAGCAGGAGCTCGCCGCCATCTTCGCCGTGGGACTGGAGTTGGGGCCCCTGCTGGCCAACAGCGAGCGGATCTCCGGCTGGCTCGACAGCACCTCCGGCGGTGCTCACCGCTTCTCCTCCACCTGGACGCTGCCGGCTTCGCCTTAGAACGTATCTCGGTAACAGCCAGGAAGCTCGCAGCCTGGGATGTTGGCAGCAGAGCGCGGCTCCAGATAGCCCCTTCTCCAATGGGAAACGAGCGAGGACCTTCGGAGTTTACTTTGTAGAAGATTGGGAGCTGAAGAGTGGGACTGGTAAAGCAGGACGGCTGGAAGATGCCAGACAATCTGAGGGCCAAACAAGATGGAGCCTCTTCTGCCGCCGCGTCCGCCGCCCCCTGTGGGCTGCCACAACCCGGAAGTGGATGACAGACGAGCAGCGGGCGCCATCCCGTTGGTGCGGCGCACGGGCATGAGTGACAGGGGCTGAAGGCAAATGGTAACTGGGACGTCTTCTGTCGCCGAACAGCTGCTCTATCTACCCAGCCCCGTCGAGCCTACTCACCCGGTTAGGCATCCACCCTGGGGGCCTTCACATTCACGAGCGTCATTGCCCAGACCTACCCAGAACCAGTCAGCTCCACCGAGGTCACTATCGAGCAACCTCCAAGCATTAGACATCAGGGCTCATGACGAAAGCCCCTAGCCCAGTTGAGATTTCCAGCCTTTGCAGCTAGATTCTTTAACAACCAATCATACGTGTGAACATCTACCCCCCTGGGCAAAGTATTCGTCGTTTTGTCTGACCATTTATATTGTTCGCTGCCTTGCCGACCAATCAGGACCAGACCCGGCGTATCAATTTCTATGTCCGTGAGCCCAAGGCCGCTGTGTTCCTTAGGACGACGCGCGAAGTCGATGTTGCGTTTTAGCCAGCGCCGCCAGCGCCTTATCCTGGATACAGCAGATGCAAGAGCGGCCTCGTGCGATTCTCTGGCAAAATCTAGCTGTGGGTTTTCCAATTCAACCACAAACCACTCATGGCCCATTGTTGAGTTTTCGCTAATCAGGAAGTCCACTGAAGGAGCCACCGTGAGTTCGGCTCCAGGTATGACGTAGCGACCATGTCCTCCACGGAGATGCTCAATTAGAAGATGCCTATGCTCAACTACGTAATCGCACAATTCGTTTTCGGAACACCGGCTAATCGCCGCAGCAAATTCAGTCACGTCCTCTTCAGTGACACGATCCCACCACACATGGAATTCGCGAAGAGGATCTCCTTCGAGCAAGTCCAAGGCACTGACGATTGTGAAGGGGCTGCCTATTTGAGGGGTGAACTGGGCCGAAAAAGGAGCTTTCTCCAAGAAACGTTCGGGAAACAAATCCTTGGCAGACACAAAACCGTCACTTGATTCATCTGCCCTTCTCTTCTTGGCCTTGAGCAATTCAATAAGTCCAACCTTGCGCTCTATGATGGCGTAGATATCTTCTCTATCCATACCAATGAGCGCCGTGGGCCGACCGACAGGATACGCTTTCCGCGCATCTTCAGTAAACCCTGCGATGCTGACAAAGAGACCACGGGTGCTCTTGGTCTTTGCCTGTACCTTCCCATGAAGCACGAGCAGGTCTTTCAGGTCAGCCGAATCCTGTCGCCATCGCGCTTCGACAAGATACGTCTCGCTGCCCAGAATCAAGCTCCCATCGATTTGTTCGCCAATATTGCGGAAGGACTTGCGTGGCTTCAAGCCGCTCCACTTAAAAAGCTCGTGAAGCCATACCTCAAACAGATAGCCCCGCTTCTGCGTATTCTCCTCCAAGAGTAGTTGTAGAAAAAGATCTTTCAGCTCACTTATTGGGACGGTCATTTCGCGATGCGCTCCGACTCATCTACGCCACTCCAGAGCAGCGTAGTCTTGAAACGAGCCTGCATCAATCTCGTAACTCTCCCGCTTCCCATGTGGTTCAGCGACAACGGGCACGTAAGAGCTCGTTTCAAAAATGGACCTGAGAGGTCAGGTAACATGCCCTGCCTATTCAGGGCCATTTCGTAAATGGCGCTCAAGCACGCGATAGAGAAGGAGGCAGTGGCCAAGGCGAAGGAGTGCCAGGTGCATCTGTGGGTTCCGCTCTTCGCGAATCCGCAGGCGTTTCATCTGGTGGAACCAGTCCAGGGAGCGCTCCACCACCCAGCGATGGCGTCCCAAACGCTCCTTCGACTCCACGCCTCGGCGGGCGATGCGGGGAACGATGTGGCGCTTCCGTAATCCCCGGCGGGTATCGGCATAATCGTACCCCTTGTCGCCGTGCCCTTTCGCCGGACGCCTGCGTGGCCTGCCTCGTGGCCCCTTGATGGGGAGGATGGCGTCGAGGAGCGGCAGCGCCTCGCGCTTGTCGTGCACGTTGGCGGCCGACAGCAAGGTGGCCAGCGGCAGGCCCCGGCGGTCTACGACCAGGTGGTGCTTGCTGCCCGCCTTTCCTCTGTCCGTTGGATTCGGGCCTGTTTGGGCCCCCCTTTTATCGCCCGTAGGCTGCTGGAGTCGAACGAGGCCCGGCTCCAGTCAATGAGCCCCTTGTGCCCCAACTCGTTCAGCAACACCCGCTGGAGCTTCTCGAAGACTCCTGCTCGGCTCCACTTTCGCAGCCTCCTCCAGCACGTCGCCCCGCTGCACCCGAACACCTCGGCTGGCAGGTCTCTCCAGGCGATGCCCGTCCTGAGCACGAAGATAATGCCCCGCAGGCACGCCCTATCGTCGCGCAATGGACGACCTCTTCTCCCTTTGCGGCGATGTCGTGGCAGCAGCGGCTCCACCCTCGCCCACAGCTCGTCCGGGACCAGTTCGCGCCTCATGCTTGCGAGGATGAGCACCAGGTACGTAGAGGGAAGTCTGGATACCTCTGCGGTTCATTTATGAAACAATCCCGGGGAGGCAGGTCAGATGACCTAGGCTCCCTGGTCCATTTTTGAAACGAGCTCTAAGCAGCATCGCGCCACCATCCCCATGCGCTCAGGAACCACACAAAGTGCGAGAGAGCCAATTTCGTGGACTGCCCATATGGTATTACGGGATTACTTCCTCTACGGGCGAAGCACATCTCCAAGGAAAATCCCCTCGGAGCACCGTCCAAGTGACCGGGTAGTAACAGAGCCTGTTTCGGCAAGTGCTGCTCCTAACGGACGGCTCCTCAACAGACAAGGTAGATGGAAAACCTACCGAAACAGATTCCAAATAAGCTTATTCATTCAGGATCTAGCGCCCAGGTACCTTCCTCCCACCGCTTCAACGCTTCGGAGGACTCAAATGCGACCAGTCCCTCTCCCTTCGCGGCCTCCTCCAAGACCGCCTTGGCCTCCGCTGTCCGGTAGCGAAGAAGGAACGAGGCCGCCGTGGTCCTCACATCCACGTTGGGATGCATGAGCAGTACGGTGAGCGCATCTCGCCCGGCATCACCGTGGGCACGTAGCTTCTTGAACGCGGCGATGTACCGATCCGCGTGCTTGTTGCCGGTCTTGGCGTCCCCGCGAAAGATAGCATCCGACTGCGCGGCTACGCTTCGAGCGAACTCCTGGACCAGTTCTTCGAGCTTCGTCACCAGATACCTCTTCTTACGTAATCGATGGCTCGCAGTCCGAATTGACGCTGGGCTTCATAGGATTGCGTGCTCAGCCACTGCCTGACGGTCAGGGTATCCGAACCTGTGATCCTGGGCCGCTTGGACGAATAGAGCGCGCTGACATCCATGTGCAGGCCCTCTTCCAACCGAACGACGTTCTCGGTGTTGTGAATGGCCTCGGAGCCGAACCGGCCGACATTGCGCTGCTCGACAATGTGGTGCCATTGCTTGCCCTCGCCCGCCGGCCCCATGAAGTCCTTGAAGTCATCGAAGGACTTGAAGGCGCGGTGACCATTGGGAAGAACCCAGCCGTCCCTCCCTCCGTTCCGTGCGGCCATCGCAACGGCATTGAGAGGCAGGACAACGCGGATGGAGCCCTCGGCGGCCGAGATGACGACCTTTTCCGTCTCGGCAACGGCCGCGAGCATGCGCACGCCGCCATGTTGCGCCCCCGAGCCCGCGGCCTGCGCGAAGCCAGGCAGCTTCGGCGCCTTGGACATGAGCGCTGCGGTCTCCCCGAGCGCCGCCGTCCCTACCATGACGAGGATGCGCACACTGTTGGGCCCGATGCGCTGGCCGAACCGCTCTCCCGCCTCACGTAGTTCCGTGAAAGAGGTAGCTCGCGCTGAATCCTCCGAGAGCACCATCCATCCTTCGATGAGCTCCCACAACTCCATCCCCAGATAGCCCCACATGAGAACCGCGAAGGCAGCGGCGGCCCCCTTGGACACCGGTTCCGGTGCCACCAGTAGCGCCATGTAGGCCGTGAGGGTGATGCTCACCATGGCCGTCACACGCGCGGGGCTGAGCATGGCTCGCACCTCCGCATCCACACCCTCCAAGGCCGGGCCTACGGCTAACGCCAGCGCAATGCGACGCTTGTCGTCATCTCGCAGGTGTGGACCATCCTCGAAGAGCGTGAGGCAGTCGCCTGGAGTGCCACGCCTTTCGCAGAAGCGCCCGTAGGACCGGGCCAATTCTGACTGCCACGTCCCACCCACCAGGGGTCCAGAGGCCAGCGCCAACCTGCGGCCAGGAAGCAACGGAACATGAGAGGGCGCCAACCGCAGCGGCATCTCCAAAACCAGATGCGCCACGGCGTCCAAGAACTCCGCCTCGCCCACCCGCACCGGCCCGAAACTCGTAGGCAATGCGGCGAAGACCCGCTCATGCTCCCCGAGCGCCACTTCCCGCATAGAGGATGCCCCGGTGGCGCATCCCCCCAGCAGCACGAGCGCCGCCAGCACCAGGACGGGCATCCAGGGACACCGCTGCTGGCCCTCGGGGTATGAGGCGAAACGAGCGAACATGCCGCATTGTGCACTTCACTTGCGGACGTCCGTAAGCGGCGTACACATTTCCCCACATCGCTTGCGGACCTCCGTAAGTGATGCTCATCCATCGCCGTCAACGGCCTCTCGGCACATGCACCCCAGGTGCCCGGCACGGGCCCAATCGTGCTAGATGCGCGCACCATGGACGCAACCTCCGAGAAGGACCCTCTTCGCTCCCGGCTGCAGCAGATGGAGAAGCAGGCCGAGCTGGGCGGTGGCGCTGACCGCATCGCCAAGCAGCACGAGGCCGGCAAGCTCACCGCTCGCGAGCGCATCGACCTGCTACTCGACCCCGGCTCCTTCACCGAGCTGGACAAGTTCGTCACCCACCGCAGCAACGACTTCGGCATGGGCGACAAGAAGATCCTCGGCGACGGCGTCGTCACCGGCTACGGCACCGTCGAGGGCCGTCAGATCTTCGTCTTCGCCCAGGACTTCACCGTCTTCGGCGGCTCGCTCTCCGGCGCCTATGCCCAGAAGATCTGCAAGATCATGGACATGGCCATGCGCGTGGGCGCTCCCGTCATCGGCCTGAACGACTCGGGCGGCGCGCGCATCCAGGAGGGCGTCGAGAGCCTCGCCGGCTACGCCGACATCTTCCTGCGCAACACCCTCGCCTCGGGCGTGGTGCCTCAAATCTCCCTCATCATGGGCCCGTGCGCGGGCGGCGCGGTGTACTCGCCGGCCATCACGGACTTCATCATGATGGTGAAGGACACCTCCTACATGTTCATCACCGGCCCGGACGTCATCAAGACGGTGACGCACGAGGAGGTGAGCAAGGAGGACCTGGGCGGCGCGCTGGCGCACAACCAGAAGTCGGGCGTGGCGCACTTCGCCGCGGAGAACGAGCAGAACGCCATCCTCCTCACCCGCGAGCTGCTCTCCTTCCTGCCCTCCAACAACCAGGAGGACCCGCCCGTCCAGCCGTGCGAGGACGATCCGTTCCGCGCCGACGAGAGCCTCAAGACGGTCGTCCCCAGCAACCCGAACAAGCCCTACGACATCAAGGAGATCATCCGCGCCGTCGTCGACAACAAGCACTTCTTCGAGGTGCAGGAGCACTTCGCCAAGAACATGGTCATCGGCTTCGCGCGCATGAACGGCAAGCCGGTGGGCATCGTGGCCAACCAGCCGGCGGTGCTGGCGGGCGTGCTGGACATCGACGCGAGCGTGAAGGCGGCGCGCTTCGTGCGCTTCTGCGACTGCTTCAACATCCCGCTCCTCACCCTCGTGGACGTGCCCGGCTTCCTGCCCGGTACGGACCAGGAGTGGGGCGGCATCATCACGCACGGCGCCAAGCTGCTCTACGCCTTCGCCGAGGCCACCGTCCCCAAGATCACCCTCATCACCCGCAAGGCCTACGGCGGCGCCTATGACGTCATGGCCTCCAAGCACATCCGCGCGGACATCAACTACGCCTACCCCACGGCCGAAATCGCGGTCATGGGCCCCGAGGGCGCGGTCAACATCATCTTCCGCAACGAGCTGCTCAAGGCGAAGGACGCCAACACCGAGCGCACCCGCCTGGTGAACGACTACCGCGAGAAGTTCGCCAACCCCTACAAGGCGGCCGAGCTGGGCTACATCGACGAGGTCATCCGCCCCGAGGAAACGCGCGCCAAGGTCATCCGCGCCCTGGAGATGCTGAAGAACAAGCGCCAGGAGAACCCGCCGCGCAAGCACGGCAACATCCCCCTGTAAGCAGGCGAGCAGGCAAGGGTTTCTGACACAGAAGTGACAGAACGCCTCCCCGGGGAAATTTTAGGGGGGGCGTTCACGCTTTGAAGGAGCGCACCAGATAAGGAGCCCCTTTTGTCTCAACCCCGCCTCATCCTCTTCCTCGCTGACATCGAAGGCAACCTCACCGCCCTGCGCCAGACGCTCACCCGCGCCTGTGAGGCCGCCAACGTCCCCATGCCGGAGGTCCGCTGGGTCGAGTCCGCCACCTCCCTGGCCGATGCCGGCTGGCGAGTGGCCGAGCTGAAGCTGACCCCCTCTGGTGGCAAGGCCGTCCCCGAGGACCACCTGGACTCCCTCATCCGCTCCGTGGCCCGCGACTTCCGTGACCAGGCCGTCGGCCTCTACACCGACAAGGCCGGCAGCTATGGCCGCGCCTCCTTGAGCGAGCCCGGCCGTCCCTCCCGCTCCCTCGAGGGCGAGTACATTGACGTGGTGCGTCAAACGGCCCGCTGGCTGGGTGTGGAGGCTCCCCTGCTCGGCCGCCTGCTCGATGGTGGTGCCACGGCCCGCAACCTGCTCGCCGCGGCGGTGGACTTCGGCGGTGACGAGCCCCACTCCCCCGCCCCTGCCAAGGGCAAGGGCCAGGGCAAGGCCCGGCACCCGGCGGAGCAGCCCCCGGCGCCCCCCGAGCCGGACGAGGATGACCGCTTCGTCGAGGCCAAGCTGAGCGAGGCCCGCCGGCTGATGGAGCAGTACCTCAGCAGCCGCAAGTAGCCACCGCCGGAGCTACACGCTCCGAGTAGCGCGACGTATCGGCGGCCAGTGCCCGACACCGGGCACCATCGCGCTCGCCCGAGCATGCGCTCCCCTGTGCTAAAGGGAGCGTCCATGCCCAAGATCCGCAAAATCCTCGTCGCCAATCGCGGCGAGATCGCCGTCCGGGTGATGCGCACCTGCAAGGAGCTCGGCATCTCCACGGTGGCGGTCTACTCCGAGGCGGACCGCTCCGCCCTTCACGTCCGCACCGCCGACCAGGCCTTCCTGGTGGGCCCCCCGCCCTCGCGCGAGAGCTATCTCGTGCAGGAGCGGATTCTGGAGGCCGCCAAGAAGGCCGGCGCGGACGCCATCCATCCCGGCTACGGCTTCCTCTCGGAGAACGCGTCCTTCGTGCGCGCGTGCGAGAAGGCCGGCATCACCTTCATCGGCCCGCCCGCCTCGGCCATGGACGCCATGGGCGAGAAGACGCGCGCCCGGCAGAACATGATCAAGGCCGGCGTGCCCGTGGTGCCTGGTACCGCCGAGCCCATCGCCACCATCGAGGAGGCGCGCGCCTACACCGAGAAGATCGGCGTGCCGGTGATGCTCAAGGCGGCCGGCGGCGGTGGCGGCAAGGGCATGCGCAAGGTGGAGCGGCTCGAGGACTTCGAGTCCTCCTGGCGCGCGGCCAAGAGCGAGGCGATGAACGCCTTCGGCAACGACGCCGTCTACATCGAGAAGTACCTCGAGAAGCCGCACCACGTGGAGATTCAGGTGTTCGCCGACCAGTACGGCAACACCATCCACCTCAACGAGCGCGAGTGCTCGGCGCAGCGCCGCCACCAGAAGGTGGTGGAGGAGACGCCCAGCCCCATCCTCACCCCGGAGATGCGGGCGAAGATGGGCGAGGTGGCGGTGAAGGCCGCCAAGGCTGTGGGCTACGTGGGCGCGGGCACGGTGGAGTTCCTCGTGGACGTGCACCGCAACTTCTACTTCCTGGAGATGAACACCCGTCTCCAGGTGGAGCACCCGGTGACGGAGTGGGTGACGGGGCTGGACCTGGTGGCCTGGCAGATCAAGGTCGCCGAGGGCGAGAAGCTGCCGTACACCGAGGCGCCCAGGCCGAACGGGCACTCCATCGAGGTGCGCATCTACGCGGAAGACCCCGCGCGCAACTTCATGCCGAGCCCGGGCCGCATCAGCTACCTGCGCGTGCCGGGAGGCCCGTACCTGCGTGACGACTCGGGCGTGTTCCCCGGGTACACGGTGCCCAACACGTATGACCCGATGATCTCCAAGCTGTCCGTGTGGGCCCCCACGCGGCGCGAGGCCATCGAGCGGGCGAAGCGGGCGCTGAGCGAGTACGTGGTGAAGGGCATCACCACCAACGTGCGCTACCTGAAGGGAATCCTGTCGCACCCGGAGTTCGTCGAGGGTGACTACGACACGAGCTTCCTCACGCGCGAGCACGAGACACTGCTGGGCAAGACGGAGGATCCGCAGCTGACCGAGGCGGCGCTGCTGGCGAGCGTGGTGTACGCGTACCAGCGGGACCAGAAGCGGGCGAAGACCCTGACCCAGGCGCCGTCGCAAGGCGGCAAGGGCGGAATCTCCGCGTGGCGGCTGTCGAGCCGCCGCGGGCGCTAACACCACACGGGACCACTCCAATGCGTTACTTCGCGAAGCTGCAGGGACAGAAGGAAGCGGTGCCGGTGGACATCGAGCCGGCCGGAGAGAACCGCTTCAAGCTCACGCACGGCGGAAAGACGTTCCTCGTGGACGCGCTGACGCTGGACCACGGCGCGGTGTCGATGCTGGTGGACGGCACGTCCTACGGCGTCGAGTTCGACGAGCAGGGCGACGAGGTGCAGGTGCTGGTGCGGGGGCAGGTGACCCGCATCGACGTGGCGGACGAGCGCCGGTTGCGCCTGCGCGCGGGCTCGGCGGCGTTCTCGGTGGAGGGCAAGCAGCTCATCGCCGCCCCCATGCCCGGCAAGGTGGTGAAGGTGCTGGTGAAGCTCGGCGACGAGGTCAAGGAGGGCCAGGGGCTGGTGGTCGTCGAGGCGATGAAGATGGAGAACGAGCTGAAGAGCCCCAAGGCCGGCAAGGTGGTGGAGCTGCCCGCCAAGGAAGGCACCGCGGTGGAGATCAACGCGAAGCTCGTGGTGGTCGAGTAGACGCGACTCCGAGGAAGCGCCATGGCAGACACGAAGGCAGAGAAGGCCCGCTGGAAGCAGAAGACGTACGAGAAGGCCAAGGGAAAGGCCGGCGAGCGCCATCCGGAGTTCCGCACCTCGAGCGGCGTCACGATGGAGCCGCTCTACACCCCCGATGACGTGACGGGGGCGTACGAGGAGAAGCTGGGCTTCCCGGGCGAGTACCCCTTCACCCGTGGCGTGCAGCCCACCATGTACCGGGGCCGCTTCTGGACGATGCGCCAGTACGCGGGCTTCGGTACCGCCGAGGACGCCAACAAGCGCTACCACTACCTGCTCCAGTCGGGGCAGACGGGTCTGTCCGTGGCCTTCGACCTGCCCACGCAGATGGGCCGGGACGCGGACCACGCGCGTGCGCATGGCGAGGTGGGCAAGGTGGGCGTCTCCATCTCCTCGCTGCAGGACATGGAGGTGCTGCTCAAGGGGATTCCCCTGGACCAGGTGTCCACCTCGATGACCATCAACGCCACGGCGCCCATCCTCCTGTGCCTCTACGCGGCGGTGGGAGAGAAGAACGGCGTGGCGCTGGAGCAGCTCTCCGGCACGGTCCAGAACGACATCCTCAAGGAGTACATGGCGCGCGGGACGTACATCTACCCGCCGCAGCCCTCGCTGCGCCTCATCACCAACCTCTTCGCCTTCTGCGCGAAGCGGGTGCCCAAGTGGAACCCCATCTCCATCAGCGGCTACCACATCCGCGAGGCCGGCAGCACCGCGGCCCAGGAGATCGCCTTCACGCTGGCGGACGGCATCGCCTACGTGGACGCGGCGCTGAAGGCGGGGCTGGAGGTGGATGACTTCGCCGGCCGGCTGTCCTTCTTCTTCAACGTCCACAACAACTTCCTCGAGGAGATCGCCAAGTTCCGCGCGGCGAGGCGGTTGTGGGCGCGCATCATGAAGGAGCGCTTCAAGGCGAAGGATCCGCGCTCGATGATGCTGCGCTTCCACGCGCAGACGGCGGGCAGCACGCTGACGGCGCAGCAGGTGGACAACAACGTGGTGCGCGTGGCGCTGCAGGCGCTCGCGGCGGTGATGGGCGGAGCCCAGTCGCTGCACACCAACAGCCGGGACGAGGCGCTCGCGCTGCCCAGCGAGGAGTCGGCGCGGCTGGCGCTGCGCACGCAGCAGGTCATCGCCTACGAGTCGGGCGTGGCGGACATCATCGATCCGATGGGTGGCGCGTTCGCGGTGGAGCGGCTGACGGACGAGCTGGAGGCCAAGGCCGAGGACTACATCCGCCGCATCGACGACATGGGCGGCATGGTGGAGGCCATCGCGAAGGGCTACCCGCAGGGGGAGATCCAGGACGCGGCCTACGAGGCGCAGCGGGACGTGGAGCAGAAGCGCACGGTGGTGGTGGGCGTGAACCAGTTCCAGGTGAAGGAGCCACCGCCGTCGGGGCTGCTGCGCGTGGACGAGGCGGTGGAGCGCACGCAGCTGGAGCGGATGAAGAAGCTGCGGGCCGAGCGGGACAACGGGGCGGCGCAGCGGACGGTGGACGCGCTGCGCAAGGCGGCGGGGAATGCGGACGAGAACCTCATCCCGCTCATCCTGGACGCGGTGAAGGCGTACGCGACGCTGGGAGAGATTTCCGACGCGATGCGCGACGTCTTCGGAGAGCACCGAGAGCACGTGGTGCTGTGAGAGAGCCACTTCCCCTCTCCCTCCGGGAGAGGGACGGGGTGAGGGTATGTCGAATCCCGGGCTCCCCCCGTGACCCGAGCAGGAGAGACGGATGGAAATGCTCTGCACGCTGCGCAGCCTGACGGAGAACCAGCGCCAGAAGCTGCTGGAGCACCCCGACAAGCTCGAGGAGTTCATCGACGACGAAGAGGACTTCGGCGACGCCGAGGGTGCGCGCTTCCTGGACCTCGACATCGGGGAGACGTGGCACGGCCTGCAGTACCTGCTGACGGGCACGGCGTGGGAGGGCAAGGCGCCGCTGGACTTCCTGGTGCGAGGGGGCGAGGACGTGGGCGACATCCCCTCGGACGAGGGCACCGCGCGCGTCTTCACGGCGGACGAGGTGAAGGCGCTCGCCAAATCCCTCGGAGCCCTCACCGAGAAGACGCTGCTGGGACGTTACGACCCGGCGCGGATGCAGGAAGAGGACATCTACCCGGGCTTCTGGGAAGAGCCTCCGCCGGACCTCGACCCGAAGGAGGAGCTGTCGTCCTACTTCGAGGAGCTGAAGAAGTTCACGGCCACCGTGGCGAAGCGTGGCCACGGCCTGCTGGTGTTCATCGGCTGAGCGGACGCGGCGGTGGCCGACGTCACACCTCGACGAAGCGCGTGCCGCTCACGTGCTCGCGCTCCAGTGCCTCCTTGATGTCCTCGGAGACGACGAGGGTCACCACCCAGCCCCAGGTGCGGAAGATGCGCGCATCACCCACCTTCGTCGGGTCGATGCGCAACCGATGGACGGCCCGGTAGGTACCGACCTTGGCGGGCTGACCATCCTCGGGCTTCCAGTAATTCACCTGACCGCTGCGGGCGTCATCGATGCACTTCACCACCCGGGTGGCGTTGAGGATGAAGTAGCGGTCCGGTTGGGATTCAATCTCGACAGGGATGAACTGGACATCCTTCACTCCGAGCCGCTCGAAGATGTCGACGACTCGGGCGTGAGCGACAGGAATGGCGAAAGACGCCTGATCGAGCTCCAAAGGTGTTCCCTGCTGAAGAACTGGAAGGCGGAGTTCCTCGTCGAGATCGAGCCGAATCCCTTCTGTGAATTGCCAGGGGTTGAGTTCTTGCCCTCGCGCGTCAACAGGAGCACCCAGAAACCATCTGTCAGGCACGTACTTGTCATCTACCAGGTCGAAGTATCTCAGCATGGGTTGCGATCACCTCAGCATCAGCGCTTCCGCATCAGAAGCTCGCTCAGCACGGTTCCGGGAGTACAGATCTCCGCTGCAAGCGCCTTGAGTTCTGAGCTCAGGACTCTTCGACACTCATCCACACCATTGCATCCTCGAAGCGCGGTCGAGATCCGTCTGAAGACCTCCGAATGGTACTCCTCGGAATGAGGGCCCTTGTGTCCTCTGACCCGAACGATGTTCTCAGGCGCATCGAGACTCATTCCGGCCTTTTTGAAGAGGGGTTCGAAGACCAATGTCCAGGGTCCTCCACGTACGTTGGAAGCCCTGTTCCGGATGGTGGCGATGTGGTGTCCCGGAACTCCGTCGTCCTCTGAGCCGTCGCTGCAGAGGCTTTCCTGGCGTGCGGCTGAGGCCGCGGTACCACTCGCGATCCCCGTCATGACGAGACTGCCGTCGGCGACTACCTGACCGGAGGAGATGAGGCTGCCATCAGGGAGTCTCGGACCCGAGGGTGCCATGAGCCGCCCTCCCATACCTCCGCGAGGTACAGGAGGCAGTGCTTTCCCCACGGTCCAGCCCGCCACCATCACCAGAATCCGCAACAGCGTCGCTCCCGCTGCCCGGCCGAAGCGCCCCGCGACCGCCTCCAGTTCGGCCAGGGTGCGTGCCTTCCGCGCGTCACGCTCCAGACGCAACAACACGACAGCTGCGTTCCGGATCTCCGCCACCGTGAAGCTCATCATCAGGACGAAGGTCAGAGTTGCCGCCGTCGCCTTGGAGAAGAGCGGTTCCGGCATGGCCCACGCAGCCATGTAGAGGGTCATCGAAACGATGACGCCCGTAACGAAGAGCGGATCGGTGAGAAGAGCCTCCGCGGCATCTCGCACGCCCTCGCCCATGTATCCAGGCGCGAGACGCAATGCGAGACGGAGACGCGCATCCGCCAGTTCACCCAGTGGAGGTAGAGAGGACGCACCGTACCTGGCCGCATAATCGGACCACAACCGGCGCTCCCAACCGGACGGTCCGTCCTCATCGTCCAAGCCATTCGTTTTCTGAGTGAGCTGAAAGACAGCGGGCTGTGCACGAGGCTGGGTGCGGCCGTCATGGAGCACGGAGAGCACGCTCCGCGCCTCTTGAAGGGTGAACTCCCTGGAATGGGGCGCATCCGGAGGGGACTGCACGACGAGCCGCCATCTCCCATCCGGAAGCGGCGTCAGCGCGAAGGGCGCGGGAGACGCTCCCGCCCGGTGCTCCTCCGTGACGGGGCGCACCCACTCCGCTCGAGGCGGCCCTTGCACCCGAGGCCCCGTGCACGCGGACAACACGAGGAGCACCAGCAGACCCGCCCCCACGCGCGAAGGCACACGGCGTTCCTGCCTCGACATGCGGCCTCCCGCCTACCCGACGAGCACGTCTCGGCCCAGCTTGATGACGAGCGCCACCACCACCAGAAGCACCACCTTGCGCACCAGCTTGTCGCCTCCTCGCACGGCCATATGCGCGCCGATCCACGCGCCGGTGAACTGGGCCGCGGCCATGGGCAGGGCCACGTGCCACAGCACCAGGCCCCGGTACGCGAAGAGGCCCACCGCCGCGAGGTTCGTCGCGAAGTTCACCACCTTCGCGTCCGCCGAGGCCTTCGTCAGGTTGTGCCCCAGCAGCCCCGAGAAGCAGATGATGAGGAACGTCCCCGTCCCCGGCCCGAAGAAGCCGTCATAGGTGCCGATGATGAGCGCGATGACCGCGCCCAGCGTCATCATGCGCCGGGCCGGCGGTTCCGGCCTCTCGCCCGGCGGCGGCCCTCGGCGGAAGGCCAGGAAGGCGGCCACTGCCACCAGCAACACGAGCACCACGGGCTTGAGCACCTCGGGGCGCAGCAGCAGCACCAGCGCCGCCCCGAGCAACGAGCCCACCAATCCCATCGGGAAGGTGATGACCGCGAGCTTCCCCTTCACCAGCCCTGCCCGGGAGAAGCGCACCAGCGCCGCGAAGGCGCCGAACACGGACTGGCCCTTGTTGGTGCCCAGGACCACGTGCGGCGGCAGACCGGTCGCCAGGAGGGCGGGCAGCGTCACCAGCCCTCCTCCTCCGGCGATGGCATCCACCACACCGGCCGTGAGGGCCGCGACGCACAACAGGACGATTTCGAGCGGGGTGACGTCCACGAGCGGCCACCTACCACGTCCAAAGCTTGCGCGCGCGGCGACTCTGGGCGTCAATCGGGGTCCCCGCCCCCCGTCGAGGTTCCATCCATCGTGCTCGCGTCCCTCGTCTCCGTGATGACCCTCGCGCTGCTGTCGGCGGCGCCAGTGGACCCGAAAGGACCCACCTGCCGCTCCATCGACGGTCACGTGGCCTGCGGATACCAGTGCAAGTCGGATGGACAGCGCGTCCGGTGCGCCCAGACCCCCCAGGGGTATTGCCAGGTCGTCGATGGCCAGGCCGTCTGCTTCGACCCTCCCCCCCACATCGTCCGCATCTACGGCGACGCGCTGCCCCAGCCCGAGTGCAAGACCATCGACGGGCAGGTCGCCTGCGGCTACCAGTGCGCCACCCAGTTCGGCAAGGTGAAGTGCGCTCGCACCCCGGCGGGCATCTGCTCCGGCCGCAACGACGAGATCGTCTGCTTCGACCCTCCCCCCGAGGTGTACGCCGTCTACGGCCGGGAGACGCCCAAGGCCGAGTGCCGCGGCAATGGCACGGAGCTCGCGTGCGGCTACAAGTGCACCCTCGGCGCTGGCAAGGTGGCCTGCGGCAAGACGCCTGTGGGCATCTGCAAGAGCGATGGCCTCCAGCTCAGCTGCTTCGACCCACCCGCCCAGGCGTTCTGCGCCTGGGGCAAGTCGCTGCCCCCGCTGCAGTGCCAGCTCAGCGACAACCAGCCGGTGTGCGGCTACGGCTGCACCAAGGCCTATTCCAAGGTGGCCTGCGCGGCCACCCCCAAGGGGATCTGCAAGGTGTTCGACACGGAAGTCCACTGCTTCGACCCACCGAGCATCCAGGACGCCGACCCCGCCTGCTTGAGCCTGATCGGCCTGGCCGCGATGGAGGCGCCCTAGGGCGCCCGGCAGCTTGCTTTCCCATGACCCGAGACAGGGGTAGGGTGGCTGACGCACACAAGGAGTGACATCGGAGATGGCGGAGGGAGACGTCCGGCAATATTTCGTGCGGAACGAGACGGGGATGATCTGGGGTCCGCTGGCCCTGCCGACCATCGAGCTGCTCATCGATAACGGCAGCATCCAGGGCCGGCTCCAGGTCTCCGAGGACGGCATCAACTTCGCCTTCCCGGGGCGCTTCCCGCACATCCGCGATGCCTTCCCTCGCGAGATGTGGGGAGACGTCGTGGTCCCCGGCCCCACCACTCCGATGGCTCCGGCCGTGGCACCCGCGCCCACCACCGCGCCCACCGGACCCCAGCCCGCCAGGCCCGCCACTGGAGCCGCGCCGCGAGGGCCCGCCGGAGCGCCCATGGCCGGCCCCGGGGCCGTCGCCGCCTCACGCCCCGGTGTCCCCGTCGCGGGTCCGGGTGTCCGGCCCGCCGCACCTTCAGGAGCCGTTCCTCCCGGGGCTCCCCCGGGGGCCGCCCGCCCGCCTGGCACGACGCTCGCGCCCGGAATGCCCGGAGCGGTCCCCACCGTGGCTCCGCGTCCTGGCGCTCCCGCCGCCGCGCCCCAGCGGCCTCCCGCGCCCGCCACCACCGCGCGTCCCGTCGGGCCCGGAATCCCCACCCAGCCTGCTCCTGGCACTCCTCCACAGGCCGCCGCTCGTCCCGTACCTCCCGGCGCCGCGCCCCAGCAGGCCCCCGCGCCCGCCACCACCGCGCGTCCCGTCGGACCTGGCATCCCCACCCACCCCGCTCCCGCGGCGGCCACGGGCCCGGCGGAAGTGCCTCCCAGCAGCGGACAGCTCGAGACGCACTCGCTCGTGCGCCTCTACGGCCTGCTCGCCGCCGGCAACCACACGGGTCTGCTCACGCTCACCCTCGCCGACGGCACCGTCAGCATCCACTTCCGCAAGGGCAATCCCGAGTTCATCGACTCCTCGCACCCCGAGGACGCGCTGAGCACCTCGCTCCTCCAGGCGAAGCTCGTCACCCCGGAGCAGCTCCAGCAGGCCGAGGCCGCCCGGGGCCGCTTCGGTGGTGAGTTGCTCGCCGCCCTCTTCGGCCTGGGCCTGCTCCAGCCCACCTCCGCCTTCACCCAGCTGGCGCACCGCGCCCAAGCCATCCTCCTCAAGGGCCTGCGCGCCGAGTCCGGCGCCTTCTCCTTCGAGCCCAAGGACCTGCCCCCCGCCAAGGCCATGCCCCTGGGCAACAAGTGGGCGGTGCTGAGCGACCTCGTGCGCCGCCTGCCCAGCGCGGACCTCCGGCGCAGGCTCCAGCCCATCCTTGGCCTGCCGGTGATGAAGTCCAACGGACGCGTGGCCACCGGCGACCTGCGCCTCACCCCTCACGAGGTGCGCGTGCTCGCCCTCATCGACGGAGTGCGCTCCACCGGCCAGCTCCTCACCGACGTCCCCCAGGACGCCGACCACGTGCTGCGGCTCGTGTTCCTCCTCAAGGATCTCGACGGGGTGTCCTTCGCGGCCGTGGCCCAGCGCGCGGCCCCTCCTCCGCCACAGGCCCCTGCCTCGGCGCCCCAGGCCGGCGCGCCCGCGCCTGGACGTGCTGTCACTGCCCCTGGTGTCACCCAGGCCGGCGCACCCGCGCCTGGACGTGCCGTCACCGCTCCTGGTGTCGCCCAGGCCGGTGCCACGCCCCAGGCCGGTGCACCCAACGCTGGACGCGCGGTCACCGCTCCAGGTGTCGCTCCGGCCGGCGCACCCGCGCCTGGACGCGCTGTCACGGCTCCGGGTGTCGCCCAGGCTGGCACCACGCCCCAGGCGCCACGCCCGGCGGCGCCCGCCCCCACCACTCCCGCGGCGAAACCGGCTGCTCCCGCGGCGAAACCGGCCGCTCCCGCGGCGAAACCAGCGGCCCCCGCTCCCGTGGCGAAACCGGCCGCTCCCGCTCCGGCCCCCGCCGCTCCCGCCGCCAAACCAGCCGCTCCCGCACAGGCTCCCGCCGCCTCGGGAGCCACTCCGGGTGCCGACGAGATTCCCGTCCTCCGCGAGCTGGCCGAAAAGCTCAAGGAGCAGAACCACTTCGAGCGCCTGGGCCTGGGGGCGGACACCAACGGCCCGGCGGTGAAGATCGCCTACTTCAAGCTGGCCAGGCAGTACCACCCGGACACCCTGCCGCCCGGCGCGCCTCCAGAGCTGGAGAAGCTCAAGGCCGACGTCTTCGCCTACATCGGCGAGGCCTACCGGACGCTCTCGGACGACAAGGGCCGCGCCGCGTACATCGAGGAGCTCAAGCACGGCGGCGGCAAGCAGGAGCAGCAGGTCGACGTGGAGGCCATCCTCAAGAGCGAGGAGCTCTTCCGCAAGGCCGGCCTGCACATCAAGGCCAGGAAGTTCGCCGAGGCGGTGAAGATCCTCGACGAGGCCATCCAGCTCAACGGCGAGGAACCCGAGTTCTACGCCTGGCGCGGCTACGCCCGCTTCTTCACCTTCGAGGACAAGAAGGTGGCCTACACCGAGGCCTTCAAGGACATCCAGTTCTGTCTGAAGAAGAACGAGAAGGTCGCCTCGGCGCACTACTTCCTGGGTGTCATCGCCAAGCTTTGCGGAGACAACAGCGGCGCGCTGAAGCACTTCCAGAAGACGGTGGAGATTCAGCCAAATCACATCGACGCGCAGCGGGAGATCCGCATGGCGGCGCAAAAGAAGTAGGGTGCGCCACCTCGGGAGCGCCACCGTGGGCTCCCCCACACGAGGAGAAGAGTCTTGCCGTTGACCGGAAAACAGCGCCGCCAGCTTCGCGGGCTGGGACACCACCTGGAGCCGGTGGTCATCGTGGGCCAGTCGGGCGTCACCGAGGGCGTCATCGCCGCCGTCGAGCAGGCGCTGCACGACCACGAGCTCATCAAGGTGAAGATCCACGAGGGTCCAGAGGACCGCCACGAGGCCGCCGAGAAGCTGGCCCAGGGCACCAGCGCCGAGCTGGTCCAGCTGCTGGGCCGCACCGCGCTGCTCTTCAAGAAGCGCGCGGAGGACTCGGAGTTCGAGGACTACTGAGGCAGCGCCCTCAGCGGGTGAAGCCCGCGGCCTGGGCCGCCACTTCCACCCCCGCGCCCAACCTGTCGAGCAGCGCGGGGCCGAAGTACTGGTGACGGGCCTCGCCCTGTCCCGCCGTCACCAGTTCCGGCGTGTCCACGTACCCCACGTAACCGTCCGCCAGTCCCAGCACCCCCGTGGCGCCCGTGCGCCGCAACAGCGCCGACCCCGCCGCCACCGTGGGCTCGCCCGGCAGCAACAGCAGCTCCAGCGGACCCAGCACCAGCGCCCCCACCTCCGCCGTCCGGGAGGACGACGCACACAGGAAGTTGTCCCCCGCCGCCCGCGAGTACGACGGCACCAGCCGCGAGGCGTCTGGCCTCGGCAGCGCCACCTCCGCTCGCGCAAAGGCCAGCCTCGACGTGCCGGCCGCCACCGGCGCCGCTCGCTCGGCCAGCCCCGCCACCGCCCGCGCGTAGGCCGCCGCCTTCTCCACGCCCTCGCCCTCGTCGAAGGACACCGAGACGTTGCCCGCCGCCCCCTGCAGCACCAGCGCCACCCCACCCTTCTCCTCGCGCAGCAAGCTCAAGCGCCCCGGCCAGTCCGGATCCACGAAAGCCCTCTTCCTCGGAACCACCGTGGGGTGCGAGGAGAACACCAGCAGCTCCGCCACGGGCCCGGACGCGCTCCTCAGCACGGCGCGGGTGAGCGTCCCATCCGGGTCCTCTCCACCCGAGCGCGAGCGCACCAGCCCCGGCTCCCGGGCCTCCCCCACCTCCAGCGTGACGTCCGTGAGCTTCGCCGCGGCCTGGTGCAGCGCCTCGCTGGCTCCGGCCACCGCCGCCTCCAGCGCCTGCTTCCGGTACCGCCCGGTACCGGCGAGCTGCGACACCAGCCGCGGGTCATACCCTCCGAAGGACGAGTGCGAGTGCGTGGCCACCACCACCAGCCCCTGGAGCCCCAGGTCGGCGGCACGCTCGCGCACCGCGGCCACGAGCGCGTCGGGCACCAGCAGCAGCTCCAGCGACACCAGCCCCACCTTCACGTCCCCCACGGCCAGCACCACCGCGCGGGCCCTCGGCGGGAGGTCCGCCTGGCTGGCCTCCGGACGAAGAGGCCCATAGCCAGCCACCACCACTGGAAAAGGCGGCTCCAGGTCCACCCTCGCCGCGCCGGCGCGCAGGAGGCCCTCGGCGCGCGCCTGCCCTCGCACCACGGGGGTGCGCTCGCCCCACCGCCCGCACCAGTTCCATGACGCCAGCGCGTACGCGGACCCGAGAGTCAGCACAAACAGGGGAAGCAGGGAACGAAGGAACCGCCGCCAGCGGGGAGACATGGGGGGTGGAAGCCTACCTCCAAGCGGGGAATTCCGGGTGCCCGGCTGCTCGTCCGTTCCTCACATCCCCTGTGGGCGGAATACCTTTGGACGAGGCAACCGTTCTCCAGTTCCGTTCGGCACCCGAAGGGGATAAGGGCAACGCACATGTGCGGGATCTTCGGAATCGTCGGTCACCCGGAAGCGTCCAACCTGGCGTACCTCGGTCTGCATGCGCTCCAGCATCGCGGCCAGGAGTCAGCGGGCATCGTCGCATCGGATGGCCAGAGTCTGCGGGCCCATCGTGAGATGGGGCTCGTGGCGGACATTTTCACCGCGCCGGTGATCGAGCAACTGCCGGGCGGCGCGGCCATCGGCCACGTGCGTTACTCCACGGCGGGCGTCAGCCAGCTCAAGAACGCCCAGCCACTCACGGTGGAGTACGTGGGAGGCCACCTGGCCGTGGCCCACAACGGCAACCTCGTCAACGCGCAGGAGCTGCGCACCTCGCTCGAGGCCGACGGCGCCATCTTCCAGTCGGACTCGGACACCGAGGTCGTCATCCACCTCATCGCCCGCTCCCGGCAGCCCACCTTCGAGAAGAAGGTCGTCGAGGCGCTCTCCAAGGTGAAGGGGGCCTACAGCATCCTCTTCCTCACGGAGAAGAAGCTGGTGGCGGTGAGGGACCCGAACGGCTTCCGCCCGCTGGTGCTCGGCATGCTGAAGAACAGCTGGGTGCTGGCCAGCGAGACCACGGCCCTGGACCTCATCGAGGCGGAGTTCATCCGCGAGCTCGAGGCCGGGGAGATGGTGGTCATCGACGAGACGGGCCTGCACGCCAGCCATCCCTTCCCGCCCACGCGGCTGGGCCGGTGCATCTTCGAGCACGTGTACTTCGCCAAGCCGGACTCGGTGCTGTTCGGCACGAGCGTGTACGAGACGCGCAAGGAGCTGGGACGGCAGCTCGCCAAGGAGCAGCCGGCGCCCGGAGCGGACCTGGTCATCGCCGTGCCGGACTCGGGCGTGCCCGCGGCCATCGGCTACTCGCAGGCCAGTGGGATTCCGTATGACGTGGGCCTCATCCGCAGCCACTACGTGGGCCGCACCTTCATCGAGCCCCAGCAGTCCATCCGCCACTTCGGCGTGAAGCTGAAGCTGTCCGCGGTGCGCCAGGTGCTCAAGGGCAAGCGCGTGGTGGTGGTGGACGACTCCATCGTGCGCGGTACCACCAGCCGGAAGATCGTGAAGATGCTCAAGGCCGCTGGCGCGGTGGAGGTGCACTTGCGCATCTCCTCGCCGCCCACGCAGTGGCCGTGCTTCTACGGCATCGACACGCCGAGCCGGCAGGAGCTCATCGCCTCCAGCCACACCGTGGAGGAGATCGCCCGCTACGTGACGGCGGACTCGCTGGGCTACATCTCCCTGGAGGGCCTGGGCACCGCGGTGGGAGACCGGGAGCGCAACACCTTCTGCACCGCCTGCTTCTCCGGCCAGTACCTCACAGGCAACCTCACGGCGAGCGCTACGACGGAGTCCGCCGGGCCCAAGCTCGTCAGCGCCTGAGCATGCGAGGCCCCGAGAAGGGGCCTCACCCCGTGTTCACCCCCTGTGTCCGGCGCGCGAAGTCCCGCCGCCGGAGCCGGTAGTACGTCGCCGGGAGTGCCTGGGGACCCACCCGCCACTCGCCGGCGGAGGACATTCCGAGCCGCTCCATCACCTGGATGGACGCGGCGTTGTCGAGGTCCGCACCGGCGAATACCTCCTCCAACCCCACGTGCTCGAAGCCGAAGCGCAGCACGGCCCGGGCGGCCTCGGTGGCGAGGCCCCGCCCCCAGAAGTCCCGATAGAGTCCGTACAGGAGCTCCACGTCCTCACGGCCCTCGATGCGCCGCAGCCCGCAGAAGCCGATGAGCGCTCCAGGCCACTCCACGAGGGAGAGGACGAACTCGCCGTAGCCCCGCTCATGGAAGTCCCGCTCGCTCAGGGCGATCTGCTCCCGCACCTCCTCGCGCGACACGAGCCGGTCATCCCAGAGGTAGCGGCGGACGTACGGGTCGTTCCAGAGTCCGAGGAGCGCCTCCTCGTCCTCCGGAGCGAAGGGACGGAGCAACAGTCGGTCGGTGCGAAGCTCCTGCACGGGTATTCCCTCCTTCATTCCGCGCGGAAGGAGTGGCGTCCGTGGCGTTGTGACAGGGCTCAGAGCACCTCGGCTCCGAGGGCGCGCACCAGGACGCGCTCCTGCCGGAAGCGGCGCTCCAGCTCCGCGCGGTAGCCGCTCCACCACGCGCGGTCGAGCGCCTCGACCATCACCTCGAAGAGCAACATCTCGTCACGCACCGTCTCGCCCTCCTCCTTCCAGGCGCCCGAGGCCGGGGATTGGAGGAAGGCGGTGACGCCACCGAACCGCTCGGTGAGCTCGGCGCGGACCTTCTCGAAGTCCGCCCGGGCGAAGGGGCGCCGCTCGTTGTCACGCAGCGGCAGCAGGAACTGGACGATGTGCATGCCCTAGTAGTGCGAGGGCGCGTTCGGATCGAAACCGATCGGGCGCTTCGCCTCGGCTTCCTTCTCGCTCTCGGTGCGCACGTCGTACTGGTCATGGTCCTGGAACTTGGCGCTGTCCATCCGGGCCTCGGACAGCGAGTCCGGCCCCATGTCCAACCTGTCGGCCGCCTCCAGCACCTCGCCCAGGCTGGCCTTCTGCAGCTGGTCCTTGTCCAGCGAGAGGTGGATGTCGTCCCCCTCGAGCCGCTCCACGGACCGGAAGGGAACCCGGTAGTCCCTGGCGTAGAACACGCCCTTCTCCACGACGAAGGCGTCCTCCGTCAGGCCGATGACCTTGCCCAACCGGTGCCCGTCCCTGCTCTTCACATCCATGCCAACCCGAACGTCCATCCGCTGCGCCATGGCTCGCTCCTCGCTGCGGTGAGAGAACGGGGGCGGCCGGGCCTTCCCCGGGTGACCCCCGGGGGGAAGATGGGAATCCGGGCATCCCCTCGCAGGCGGCCCTCGCCCGCTCCCCCGCACCTCGGGGAGCCAACCTTCCCTCCTCTAGATGTCCGCGCGCCGCAGATCTCTCGACAGCTCGGCCAGCCGGGCCTGCCGCTGGGCTTCGGAGCCGAACGGCACCCGCGCCATGTCCTCCTGGGCGGCGCGGGCGACGCGGGCCACCCCATCCAGGGCGATGACCCCCACCTCGAAGGCATCCATCGCGGCCCCCACGTAGGTGTCGAAGAAGAAGATGCGCTTGTCGCGCCACTGTTGGCGCACGGGCTCGGGGGTGTCGACCACGTCGTGGATGAACACGGCGCGCACCTGCTCCGGGTACGCCGAGAGCATCTGCTCGCCGAAGGCCACGTCGCCCTGGCCGCTGTCGCCCGTGAAGACGAAGCCGTACTCGGGATAGAGCTGGATGTAGCGGCTGAAGTTCTCGAACTTCATGGCCGCGATGCGCGCGTTGCCGAGCAGGTGGGTGAAGGCGCCGGAGAGCATCACCGAGGGGCCCACCCCATGCTCGCGCAGGGTGGCCAGCGTGCGATCCTCGATGAAGCCGAGCGGATCCGCCGGCCGCGCGCTGACGAAGGTGAGGTCGCCCTCGCGCCCGGGGATGACGCCCGGCCCGCGGTCCAGCTCGCGGTAGAACTGGAGCACGCCCGGGTACACCGTCTTCGGCGGGTAGCGCGTGTCCTTCCAGTTGGCGAGGAAGGTGTCGTCGATGTCGCTCAGCACCTTGTTCTCGCCGCTCGGGATGGCCTCCCGGAAGATGTGCGCGAGGATGTCCTGGCGGAGGGCGTCGTCATCCACGTCGTGGAAGAGGAGCTGCTGCAGGTCGTGGTAGCTGCCGCGGCCGTCGAGCAGGTTCTTGAACTCCGTCAGCTCGCGGCCATGGAGCCCGAGGAACAGCTCGCGCACCCGGCGTTCGAAGGTCTGGGGGGTGTAGCCCCTCTGGAGCGCCGCCACGAGTGTGGCGCGCAGCGGCAGGCTCAGCTCGCGCGCCCGCTTCACGCACAGCAGGTCCAACAGCGTGGTGAGGTTGTCCGGGCCGACGACGCGGTCATCCACGTCGGAGAGCAACCGGTTCAGGTCCACGTTGAGGAGGAGATGGTTGAGCTCGGCGGTGGTCGCGTCGGCGAGCAGGTCCAGGATGCGCCGCTCGTCGTTCCGGTCGGTGTGACCGGTCATCAGGGAGCGGAGCGTCTGAAGTTTCAGGGCCACGGCTGTGATGTCCACGCCGCGAGATTACCGCGATGAGCGCGTGCCATCACCTTCTGGCGATGAAGTCCTGGAGGTCCGCGGGCAGGGGCGAGTCGAAGGACACGGTCTGCCCCGTGCCCGGGTGGGGGAAGGAGATATGCGCGGCGTGCAGGGCGTGGCGAGGCAGCCGCAGCTTCACCCAGGCCTCGGGCTCCAGGCAGTGCTTGCTGAAGCGATCGAAGTAGCCAGGGTCCGGGCCGTACATCTTGTCACCGACCAGGGGGAAGCCGACCTCGCGCAGGTGGATGCGTATTTGATGCTGGCGCCCCGTCTCCGGGTAGCAGCGCAGCAGGGAGAAGGGCTGGCCGTCATGGGAGAAGCGCTGGAGCACCTGGAAGCGGGTGCGGCTCTCCTTGCCCTCCACGGGGTCGATGCGCACGGCGATGCGGATGAGCTCGGTGCCCTCGGCGATGGGGGCGTCCACGCGGAAGGAGTCCTCGGGGGGGTGGCCCTCGCAGATGGCAAGGTACTCCTTGTGCACGTCGCGGGAGACGAAGAGGCGCCCGAGGACGCGGCAGGACTCGGTGGTGCGCCCGCAGACGACGAGGCCGCTCGTCTCGCGGTCCAGGCGGTGGGCGGGTTCCGCGAAGGCCTCGCCGAAGCGCTCGCGCAGGAGGGAGACGAGCGTGCCCTTGTGATAGCGGGCGGTGGGGTGGATGGGGAGCCCGGCGGGCTTGTCGAGCACGAGCAGCCAGTCGTCCTGGAAGAGGGCGGTCAGCTCGGTGGGCGTCTCCGGCTCGGTGCTGGCGGGGCGGCGGATGCGGAAGGTGAGGCCCGGGTAGACGGGTGTGGAGGGCTTGAGGCGGCGCTCCTCGCACAGGACGCCGCGCTGGATGATGCCGTGGAGGCGCTCGCGCGGGAGGCGTCGGATCTTCTCGGAGAGGTAGCGATCCAGCCGCCAGCCCGCGTAGTTGGGCTCGACGACAAATGGAATGTCGACGTAGCCCTCGGGTGCCTCGCCGATGGCCTGGGAGATGTCCTCGCTCGTGTCTCGCATGCGACAGCGCGGGCTTAACACAGAGGGAGGACCGCTTCCTCCCCCCGCCCGGCTGCTCCCTGCTCGGGAGGGAGGGGCGAGCCCCTCAGCGATCGACGCGCGAGGACACCTCGAGGGTGAACGGGTCCACGGCCTGTCCGCCCGCGGCGGTGCCCACCACCCGGAGCACGAGCGGCCCGGTGGAGACGCTCTTCATCGAGTGGAGGGTGAGTGTTCCCCGGGTCTCTCCGGCGGGCACGGTGAGCGGCTCCGCGGAGATGCCCTCGGGGAGAGGGTCGACCGTCACGCGGACCTCCTGGGTGAAGCCCTCCGCGCGCACGAGGGACACCGGCACCGAGCTCTGGCCCCCCGGGAGGATGGACACCTGCTGGGGGACCGAGAGGGAGAAGTCCGGGGTGGCCACGGGCGGCTCGAGCACCACGAGGAAGCAGGGCTGGCCGGCCATGGCGCTCGAGTTGTCGGAGTGGGCCTCGACCATCAGGAGCGTGGGCCCCCGGAGCGCGACACCTGGCGCCGCGGAGAGGACACCGCGCGCGGTGAGGCGCCCCGTGCCGTCCATGATGATCTCCTCGGGGGAGAGCGAGAGTCCCTCGGGAAGCGCGGGCAGACGGACCCGCATCCTCCAGAGCTGCTCCTCCTCGCTCTGCCCCATGCGGAGGAAGCCCGCGGAGAAGGCGGTGGAAGAGCCGGGCTCCAGTGACACCGTGTGACAGCGCTCGGTGGTGATGACCTCCTGGAGCGGGGGCGGTGCGCAGGCCAGGGAGGCCCCCAGCAGGACCGCCCCGAGCAAACACCTGGACGACGAGAGCACGCGCGGCCCTGCCATGTGAATCTCCCGGTCTTCGACTGTCGCCTCTAGCCGGCGGCGCGCCGAGGCGTCCGCCCCACCCCGAGGAACTCCTCGTACACCTGGGCGATGCGCTCTCCGGAGCGCCCGTCCCACAGGTCGGGGACACGGCCCTTCTTCTCCTGACCATCGAGGATGCGCTCGGCGACCTGCTGGATGCGGGCCGGCTCGGTGCCCACCACGAGGTTGGTGCCGACATCCACGGTGATGGGACGCTCGGTGTTCTCGCGCACGGTGAGGCAGGGAATGCCCAGCACGGTGGTCTCCTCCTGGAGGCCACCGGAGTCGGTGAAGACGAGCCGGGCCTGCGAGGTGAGCGCGAGGAACTCCAGGTAGCCCATGGGGTCCACCAGGCGCAGGCCCGGGGTGCGCGCCAGCGACGCCTCCAGCCCCGTCTCCGCGATGCGCTTGCGGGTGCGCGGGTGGACGGGGAAGACGACGGGCAGCCGGTGGGACAGGTGGCCCAGCGCGGACAGCAGCCCCCCGAGCACCTTCGCGTCATCCACGTTGGAGGCCCGGTGCAGCGTGCACACCGCGTAGCCGCGCGCGGTGAGCCCCATGTCCGCGAGCGTGGAGAGCTTCAGCGCCTTCTCCCGGGCCGCCAGCAGCGAGTCGATCATCACGTTGCCGACGAGCCGGATGCGCTGCGGCTCCACGCCCTCCCGGATGAGGTTGGCGTCCGCGTCGGACGAGGGCGTCAGCAGCAGGTCCGCGATGCTGTCGGTGAGGATGCGGTTGATCTCCTCGGGCATGGCGCGGTCGAAGCTGCGCAGGCCCGCCTCCACGTGACCGATGGGGATGCCCATCTTCACCGCCACGAGCGCGGCGGCCAGGGTGCTGTTGACGTCTCCCACCACGGAGACCAGCTCCGGCTTCTCGCTGGCGAACACCTTCTCCAGCTCGATCATCAGCCGGGCCGTCTGCTCCGCGTGACTGCCGGAGCCGATGCCCAGGTGGATGTCGGGAGCGGGCATGCCCAGGTCCGTGAAGAAAACGTCGCTCATCTTCACGTCGTAGTGCTGGCCGGTGTGCACCAGCTTCTGGGCGAGCACGCCACGCTCGGAGATGGCCCGGTGGATGGGCGCGACCTTCATGAAGTTGGGGCGCGCCCCAACGATATGGAGAACCTTCTTCATGGTGGCGGGAAGCTAGGCATGCCCCCCCGACTGCCTAGTGCCCCCCGCCCGCGGGTGCCTGGTGGCGTCTTGAATCTGATAGACAGGCGACGCCATGTCCTCGCACCGCACCCTCGCCGTCATTCCCGCCCGCTACGCCAGCACGCGCTTTCCCGGCAAGCCCCTGGCCCTCATCGCCGGCCGGCCGATGATCGAGCACGTCTGGCGCCGCTGCCAGGAGGCGCGCGTCTTCGACGAGGTGGTGGTGGCCACCGATGACCCGCGCATCCAGGAGGCGGTGGCGCGCTTTGGCGGCACGGCGGTGATGACGTCGCCGGACTGCGCCACGGGCACGGACCGGGTGGCCGAGGTGGCGCGGGCCCGTCCGGAGGTGGACGTCTGGGTGAACGTCCAGGGCGATGAGCCCCTGGTGGATCCGGATTCACTCCGGGTGCTGGCGGGCCTCTTCGCCGACCCGCAGGTGGGGATGGGCACGCTGGTGCGTCCGCTGGATGCCATCGAGGCGGAGAGCCCACATGTGGTGAAGGCGGTGCTGGCGCTCAACGGGGACGCGCTCTACTTCAGCCGCAGCACCATCCCCTTCCTGCGCGAGCCGGGGGTGGTGGAGCGCTGGGCGCACCTGGGGCTGTACGGCTACCGGCGCGAGACGCTGCTGCGGCTGGCGGGCCTGAGCGCCACGCCCCTGGAGCAGGCGGAGAAATTGGAGCAGCTACGAGCCCTGGAGCACGGCATCCGGATCCGCTGCGGGAAGGTGGCGGGACGCACGGTGGCGGTGGACGTGCCCGAGGACGTGGCCCGGGTGGAAGCGGTGATGCGCGGCTGAGCCCGCCCGCCTACCGCGCGGGCATTCGTGCGGCGAGTCGCGTCCCGCGCTAGTCTGCGTCCGTGTCCGACGCCCCCAAGAAACCCCAGTTCTCCCGCGTGACGTTCCGCCGCCTCATGGGCCTTGCCCGGCCCCAGGCGCGCAGACTTCTCGCCGGCACCTTCTTCCTGCTGCTCGCCAGTGGCATGGGCCTGCTGTACCCCAAGGCCATCGGCTACATCGTCGACGAAGCGCTCGGCGCCAAGGACCACGGCATCATCGACAAGGCCGCCATGGCCATGGTGGCCGTCTTCCTCCTCCAGGGCGTGGCCATGGCCCTGCGCTTCTACCTCTTCACCACCGCGGGCGAGCGCGTGGTGACGCAACTGCGGCAGGACCTCTTCGCCAGCCTCATGGGCCAGGAGGTGGCCTTCTTCGACGAGCGCAAGACGGGTGAGCTCACCAACCGCCTGGCCTCGGACACCACGGTGCTGCAGAACACCGTGAGCGTGAACATTTCCATGGGGCTGCGCAACGCGGCGCAGGCGCTGGGTGGCATCGCGCTGCTCTTCTACACCTCGCCGGTGCTCACGGGACTGATGCTGGCCATCGTGCCGGCGGTGGCGGTGGGGGCGGTGACGTACGGGCGCAAGGTGCGCGGGCTCTCCAAGGAGGCGCAGGACGCGCTCGCCGCCGCCAACGAGGTGGCCGAGGAGAGCCTCTCCGGCATCCGCACCGTGCGCTCCTTCGCCGCCGAGCGCCACGAGGTGGAGCGCTACCGCAGCACCACCGAGCGCGCCTTCGACGTCGCGCGCCGCCGGGTGAAGCAGTTCTCCTTCTTCCTGGCCGGGGCCTCCTCGGCCGGCTACATCGCCTCGGCGGTGGTGCTCTGGTACGGCGGCCGGCAGGTGCTCGATGGCAGGATGTCCGTGGGCAGCCTCACCTCCTTCCTCATCTACTCGCTGATGGTGGCCTTCGCGTTGGGCGCCCTGGCGGACCTCTGGGCGGACTTCATGCGCGCCTCCGGCGCCGCCGAGCGCGTCTTCGAGCTCATCGACCGAACGCCCGCCATCCCCTCCTCGGGTGGCCAGCGCCTGCCGTCCGTCCAGGGCCGCGTCGACTTCCAGGGCGTGCGCTTCGCCTACCCCACGCGCCCGGACGCCCCGGTGCTCCAGGGCATCGACCTGGCGCTCGCCCCGGGCGAGGTGGTGGCCATCGTCGGCCCCTCGGGCGCGGGCAAGTCCACCCTCGCCGCGCTTCTGGCGCGCATGTATGACCCGCAGAGCGGGCGCGTGCTGCTGGATGGACAGGAGCTGCGCTCGTTGGATCCCGAGTGGCTGCGCCAGCAGGTGGGAACGGTGGCGCAGGAGCCGATGCTCTTCGCCTCCTCCGTCGCGGACAACATCCGCTACGGCCGCATGGACGCCACGGACGCGGAGGTAGAGGCCGCCGCGCGCGCCGCCAACGCGCACGACTTCATCTCCCGCTTCCCCGAGGGCTACCGCACCCTGGTGGGCGAGCGCGGCGTGCAGCTCTCCGGTGGGCAGAAGCAGCGCATCGCCATCGCCCGCGCGGTGCTCAAGAACCCGCGCCTGCTGGTGCTGGACGAGGCGACGAGCGCGCTCGACGCGGAGAGCGAGCACCTGGTGCAGGAGGCCCTGGAGCGGCTGATGAAGGGCCGCACCACGCTCATCATCGCCCACCGCCTGTCCACGGTGATTGGCGCGGACCGCGTGCTGGTGCTGGAAGGGGGCAAGGTGGTGCAGAGCGGCAACCACGCCGCGCTCATGGGCCAGGAAGGCCTCTACCGCCGCCTGGTGGAGCGTCAGTTCGTGGCCGCCTGAGGAGCGCCCGCCCTCCCGCCCGCTCCCCTTCCGGATTCACTTTGTGGGGCAGCCCACATGGCGCCGCCGAAAATCCCTCATTAAGTAAGGGGCCGCAGAAAGGAGGTGATGCCTTGACCGACAGCAAGAGTCAGGCGTCCACCTCCGCTCGTATGGCGCGCTGAAGAAGCCACCGTGCGGCGGAAGTGAGATGCCATGCAGTTCGGGCCCGCCCGTTTCGCGCACCCCACCAAACACTGGGGCCGCGGGACGGGCGGGTCCTTTTTTGCCCGAACCTCGGGAATGCGCATGCAACGGACCTGTTGCACGCCGGGGGGGAACGGCCCGTTCATCCGCAGGAGGCCCTGACCTTGTCCATCACACCTTGCCCGAGCCCTCTGCCCTCCGCGCTGCGTGACGAGTCGGCGGTGGAGGCCCAGCGCAATCTGTTCTGCTTCAGTTACGACGCCTGTCTGCACCTCGCGGTGAAGCGCGGCTGGGACGGCTGGACGTGCCGCCACTGCCCGCTGCGCGAGCAGCGCGACAGCGAGCCCAGGGCCCGGGACTACGCCGAATCCCGTCCGCGGACCCAGGGGCAGGATTGAGATCCGTCCCTTGCTGGACTTCCGGGACCAGGCGGCCGTCCGCGCCGCCTGACAGAATCATTGACGCACCCGGGGTCTCTTGGCAGGAAGGGTCATGCGCTCCAAGAAGACCAAGTTCATCTTCGTGACCGGCGGCGTCGTGAGCTCGCTGGGCAAGGGGCTCGCCTCTGCATCCATTGGCGCCCTGCTCGAGAACCGCGGGCTCGACATCACGCTGCTGAAGCTAGACCCGTACATCAACATCGACCCGGGCACGATGAGCCCGTTCCAGCATGGCGAGGTCTTCGTCACCGACGACGGGGGCGAGACCGACATGGACCTGGGTCACTACGAGCGCTTCACCAACGCGAGGATGTCCCGGCTCAACAACTTCACCTCCGGGCGCATCTACCACGCCGTCATCCAGAAGGAGCGCCGGGGCGAGTACCTGGGCAAGACGGTCCAGGTGATTCCGCACATCACGGATGAGATAAAATCCTGCATCCGCCAGGCGGCGCAGGGCATGGACGCCGTCATCGTCGAGGTGGGCGGCACCGTGGGCGACATCGAGTCGCTGCCCTTCCTCGAGGCCATCCGGCAGATGCGCTACGACGTGGGCAGCGGCAACGCCGTCTACATGCACCTGACGCTGCTGCCCTACATCGGCGCGGCCGGCGAGGTGAAGACCAAGCCCACCCAGCACTCGGTGATGAAGCTGCGGGAGATCGGCATCCAGCCCGACTTCCTCATCTGCCGCACGGACCGGGAGATTTCGCGGGAGCTCAAGGACAAGATCGCCATGTTCTGCAACGTGGACAACGGCAACGTGTTCACCTCGCCGGACGTGAAGAGCATCTACGAGCTGCCGCTGGAGCTGCACCGTCAGGGCCTCGACGAGCGGCTGGCCGAGACGCTCAACATCTGGACGCGCGCCGCCCGGCTGGACCGCTGGGAGGACATCATCCGCAAGGTGTACTCGCCGGGCCGGGGCGAGGTGAAGGTGGGCATCGTCGGCAAGTACGTGGACCTCAAGGAGAGCTACAAGAGCCTCAACGAGGCCCTGCTGCACGGCGGCATCGCCAACGACGTGAAGGTGGACCTGCACTTCGTGGACTCGCAGGACGTGGAGGACAAGGGTCCCGAGGCGCTGCTCTCCGGGGTGGACGCCATCCTGGTGCCCGGCGGCTTCGGGGTGCGCGGCACCGAGGGTAAAATCACGGCGGTGCGCTATGCCCGGGAGAAGCGGGTGCCCTTCTTCGGCATCTGCCTGGGCCTGCAGATGGCGGTGGTGGAGTTCAGCCGCAACGTGCTGGGCCTGGCCGGGTCCAACTCCCTGGAGTTCAATGAGCACACCCCGCATCCGGTGGTGACGCTCATGGAGAGCCAGGTGAAGGTGCAGGACAAGGGTGGTACCATGCGTCTGGGCAGCTACGCCTGCGCGCTCAAGCCGGGCTCGCTCGCGCACAAGCTGTACGGGGAGGACGTCATCCACGAGCGGCACCGTCACCGGTACGAGGTCAACAACGCCTACCGCGGCCGGCTGCAGGAGGCGGGCCTCGTCGTGTCCGGGCACAACCCCGAGCTCAACCTCGTGGAGATGATCGAGCTGCCGGACCACCCCTACTTCATCGGCTGTCAGTTCCACCCGGAGTTCAAGAGCAAGCCCTTCGCGCCCCACCCGCTCTTCTCCGGCTTCATCCGCGCGGCCCTCACGCAGCGTGACGCGGGGAGGACCCAGGCATGAACCAGAGCATCAACCTGTGCGGCTACAAGGTCGGCCCCGGCCAGAAGCTCTTCGTCATCGCGGGCCCGGACAGCATCGAGTCCGAGGACATGGCGCTGCGCCACGCGAAGCTCCTCAAGGAGCTGACGAGCCGGCTGGGCGTGCCCTATGCCTTCAAGTGCTCCTACGACAAGGCCAACCGCACCAGCGGCAAGTCCTTCCGGGGGCCCGGCCTGAAGGAGGGCCTGCGCATCCTCGACCGGGTGAAGCGCGAGGTGGGCGTGCCCATCCTCACGGACGTCCACGAGACGAGCCACGTGGGCCCCGCCGCCGAGGTGGTGGACATCATCCAGATTCCCGCCTTCCTCTGCCGCCAGACGGACCTGGTGGAGGCGGTGGCCCGCACCGGCAAGGGCGTCAACCTCAAGAAGGGCCAGTTCGTGGCGCCCAAGGACATCGTCCACTCGGCGCGCAAGGCCGTGGAGGTGGGCAACCCCAACGTGCTCGTCACCGAGCGCGGCGCCACCTTCGGCTACAACAACCTGGTGGTGGACATGCGCGGCTTCGCCCAGATGCGCGAGGCGGGGCTCGTCGTGTGCTTCGACGCCACCCACTCCGTGCAGCTGCCCTCCTCCGGGGATGGGCAGACGGGCGGGGAGCGCAAGTTCGTCTCCCTGCTGGCGCGCTCCGCCGCCGCCGCCGGAATAGACGCGCTTTTCACGGAAGTGCATGAAGACCCGGACCGTGCCCTGTGTGACGGTCCCTGTTCGCTCAATCCCCAGATGTTCGAGGACGTGCTACGTCAGGTGCTGGCCATCCGGCGTGCGCTGGGGCACGAGCCGGGGTGAAGTGAAACGAAACCGTGGGGAGGGAGTCCGAGGGGACACGACATGACGGAGCTGCCGCCAAAGCCGAACAAGGACGAGCTGACGGAACGCGCCTCCCGCGTGCGTCTGCTCGTGTTCGACGTGGACGGCGTGCTCACGGATGGCGGCCTCTACTACGGTGATGGCGGCGAGGTGATGAAACGCTTCGACGTCAAGGATGGTCACGGGCTGGTGATGGCGAGGCTGGCGGGGTTGCGCACCGCCATCCTCACCGCGCGCTCCTCCTCCATCGTGGAGGTGCGCGGCCTCGAGCTGGGCGTCACCGCCGTGCTCCAGGGTCGGAAGAACAAAGCAGCGGGTTTTCGTGAACTGCTGGCGCAGCTCGAGGTCTCCCCTGAGGAGTGTGCCTATATGGGGGATGACATCAACGACCTGGGTCCCCTGGGGATGGCGGGTCTCTCGGCGTGTCCCGCGGATGCAGCACCCGAGGTACGCCAGGAAGTGCATTATGTGGCTCGGAGCCGGGGAGGACACGGCGCCGCGCGTGAGCTGGTGGAGCTCTGCTTGAAGGCCTCGGGCCAATGGGAGGCCACCGTTCAACACATGAGAGACCCTGATGCCCTACAAGCTGTCAAGTTGTGAAATCGAAGAATTTTCGCTTCCCGCTTAGGTGTCTTATCCTATGAAGGCCGGAAGCCAGCCAGCAGTGCAGAGTGAGGGGAGTTCGATGACGGATCAGCTCTACACGACCCACGACATCAGTCGGTTGCTCCAGGTGGACCCGTCCACGGTGAGCAAGTGGATCGACCGCGGCATCCTCATGGCGTTCCGGACGCCGGGTGGTCACCGGAGGGTCCGCTCGGCCGACCTCCGCACCTTCCTCATCACCCACCAGATGCCGGTGCCCGAGGAGCTGGGCAGCAGCACCGTGCGCCTGCTGGTGGTGGATGACGAGCGGCAGGTGCTCGATGCCATCAAGCGTGCCTTCAAGCCCTACGCGAACCAGGTGGAGCTGCAGACGACCACCAGCGGCGTCGAGGCGCTGCTGCTGGTGAGCGAGCAGAAGCCGCACGGCATGCTCATCGACCTGAACATGCCGGACATCGACGGTATCGAGGTGTGCCGCCGCATCCGCGCCCGCAAGCAGATGGAGGGCGTGCGGCTCATCACCATGACGTCCGCCCACTCGCCCGAGGTGGTGGAGCAGTCGAAGCAGGCGGGCGCCGTGGCGTGCCTGCCCAAGCCGCTGGACGTGCAGCAGGTGCTCGACCTGTTCCGCGTGCCGCTGGCGCTCGGGGCCAACACCGCCGTCAAGCGCTAGCGCGCCAGACGACGGAAGCGGCGAGGCGTCTCCACGGGGCCCGTTCCCAGGCTCCGTGTGAGGGCGCATCGCCGCTCGTGTATGCCGCGTGCATCGTCAACGGCTCGGGGACGAGTCCCCTCTCGGGAACCCGTCCCCACCGGCTGGGATGCATCACCTCTCCGCGTCACATCTCAGCTGTTGACCTTCACCTCGACCACGCGGGGGCGGGACTCCTCGCGCCGCGGCAGCGTCAGGGTGAGCACGCCATTGTCGTAGCGGGCCTCCACCTTGGACGCGTCCACCGTGCGGGGCACCACGAAGGTGCGGGCGTACACGCCGAAGCTGCGCTCCAGGCGCCGCGCGCCCTCCTTGTCGGAGCGCTCCGTCTTGCGCTCGGACTTGAGGGTGAGGGTGTCGTTCTCCACCTTCACCTCGATGGCCTTGGGGTCATGCCCCGGCAGGTCCACCTGCAGGGTGATGCCCTCGGCCGTCTCGTAGATGTCCGCCGGCGGCACGAGCTCGCGCGAATCAGGGCGCAGGGACAGGTCACGGAAGAGCTGGTCGAACTCCCGCGCCATCAGGGGGCCCAGGGCGACGGCACCATTGCTCACGGCGAACGGATTCCAACGGGTCTGCATGGACGTCTCCTCATCGCGTCGCACTCCGGACGGAGTGACGGCGCGTCTCTCGACTGGGTTTGAACGGTTGTTTCCACCGCGCCGAGCCCTCGTTGCTTCGGGCCCGGCGCCTCTCACAGCTTCAAGAGAACCATGCTTTGAAACGTGTCAAGGCGACGCGCCGCGGGCCCATTCCGGCCGGCTCAATCGTCCTCGCGCCCCAGGTGGACGGACACCTCTTCCCCCTCTCGGCAGACGTACACCACCCATGGCCGGCAGCACACCGGGCAGTCCTCCACGTACGTCTCCGAGGAGGGCCCACCGGGGTCCACCGCCACCTCCACCTCCTCGCCGCAGTAGGGGCACAGCTGCGTCTGCTCGTCCGCGAAGGGCTGCATCAGAAGTCTCCTCCCTGGTTGGGGGCCGGCCAGGCGAGCAGGGGCCGGTCAGCGGCCTCGCCCTGTCGCCAGCGATCCACCCGGGGACGCAGGCCGCCCACGTCCACGCCCTCGCAGACGGGAGGCAGGGACGCGAGCCGGTCCAGCGCGCGGGAGAAGAGCGTCCACGCCCCCCGGGCATTGCCCGCGTCCCGCTTCAGCCAGCCCGCCGCCACGAGGATGAGGCCCTGGAGGAGCAGCCGGCGTGGGCCGCTCTCGTGTGTCCAGGCCTCCTCCCAGGCCTCATGGGCCTCGAAGAAGTGCCCGGCGTTGAAGAGCGCCACCCCTTCTGCCAGGCAGGTATCGAATCCTCGCGGCATCGAACGCGACTCCGGGCTCCTTCCTCCGTAGACTGGCGAGCATGGCCGCACCTCGCAACCGTATCGGAGAGATTCTCGTCAAGGCCCGCGTCATCGACGAGATGCAGCTTCGCAGCGCGCTCGCCCAACATGACCAGTGGGGCGGACGCCTGTCGCGCATCGTCACCGACATGGGGCTCGCCGCGGAGGACACCCTCACCGAGGCCATTGCCCAGGGCCTGGGCGTGCAGCGCGTCCAGCTGGGCACCGCCAAGGATCCGGGCGCCCTCGCGAAGCTGGACGTCACCTTCGCCGAGCAGAAGGGCGTCTTCCCCGTGGCCCTGCGCGACAACGGCAAGACGCTCGTGCTCGCCATGGCGGACCCGTCCGACCTGCAGACCATCGATCAGGTGGCCGCACGCAGCCGCACGCGCGTCATCCCCATGGTGGCGGGAGACCGGGAGATCGAGAACGCCATCATGCGGCACTACCGCAACATGGAGCCGTCCCTCACTCCGACGGGCACACGCAGGGACAAGCCCTCGAGCGACGAGGACGAGTTCAAGATCGTCGACATGAGCGGCAAGACGGTGAGGAAGTCCCTCGCCGACATCTCCCCGAAGCTGGCCGAGGAGAACGCCCAGCGCCAGGCGGCGGCCGCCGCGTCCTCGCGTCCCGGTGGGGGGTCGAGCGCCGCGGATCTGCTCGATGAGATCCTCAGCGCCTCGCCCTCGCCGGCCGAGGTGTTCTCCCCCGAGGAGATGCAGCGGCTGCAGACGGTGCAGGTCAACCAGGAGAAGAGCTCCAAGATTCTGCGCGCCCTGCTCGAGCTGCTGCTGGAGAAGGGCGCCCTCCAGCAGAAGGAGCTGGCGGCGCGCATGCGCGCCTCGTGAGCCGCCCTACCCGAGCACCTCCTGGAGCTCGCGAGCGGTGAGTCCCAGGAGGTAGAGGATGGTGTCCAGGCCTCCGGCGGAGATGGAGGTATCGGCCGCCTGACGCAGCTTGGGCTTGGCGCGGAAGGCGATGCCCAGACCCGCGCGCTCCAGCATCAGCAGGTCGTTGGCGCCGTCGCCCACCGCGATGACCTGGTCGAGAAGGATGCCCTCCGCCTGGGCAATGCTCTCCAGCAGCTCCGCCTTGCGGCGCGCGTTGACGATGGGTCCGAGCGTGCGCCCGGTGAGCTTGCCATCCGCCTCCTCCAGCATGTTGGAGTGGGCGTAGTCGATGCCCAGCCGCGCCTTGAGGGCCTCGGCCGCCACGGAGAAGCCGCCGCTGATGATGGCGGTGCGGTAGCCCAGCCGCTTGAGCACCCGGATGAGCGTCTCCGCGCCCTGGGTGAGCGGGAGGTTGGCGGCGATGTCCCGCAGCACCTTCGCGTCCATCCCCTTCAGCAGCGCCACGCGCTGGCGCAGGGACTCGTCGTAGTCCATCTCCCCGTGCATGGCGCGCTCGGTGATGCGCACCACCTGCTCGCCCACCCCGTACGCCCGCGCCAGCTCGTCGATGACCTCGATGCGGATGAGCGTGGAGTCCATGTCCATCACCACCAGCCGCTTGCTGCGCCGGTAGAGGCTCTCGCGCTGCAGCGCCACGTCGAAGGCGCTGGTGGACATGGCCAGCTCCAGCAACGAGCGCTTGAGCTCCTCTGGATCCCTCTCCGGCGGCAGGGCGATGTGGATCTCCACCGAGCCGAGCTCCGCGTCGGACAGGCGGTTGATGCGCTCGATGTTGGCCCCGTGCCGGGCCAGGCGCTCGGCGACGGCGTGCAGCTCGCGGGCCCCCAGGGAGCCCACCACGGTGACGACATGGCGGCTGCGGCTCGGGCCGACGGGAGTGCTCGGCCCTTCCACCGGCTTGAAGTCCAGCGACATGCCGAGCTCCTTCGCCGCGAAGAGCAGCTCCTTGAGGACGCTGCGCGTCTCGGGCAGGCGCACCAGCAGGGACAGGGTGAGCTGGCCATGCACCACCACCTGCTCGATGTCGAGCAGTACCGCGCCCACCTCGGAGAGGATGCCGGTCAAGCGGGCCAGGATGCCGGGCTCGTCCCGTCCGGTGACGGTGACGAGCACGGAGTCTTGCGAATTCGTGCTGTTGCTCATGGAGGACGAGTTTTACAGCCTGGCCCGTCCACCGCGAGCACTCGTTACTGCGGCTCGGAGGACAGGATGAGGTCGCCCCTGGCGAGGAACTGCGCCTCGGTGAAGGACTTGTAGAAGTCCTCCAGCATCGTGTCGATGTCCGGGTAGCGCTGGTCCACCCGGTCATGGGTCATCTTGTCGAAGATGGCGTCCAGGCCAGCGGGGGCCTCGGGGTTGACCTCGGAGGGCAGCGGCGAGCGGCGGCCGGGAATCTGCCCGGTGAGCATCTCGTAGAGGATGATGCCCAGCCCGTAGACGTCCGAGGCGGGGCCGGCGTCCTTCGCGCGCTGCGGCTGGAGGAGCTCGGGGGCCAGGTACGCCATGCCACCGGCGCCCACGAAGACCTGGGGCAAGCCCTTGGAGGCGTCCTGCTCCACCACGCGGCTCAGGCCGAAGTCGCCCAGCTTCGCGTTGCCGTAGAGATCGAAGAGGACGTTCTCCGGCTTGAGGTTGTGGTGCGTGAGGCCCACGGCGTGCGCGGCGCGCAGCGCGTAGGCGAGTTGCAGGAAGCAGCGCATGGCGAAGGGCACCGGCACGCCCCTGCCCCCGCCCTCCTCCAGCTTGTCCTTGAGGCTGCCGTGCAGCAGCTCCAGCACGTAGTACGGCCGGGCGGCCTCCGCGTTCTGGTCCAGCACCTGGATGATGCCCGGGTGGCGCACCTGGGCCTGCGCGCACAGCTCCTTCTTCAGCCGCTTGAGCACCTCGCCGCGCTGCAGGAAGGAGAAGTAGCCGAAGATGTCCTTGAGCTCCTTGACGCAGATGTCCAGCCCGAGCGCGTTGAAGCGGCCCTTGTAGGCGGTACCGAGCGGCCCGGAGCCGATGGCCTCGAGCTTCTGGTAGCGCTGGTCCAGCACCTCGGCGGCGGCCTTGGGAGCGGGAGAGGTGGCCAGCGGAGGGACGGGCGCGGGGGCGGGAGCGGGCATCGGAGCGGGAGGCGCGACGGGAGCGGCGGGGGGAACGGGCACGGCGGGCGGCAGGGGGACGGCCTCGTTGCGCATGCTCGCCACCGGGGGAGGCACCGGCACGGACGGAGGCAGCGGCACCTCCAGCGCCACGGACGCACGAGCCCTCGGCAGCGCGGGCGGCTGCTCCACGGGCGGCAGCATCTCGTTCTCCTCCAGGAGGATGTCCGGCGGGGGAGGCGGCATGCTCGGGTCGTCCTCCTCCTCGCCGGTCACGACGGAGTCGTCGTCCCCGAGCAGCTGCTCGGCGAAGAACTCGTCCACCTCCAGGGAGAACTTCTCCTGCAGCTCGCCATCCACCACGCGCTCACCCGGCTCGGTGAGACGCAGCTGCGCCTCCCGCGGGTCCAGCGCGATGTAGAGGTACTTGCGAAGGAAGAGATAGTAGCTGTCGAACTCCAGCGAGACGGAGGGCTCGAGCGAGGCCTTCACATCGGCCAGCTTGTTCGAGCGCCCCAGACGGCCGTTCTCCCTCAGACTCTGGAGGATGAACAGCGCCTCGCCGCAGACGGTGTCGCGGTGGATGGCGGGCTTGGGCATGCGAGCCGGACTCTAGCCGTCCCGGCACCCCGCCTCAAAGCGAGCCTCCCCGCCGACTGTCAGGGAATGTGAAGCAGCTGCTTCACGGTCTCCAGCACTTCCTGGAAGCGCACGGGCTTGCGCAGGTAGATGTCCACGCCCAGCTGCATGGCGCGCTCTCGCGCCTCGGGACCGCCCGCGGAGATGGCCACCACGGGAATGGACTTGAGCGGCTCCTCGGCGCGGATGCGCTCGATGAGCGCGAAGCCGTCCATCACCGGCATGTACAGGTCCGTCATCACCAGGCTGAAGCGGCTGGAGCGCAGGGCCTGCAGCGCGTGGTGCCCATCCGGGGAGAAGTGGACCTCCAGCGGCACCTTGCCCGCCAGCTCGCCGCTCGCCAGCTTCTTGAGCACGTAGCTGTACATCTCGACGATGTGCGGGTTGTCCTCGACGATGAGGACACGGTAGCCCTCGGCGGGGAGCGCCTTCGGGTCCGACGCGCGGGTCTGTCCTGCCGAACTCAAGATTTCACCCAATCGCTGCCGGTCCTGATCGCGCACCACCCGGATGCCGACACCACCCGGCGCCTCGGCCGACGCTGGCCGTATCCAGGCCACCGTCCCCACGACTTCTACCGGATTCAGCAGCCCCGGGAAAGAAAGTGCCAACCCCACCTCTTCACCGGCCGTGAAGGCACGGTCCGTCTGCACGAAGATCCCCCCCTTGGAGAGGTTCTCCGTCACGGCCGCCATCCGAGCCTGATCCGGGAAACGCACCCGCAGCACGAGCGGCACTCGGGGCTCATCTCGCTTGTCGTCTGATCCCCGATTCATAACAAGGGGTTGAAATCGCTCGGCATTTCGCTGATGGGACGGAGTGTAGCTCCGAGGGTTTATGTTGACAACGCGGCCATTCGAGCCTTACGAAGCGCCCGCCATGGCGGAGCCCCTGTTCACCCCCGAAGAGCAGAAGAAGTTCGACGCGGAGATCGCGGAGATCCTCTCGCACTACCCCGCGGATCGGAAGAGCGCAGCGATGCTACCCGCGCTCCGACTGCTGCAGGAGTTGAAAGGTTGGCTGCCCCCCGAGGGACTCAAGCTGGTCGCCAGCCGGTTGAACGTCACGCCCGAGCGCGCCTACGAGGTGGCGAGCTTCTACGTGATGTACCACCTCAAGAAGCCCGGGAAGTACACCGTCGACGTCTGCACCAATCTCTCCTGCTCCCTCTGGGGCGCGGAGAAGATGCTCGCCTACCTGGAGCAGAAGCTCGGGTTGAAGGCCGGTGAGTCGAACGAGCGCTTCTTCCTGCGCGAGACCGAGTGCCTGGCCTCTTGCGGCACCGCGCCGTGCCTGCAAATCAACGAGGAGCACCACGAGAGCCTGACGAAGGCCAAGGTCGACGCGATCTTCGACAAGCTCCCCTGAACTCCTGCATCAAGGAACCTGATTCCATGGCGACAACGGCATTTGAACCGATCATCTCGAGCGCCTGGGGGAAGCCCAACTCCTGGACGCTGGATGAGTACAAGAAGCGCGGGGGCTACAAGGGGCTGGAGAAGGCCCTGGAGCTGGCGCCGGCGCAGATCATCGACGAGGTGAAGAAGTCCAACCTCCGCGGGCGCGGCGGAGCCGGCTTCCCCACGGGCCTCAAGTGGAGCTTCGTCCCCAAGGACAGCCCCAAGCCCAAGTACCTCGCGGTCAACGGCGACGAGTCCGAGCCGGGCACCTTCAAGGACCGCTACATCCTCGAGAACGACCCGCACATGATGCTGGAGGGCATCGCCATCGCGTCCTACGCGCTGGGCGTGCACACCTGCTACGTGTACCTGCGCGGTGAGTTCAAGCTCCAGGCGGAGCGCGCCAACGCGGCCATCAAGGAGGCCTACGCCGCCGGCATCTTCGGCAAGAAGATGCTGGGCAAGGACTACCAGCTGGACTGCTACGTGGTGCGCGGCGCGGGCGCCTACATCTGCGGCGAGGAGACGGCGCTGCTCGAGAGCCTCGAGGGCAAGAAGGGCTGGCCCCGTCTCAAGCCGCCGTTCCCCGCGGTGGTGGGCCTGTTCGGCTGCCCCACGGTGGTCAACAACGTGGAGACGCTCGCCAGCGTGCCCCACGTGTTCACCCGCGGCTCGGCCTGGTACGCCGGCCTGGGCACCGACAAGTCGGGTGGCACCCGCCTGGTGTGCCTGTCCGGCACGGTGAACCGGCCGGGCGTCTACGAGGTGCCGCTGGAGGCGACGTTCACCCAGCTCATCTTCGACGACAAGTACGGCCGGGGCCTGCCCGCGGGTCGCAAGATAAAGGCCGTCATCCCGGGCGGCTCGTCGGCACCCATCCTCAGCCCGGACGAGCTGGACATCGCCATGGAGTTCGAGGCCGTCAAGGTGAAGCAGACCATGGCGGGCTCTGGCGGCGTCATCGTCATGGACGACACCACCTGCATGGTGCGCAGCCTGTGGCGCGTGGCCCGCTTCTACGCCGAGGAGTCGTGCGGCCAGTGCACGCCGTGCCGCGAGGGTACCCCGTGGCAGACGCGCCTCCTGCGGAAGATCGAAGAGGGCCGCGGCGAGCCGGGTGACGTGGAGATCCTCAGCAACGTGGCGTCCTCCATCGCGCCCTACCCGCCCATCGGTCTGGGCAACACCATCTGCGCGCTGGGCGATGCCGCGGCGCTGCCGACGCATTCCTTCCTCATGCGCTTCCGCGACGAGTTCGAGGCGCACATCCGCGAGCACCGCTGCCCGTTCGGCGACAAGCCCTGGGGCGCGTTCGGAGAGTGGTCGTGAACATCGAGCTGATTCTCTTCGGAGCCTTCGCGCTCCTGACGCTGCTGTCGGCCGGGCTGGTCATCTTCGCCAAGAGCCCCATCAGCTCCGCCATGTCGCTGGTGGCCACGTTCTTCTTCCTGGCCGGCATCTACGTGCTGCTGTGGGCCCACACCGTGGCGGTGCTGCAGGTGCTGGTCTACGCGGGCGCCATCATGGTGCTCTTCCTCTTCGTCATCATGCTGCTCAACCTGGGCGAGTCCACCTCGACCGGGCCGCGGCTGACGCTCTCGCGGATTGCGGGCGGGGCGGCGGCGGCGGGGCTGCTGGCGGTGCTGGTGGTGGCCATCTGGCGGATTCCGGAGCGCGTCGAGACGTTCACCGGCCCGCAGGCGGTGGCCAACGGCTTCGGCACCCTGGCGGTCATCGGCCAGACCATCTACACCAAGTGGCTGCTGCCCTTCGAGGCCGTCAGCCTCCTGCTGCTGGTGGGCATGGTGGGCGCGGTGGTGGTGGCCAAGTCGCGGATTTGAGCCCGTCCCCTTCAACCCTCTGCTAGAAGGCGGGCGGCGCTCGCCCTCCCCAAGTCCGGCCATGGTCCCGATCTCGTACTACCTGATCCTCGCCGCAGCCCTGTTCTGCCTCGGCATGTTCGGCGTGCTCATCCGCCGCAACGCCCTGGTGGTGTTCATGTGCGTGGAGCTGATGCTCAACGCGGCGAACCTGACGTTCCTCGCCTTCGCCAAACAGAACGGCAACCTGACGGGCCACGTGTCCGCCTTCTTCGTGATCGCGGTCGCGGCGGCCGAGGCTTCCATCGGCCTGGCCATCGTCATCGCCGTGTTCCGCAGCCGAGGCACCGTCAACATCGACGAAATCCGGACGATGAAGCACTGACGGCCCGGCCCCTCCTTCCGCCCTAGAGAGCCCCTCTGCCCATGGAAGCCCTCAAGCAATTCTTCATGACCGCGCCGGTGGAACCCGCCATCTTCGCGCAGTCCCTGTGGCTCATCATCGCGCTGCCGCTGTTGGGCGCGTTCGTGTGCGGCGTGTTCGGCAAGATGCTGGGCCGCGGCAACGTCCACCTCATCGCGTGCGCGACGGTGGCCGGTTCCTTCGTGCTGTCCGTGCTGGCCTTCTGGTGCGTCAGCCACGTGCAGGGCGGCTCGCCGGTGGCCATGGAGAGCGTCTACTCGCCCAACGCCATCCGCTACGCCATCGGCTACGACTACGGCACCTGGTTCTCCGTCGGCACCTTCCGGGTGAACTTCGGCCTGCTGGTGGACCACCTGTCCGGAACGCTCCTGCTGGTCATCACCGGCGTGGGCTTCCTCATCCACCTGTACTCCACCAGCTACATGGAGCACGACGACGGGTACTGGCGGTACTTCGCGTACCTCAACCTGTTCGTGGCGGCGATGCTCACGCTGGTGCTCGCCGACAACCTCGTCCTGCTCTTCGTGGGCTGGGAGGGCGTCGGTATGGCCAGCTACCTGCTCATCGGGTTCTGGTACACGGACGCGGCCAAGGCCTGGGCGGGACGCAAGGCGTTCATCACCAACCGCATCGGTGACTTCGCGTTCCTCATCGCCACCTTCCTCATCGTGCTGCTGGTCAGCGCCTTCAACAGCCAGGCGAACGTGGCCAACTTCACCACGGTGAGCGGTGCCGCCGAGACCGCCCAGGTGCGCTTCCGCGAGGGCCAGCAGCTCAAGGGCCCCGTGGCCTTCCAGGGCCTCGAGGTCCTGGCCAACGCGCTGCCGCAGAACGCGGAGGTCAACGCCCAGGCGGCCGTCACCCTGCAGACGCCCATCGCGGAGGGGCCGCTCGCCGGCCGCACCTTCGGTGGCGTGCTGACGGTGGCGCTGCTGCTGTTCCTGCTCGGCGCGGCGGGCAAGAGCGCCCAGTTCCCGCTGTACGTCTGGCTGCCGGACGCCATGGCCGGTCCGACTCCCGTCTCCGCCCTCATCCACGCGGCGACGATGGTGACCGCGGGCGTCTACCTCTTCAGCCGCATGAGCTTCCTGCTGGTGCTCAGCCCCACCGCCATGACGACGGTGGCCATCATCGGCACCATCACCTCGCTGCTGGCCGCGCTCATCGCCTTCGCGCAGGACGACATCAAGAAGGTGCTCGCCTACTCCACGGTGTCCCAGCTGGGCATCATGTTCATGGGCGTGGGCGCCGGCATCTTCTGGGCGGCGGTGCTGCACCTCGTCACCCACGCGTTCTTCAAGGCCTGCCTCTTCCTCGGCGCCGGCAGCGTCATGCACGGCAACGCGGACGAGACGGACATCAAGAAGCTGGGCGGCCTGCGCCACGAGATGAAGTGGACGTGGGGCACCTTCCTGGTGGCCACCCTGGCCATCACCGGTATCGTCCCGCTCTCCGGCTTCTTCTCCAAGGACGCCATCTTCCACGGTTTGCACCACAACCACCTGCACGGCTACGAGAGCGTCACCCACGCGCTGTACTACGTGGGCCTGCTGATCGCGGCGAGCACGGCGTTCTACATGTCGCGCGCCTACCTGCTCACCTTCGAGGGCAAGCGCTCGCCGGAGGCGAAGATCGCCCACGCGCACGAGAGCGCCTGGCAGATGACGCTGCCGCTGGTGGTGCTGGCGGTGCTCAGCGTGGTGGCACTGGTGTACGCGCTGCCGCTGATGCCGGGCCGCAACGGGCCGCAGCCCGTCATGGAGAACTTCCTGGGCCCCGTGTTCGCCAGCGCCGAGCGCATCGCCGGCCGCGCGGACCTGGTGAAGCTGGACCACAGCGTGCCGGGCCTCGGCGACTACGTCTTCGCCTGGCTGGTGGCGCTGGCGGGCGGTGCCGTGTCGGCCTTCCTGTACATGAAGTACTTCCCCGCGCAGGCGGGCAAGCCGGCTCCGGCCTTCGCCCGCTCGGTGCGCCGCTTCACCCAGAACAAGTTCTACGTGGATGAGGCCTACGAGTTCCTGGTCATCCGGCCGGTGAAGAACGTGAGCGGCATCCTCTACAAGCTGGTGGACACGCTCCTCATCGACACGGTGGCGGTGCGCGGTACCGCGTGGGTCACGGCCCGCGTGGGCAGCGCCCTGCGCTACGTGCAGACGGGAGATGCACAGGGCTATGCTGCGGTGATGGCCCTGGCCCTGCTCGGCGGCGCGGTCTACGCGCTCATCCAGGTGCTGCAATGAGCTTCTTCGATACCCATCTGCTCAACATCGTCGTCTACCTGCCGCTGCTCTTCGCGGCCCTCATCTGGCTGATTCCCGGCACCGAGCGCGGGCAGATCCGCACCCTCACGTTCATCGGCATGCTGGTGGACCTGGTGTTCGGCGTCTGGGCCTACATGCGCTTCGAGCCGAGCGGTGCCGAGTTCCAGCTCGAGTACCGCACCCGGTGGCTCGAGCAGCTCGGCGTCAGCTACCACATCGGCGTGGACGGCCTGGCCGTCAGCCTGCTGCTGCTGACCGTGTTCCTCGGGCCCCTGGTGGTGATGGCCTCGCAGACGTACATCACCGAGCGCGTGAAGGAGTTCCACCTGGCGCTCCTGGCGCTGCAGACGGTGATGCTCGGCGCGCTGGTGTCCCTGGACGTGCTGCTCTTCTACGTCTTCTGGGAAGCCATGCTCATCCCCATGTACCTGCTGGTGGGCGTGTGGGGCAGCGAGGACCGCCAGATGGCGGCCGTGAAGTTCTTCCTCTACACCCTGGTGGGCTCGCTGCTGATGCTGGTGGCGATCGTCGCCGTGTACTTCATCAGCAGCACGCCGGGGAACCGCTCCTTCGACTACGCCGCCATCTACAACAACCTGGTGGCCGCCAACCGGGAGATCTCCACCTGCATGGCCACCGGCGGTGACTGCGGGCAGCTCGCGGGGCTCGCCGGAACGCTCTACCGCTGGGGCCCCTGGATGTTCGCCGCCTTCGCGCTGGCCTTCGCCATCAAGGTCCCGATGTGGCCGGTGCACACCTGGTTGCCGGACGCCCACGTGCAGGCGCCCGTGGCGGGCTCGATGATCCTGGCCGGCGTGATGCTGAAGATGGGTACCTTCGGCTTCTGGCGCTTCGCGATTCCCTTCTTCCCGGCGGCGACGCACCAGGCCCGGCCCATCCTGGCGGCCCTGTCCGTCATCGGCATCGTCTACGGCGCGCTGATGTGCCTGGCGCAGCGGGACATCAAGAAGCTCATCGCCTACTCCTCGGTCAGCCACCTGGGCTACTGCATGCTGGGCATGCTGGCGCTCACCGCCGAGGGCGCCACCGGCAGCGCCTACCAGATGCTCAACCACGGCGTGTCCACGGGCGCGCTGTTCCTCCTGTTCGGCTTCCTCTACGAGCGGCGCCACACCCGCCTGATGTCCGATTACGGCGGCATCGCCAAGGTGGTGCCGGTGTACACGGCCTCCTTCCTCATCATCACCTTCTCGTCCGTGGCGGTGCCGGGCACCAACGGCTTCGTGGGCGAGTTCCTGGTGCTGCTGGGCACCTTCAAGAGCAACCTGGGTCTGGCCGTCGGTGTGCTGGCGGCTCTGGGTGTCATCCTCGGCGCGGCGTACATGCTGTGGATGGTGCAGAAGGTGTTCTTCGGCCCCCTCACCCACCGCGAGAACCAGCACCTGTCGGACCTGAGCCTGCGTGAGTTCGCCACGGTGGTGCCGTTCCTCATCCTGGTGGTGGTGATGGGCCTGATGCCGCAGCCCTTCCTGGACCGCATCAACCCGTCCACCGAGCGTTTCATCACCCGCGCCAACCTGGGCGCCCCCGGCAGCAAGGTGCAGCCCGGCGACGTGCAGATCACCGTGATGCCCCTGCCCCCCTCCGGAATGGCCGCCGCCCCCACCGCCCAGCCGTCGGGCCAGCTCGCCGACCGGCGCTAGTCGAGAGTCCCCACCATGAACATTCCCAACCTCACCTCGGCGGACTTCCTGCCGCTCATCCCCGCCATCATCCTGGTGCTGGGAGCGTGCGTCCTGCTGATATCGGAGGTGTTCCTCTCCGCCACCTCGTCGCGCGGCTACCAGGCGGTGCTCACCACCGTCACGTCCGTCATCGCCGGCATCGTGTCGCTGTCGCTGCTGGCCGAGCCGGCGCGCGAGGTATTCCTCGGCTTCGGGGCGATGGACCCGTTCTCCAGCTTCCTCACCTTCATCGTCTGCGTGTCGGTGGGACTGGCGGCGCTCACCTCGGCCGGCTTCCTGCGCAAGCGCGGGGCCGAGCGCGGTGAGTTCTACGCGCTGATGCTCTTCGCGGGCGCGGGCATGAGCCTGCTGGGCCTGTCCAACGAGCTCATCACCCTCTTCGTCAACATCGAGGTCCTCTCCATCTCCACGTACGCGCTGACGTCCTACCTGCGGCGCGGCACGCGGCCGAGCGAGGCGGGCTTCAAGTACTTCATCCTCGGCGCGTTCTCCTCGGCGGTGCTGCTGTACGGCTCGGCGCTGCTGTACGGCGCCACCGGCACCACGCTGCTCGGGGACATGGTGGCCCCGCTGAAGAGCGCGATGACCGTCAACCCGGCGCTCGTCTACGCGGGCGCGGTGCTGGTGGCCGCCGGCTTCGCCTTCAAGGTGGCCGCGGTGCCCTTCCACATGTGGACGCCGGACGTGTACGAGGGCGCGCCCACCCCCGTCACCGCGCTGATGAGCGCCGGTGTGAAGGCCGCCGCCTTCGTGGCCCTGGTGCGCGTGTTCGTCTCCGTGGGCACCGGCATCAGCCCGGAGCTGCCCTTCGCGCTCTTCTCCACCCTGGCGCTGCTCACCATGGTGGTGGGCAACCTGATGGCCATCCCGCAGCGCAACGTGAAGCGCATGCTGGCCTACTCCTCCATCGCCCACGCCGGCTACGTGATGCTGGGCGTGGCGGCCCTCTTCGTGTCGCAGCCGGGCCAGGAGTTCAGGCTGCTGGGCCCCACCGCGCTCGTGGGCGCCAGCCCCCTGGACGTGACGCGCGTGGAGGCCCTGCGCGGCATCCTCTTCTACCTGCTCGCCTACACCGTCACCGCGGTGGGCGCCTTCGGCATCATCTCCATGCTGGAGCGCCGCGAGGACGAGGAGAAGGGCACCGCGTGGGATCTCGAGCGCTTCAGCGGCCTGGCGCAGCGCCGTCCGGGCTGGGCCTTCGCCATGGCCGCCTTCATGCTGTCGCTCGCCGGTATCCCCCCCACCGTCGGCTTCATCGGAAAGCTCCTGCTCTTCCAGGCCGCCGTGGACGCGGGCCTCGTGGGCCTCACCATCATCGCGGTCCTCTCCAGCGCGGCCGGCGCCTACTACTACCTGCGCGTGGTGGTCTACATGTACATGCGGCCCGTGCCCGAGGGCGCTCACACCCTCGAGCGCAACTGGATGACCGAGCTGGCCCTCGTGGTCTCCACCATCGCCGTGGTGCTGCTGGGCATCATGCCCGGCCCCGTCGGCGAGTGGATCGTCCAGGCCGGCTCGCTGCTCAGCCGCTGAGCTCCCAGTCCACTGGATTCACCGACGCCCGGGCGACTCCGCCCGGGCGTTTTCGTTTCCGGGCACCCTCGCCCCCGCCGGTGCGGCCCGGGCGCCTGGCACGGAGGCGGACGCAGAGCCCCAAAAAAGAAGGCGGCCCGGCATCCTCATGAAGGATACCGGGCCGCGGGTTCTTCTCAGGAAGCTCACCGGAAGCGCTGAAGGCGGTGGGGGGGAACCACCTTCTGCCTACTTCGACGTGCTCCGTGTCTTCTCTTTAGCACTCCCCATGCCAACCCCACGGGATGCTGGGGGCCAGTCTTTCCGGGCACTTGGCACCGCCTGGCCTCGGCACGCCCTCCTGCTTTTCACCCCTGCATTGCAACCTTGAAATCGCCGTGCAGAAGTGCAAACGCCCGCCTCCGTCGCCGCCACTCCCGAGGCCCAAAAAGAAGGCGGCCCGGCATCCTCATGAAGGATACCGGGCCGCGAGTTCTTCTCAGGAAGCTCACCGGAAGTGCTGAAGGCGGTGGGGGGGAACCTCCTTCAGCCCACTTCGACGTGCTCCGAGTCTTCTCTTTAGCACTCGCCATGCCAACCCGGCGGGGCTCTCGGAGGCCAGTCATTCCAGGTGCTTGGCGCTTTCAAGCCCCGGCACGCCCGCCTCCCCTTTCATCCCTGCATTGCAGCCCTGAAATCCGCCTTGCAGGAGTGAAAAACCACTCCGACCGAGAGCTGGAGCCGGAAGCAGAGCCCCAAAAAGAAGGCGGCCCGGCATCCTCATGAAGGATACCGGGCCGCGGGTTCTTCTCAGGAAGCTCACCGGAAGCGCTGAAGGCGGTGGGGGGGAACCACCTTCTGCCTACTTCGACGTGCTCCGTATCCTGTCTTTAGCACTCCCCATGCCAGCCGGGAGGGGTCCTCGACACCCAGTCCTTTCAGCCACTTGGCGCGTTCAGGCTCCCTCGCGCCCTCCTGCATTTCACCCCTGCATTGCAGCCTTGAAATCCACTTTTCAGAAATGAAAGGGCTTTCAGCAGTGAACGGGGTTGAGGACCCGAGGCCCAAAAAGAAGGCGGCCCGGTACCCTCATGAAGGGGACCGGGCCGCGGGTTCTTCTTCAAAAGCTCACCGGAAGTGCTGAAGGGGTGGGGGGGAACCACCTTCAACCTCGCTTCGATGTGCTCCGGGTCTACGCTTTAGCACTCGCCATGCCACTGCCCCCAGACTCTCAGAGGCCAGTAATTTCAGGCACTTGGCACTTACCCGGGCCTTCGGTCTCCCCTTCCGGGCATTGCAGCGCTGCAATCCCCTTGCAGATCTGAAAATCCGGCCTCATCTCGGGCACTTCCGCTTTTCAGGATTGAATACGCATTTTCAATTCTGACGGGGAGTGCGGCGAGAAACACCGCCCGTGAAGACTCAGTCCCGGTGATCGCCCCCGGGTGGACGCAGGTTGAGGCGCTTCATCTTCCGCCACAGCGTGGTCGAGGAGATGGCCAGCTCCTCGGCGACCCGGCCCAGGTCCGTCCCGTGCCGCTCCAGGGCCTGGGCGATCGCCCGGCGCTCGGCCTCATCCACTGCCTCGGCCAGCGTGGGCATCCGGGTGCTGGTGTCCGCCGACTGGGGCGTGAGCGAGGCCCCCATCGGGCCCGCTGCATCCACGCGGGCCTCCAGGCGCACCGGGAAGTCCTCGGGCAGCAGCTCCTCCGACTCGGCCAGCGCCGCCGCCTGCTCCACCAGGTTCTCCAGCTCGCGCACGTTGCCGGGGAAGCTGTAGTTCATCAGGTGCTCCACCGCCGCCTTCGACAGGCGCTTGGGCTCCGGGCTGCGGGCGTTGGCGCGCTTGAGGAAGTGCTCGGCCAGCGCCGGCACGTCCTCCAGGCGCTCGCGCAGGGGCGGCACGCGCAACGACACCACGTTGAGCCGGTAGTACAGGTCCTGCCGGAAGCGCTTCTCGCGCACCTCCACCTCGATGTCCCGGTTGGTGGCGGCGACGATGCGCACGTCCACCTTCACCGGGGTGGACTCGCCCACGCGCCGCACCTCGCCCTCCTGCAGGGTGCGCAGCAGCTTGGACTGGAAGGCGGGCGTCGTCTCCGTCACCTCGTCGATGAAGAGCGTGCCGCCGTCCGCCTCCTCGACGAGGCCACGGCGGGCACGCACCGCGCCGGTGAAGGCGCCCTTGGCGTGGCCGAACAGCTCGCTCTCCAGCAGCGTCTCGGAGATGGCGGCGCAGTTGACGGGGACGAAGGGCTTGTCCTTGCGCCGGCTCTGCGCGTGCACCGCGCGGGCGACGAGCTCCTTGCCCGTGCCGCTCTCGCCCTGCACCAGCACCGTGGCGTCGCTCTGCGCCACGCGGATGAGCCGCGACTGCAGCTCCTGCATGGCCGGGCTGCGGCCCACCAGCGCGGACAGGCCGTAGCGCTCGTTGAACTCGCCGGCGAACATGTCCACCGCCGCCAGCAGCCGGGCCCGCTCCAACGCGCGCTCCACCCGGTAGCGCAGCTCGCCCTCCTTGAAGGGCTTGGTGACGTAGTCGAACGCCCCCTGGCGCATGGCCTCCACCGCGCTCTCGATGGAGCCGAAGGCCGTCATCATGATGACCTGCAGGCGCGGGGTGACCTCCAGCGCCTTCTTGAGGAGGGTGAGCCCGTCCATGGGCTCCATCTTCAGGTCCGTCAACATCAGGTCCACCCCGTTGCTCGCGAGCGTCGCGAGCGCCTCCTCGCCGTTGGCGGCCTCGAGGACGGAGTAGCGCTCGGAGCGCAGGAGGAGCGCGGTGGTGGCCCGCATGTTGCGCTGGTCGTCCACGACCAGGATGCGTCCGCGATGGAGCTGAGTGGGTGCGTCGGTCACGGCAGGCTCGTCGTCAGCTGGGTGAGGGGAAGGCGGAGGGAGAAGGTGGTGCCACGGCCCGGAGCGCTCTCCACGGAGAGCTCTCCGTGGTGCTCCTCGATGATGCGTTTGACCACGGCGAGCCCCAGGCCCGTGCCCTGGGCCTTGGTGGTGAAGAAGGGTTCGAAGACACGGTGGACGAGCTCGGTGGGGATGCCACAGCCCAGGTCCGTCACGTCGACGCGCAGCACGTCCTTGCCGGCATGCGGCTCGCGCCGGGCGCGCACCTGGATGGGGCCGCCCTGTGGCATGGACTGCATGGCGTTGATGAGCACGTTGACGAGCGCCTGGCGGATGAGGCGCCGGTCCATCGGCACCCGGGGCAGCTCCGGGTCCGCGTCGACGGAGAAGGTGATGCGGCCGGAGCCCCCCTGCTGGGCCCGCGCGGAGTCCACCGATTCCTGCAGCACGCGCGGGACTTCCTCCAGGTGCAGCATGGGCTCGCGCGGGCGGGTGTAGTCCAGCAGGTCCCCCACCATGCGGTTGAGCCGGTCGCTCTCCTCCGCGAGGATGTCCAGCAGCATGCCCGCGTCGCCCTCGGCCTTGAGCATGCGGCGCAGCGAGGCCACGGCGTTGAAGATGACGCCCAGGGGGTTGCGCACCTCGTGGGCCACGATGGCCGACAGCTCTCCGAGCGCGGCCAGGCGCTCGCGCTTGACCATCTCCGCGCGCGCGGCGGCCAGCTCCGCGTAGGAGGCCCAGAGCGACTCGTAGAGGCGGGCGTTGGCGATGGCCAGGGCGATCTGCCCGCATGTGGCCTCGGCCAGCTCGATGAAGGCGGGCGGGAAGGTGCGCGGGTGGCGCGTGTCGTCCAGCAGCACCACGCCGATGAGCTCCTCGCGCGAGGTGAGCGGCAGGGCCAGCACGGCCTTCTCCTCGAAGCGGCGGACGAGCTCGCGGTGCGCCAGCTCCGCGACCTTCGACAGGTCCGGGACGGCGATCGGCCGGCGCTCGCGGGCCACGCGCGCGGCGATGCCCACGGGCTCGTCCACCGGAATCACCACGCCGCGGAAGAAGTCGCGGTGGGTGGCCGAGGCGGCGGCGCCGCGCAGCACCCCGGCCTGCTCGTCATGCAGGAGGATGAAGCAGTTGGAGACGTCCAGCAGCTTGACGAGGAAGTCCGAGGCCACGTCCAGGATGCTGGCCACCTCCAGGGTGGCGGTGGTGGTGCGGGCCAGGTCCAGCAGCAGGCGCGTGTCGGCGAGCTGCCGGGCGGACTCGCTGCGCAGACGGCGCTGGTCGAGCAGCGTCATCATCAGCTCGGACAGCGGCACCAACAGCCGCAGATCTCCCCCGTCGAAGGAGCGCCCCGGGGCTCGCAGCACCTGGAGGAGCCCCCGCGGGTGGCCGCCATGGGCCAGGCGGACCGCCGCGCCACAGCCCAGGCGCCCAGCGGTGGCCTCCATCAACGCGCGCTCCTCGGCCTCGCTGGAGAGCACCGCGCCTCGGGCCGTCACCAGGGCGGGCGACATGCGCCCGAGTGGCGCGGCGAGCACGGCGCTCAGCTGGCCGTCCAGTCCCACCTGCGCCGTGAGGACCAGCTCGCCCTCCGGAGACTCGGGGGCATACAGCAGGGCGGCATCCGCGCTGAGCAGCGTGGACAGGCGCGAGAGGAAATCCTCGGGCGAGGGCGGCTCCGGCTGGGCGACGAAGCGCGCCAGCTCGGCCACCGCTCCCAGCTCCAGCCGGCCCCGCTCCACTTCCGCCAGCAGCCGCGCGTCGGTGAGGGCGGCCCCCACCACCTTGGCGAAGAGCGCCAGCACCGAGCCGTACGAGGCCGACAGCCCCTCCCCGGACACCCACAGCACCTCCGACAGCGTGGTGCCCAGCGGGAGGTAGACGTGGCTGGAGTCCAGTTCGGGCAGGTGGCCGAAGGTGGGCCGCCCCTCGGCGAGCGCCCGCAGTCCCAGCGCCATGTCCTCCGGAGGCAGCGCCCCGTCTCCGTCCCGGATGACGAAGCGCTCGCCGTCGCGCACCAGGAAGTGCGCGGAGAACCCCGCGCCCGTGAGGCCCGCCAGCGCCACCCGCCGCACCGCCGCCTCCGAGCGCGCCGCGACGAGCTCCGCGGACGTCTCCACCAGGCGCTCGGCCACCACCAGCTCCGCCGGCCGCTCGCCCAGCACCAGGAGGTTGATGAGCATCGCGCGGCCGCTCTCCTCCAGCTCCACCTCCTGCACGTAGGTGGCCACCTCGAGCGACCCTCCGCCCGCCCGGGGCAACAGGTAGCGCTGGGGACCCGTCTCCTTCAACACCCCCTCCTCGCGCTTGCGGTAGCGCGCCTCCAGACGTGCCCGGTCCTCCGGACGGACGAAATCCAGGAACAGGCGGCCCTCCACCTGCGCCCGGCCCAGGCCCAGCATCTCCAGGTAGGCCTCGTTCGCCGCCCACACCCGGCCCCCCTTCGCGACGTACATGGGGTTGCCAAAGGACTCGATGAGGGCCCGCAGGGCCGTCTCGCTGAAACGCTTCGTCGTCATGCGCGCCGCAGCACCCGCTTCTCTCCGACCCGGAGCGTTACCTTCTCGCGGTCGAAGTACTCCGAGAGGGGAATGACGAACTTCCGGCTCTGACCCACCAGCTCCTTGAAGGCCTGGGTGGAAATCTCCTTCTTCTCGCGCAAGTGGGCAACCAGCCGCTCCTTCAGCCCGGCCAGCGCCCCCGCGTCGAAGAACAGCTCCTCGCTCACCCGCACCACCCTGCCCTCCGCCATTGCCACCTTGAGCAACTCCTGCACCCGGGCCGCCGGCAGCTTGAGCCGCTGCGCCAGCTCGTTGAGCGTGGGCGGCGAGAGTCCCGCCGCCGACAGGTCGGCCACCAACCGCGTGCGCGCCGCGTCCTCGTCCAGGGTGAGCGTCCGGCCCCGCCCCTTGAGGCGCACCACCTCCTTCTCCACCTCCACCTTCCCCGCGTCCGTCAGCGCCTGCACCACCCGGGCGAAGAGGCGCGCGTCCAGCTCGCCCGACAGGCGCTGGCGCAGCTCCTCCCGCGAGAGGCCCTCGCGCAAGGGCTCGCGCTCGTGGAAGGTGGCGAGCAGCGCCAGGGCCCGCGCCTGCAGGCCCTCGAACACCTCGCCGGAGACGTACAGGCGCCGCTCCCGGTCCACCAGCAGCACCGTGCCGCGCGAGCCGAGCAGCTCCAGGGCTCGCGACAGCACCCTGGGCGCCAGCGCCGAGCGCGCGAAGAGCTCCTGCTGCGTGAGGCCCCGGTAGCCCGACTGGCGCAGCAACCACGCCACCTGGCCGCCCGCATCCGCCTCCAGCAGCGGGGCCACCACCTCGGAGCCTCCCTTGCGGCGGCGCGGCGGGGTGATGGACAGCACGCGCCCGCCGGCCAGCGTGGCGCCCCGGCCCGGCAGCGCGCGCGAGCCCCGGAGGATGAAGCGCTGACCCGGCAGCGCGGCCATGGGCTCGGAGAGGCGCAGCTGCGCGAGCGCCGTCTCCCCCGGCTCCAGCTTCTCCAGGTCCAACAGCGCCACCGTGGCCTCCACCTGCGCGGTGCCCAGGTGCAGCAGCAGCTTGCGGCGCCGGGGCAGGGCCTCCTCCGCCGCGGGCAACAGGCTCAGCTCCACGTCCAGCATGCGCGTGTCGGGCACCTCGCCGGCCTTCACCAGCACCATGCCGCGCGAAATCGCCTCGGGCTCCACGCCCGTCAGGTTCACCGCGGTGCGCTGGCCCGCCGTTACCTTCGACACCGCCTCGCCGTGCATCTGCACCCCGCGCACGCGCAGCGGCCCGGGCAGGCCCGGCAGCAGCGACACGGTGTCCTCCACCGCCAGGGCCCCGGACAGCAGCGTGCCCGTCACCACCGTGCCGAAGCCCTTGATGGTGAAGGCCCGGTCCACCGGCAGGAAGGCCGGACCCTCGGAGGGACGCGAGGGCAGCCCCTGGGCCACGCGGGTGAGCGCGGCGCGCAGCCCGTCCAGCCCCTCCCCTGTCCTCGAGGAGACGGGCACCACCGGCGCGCCCTCCAGGAAGGTGCCGGCCACCAGCGTGGACAGGTCCGCCTCCACCAGCGCGCGCCACTCGGCGCCCAGCTCCGCCAGCAGGTCCGACTTGGTGAGGGCGATGACGCCGGCCTTCACGCCCAGCAACCGGCAGATGTCCAGGTGCTCGCGCGTCTGGGGCATCACGCCCTCGTCCGCGGCCACCACCAGCACCGCCACGTCCACCCCGCCAGCGCCCGCGGCCATCGCCTTCACGAAGCGCTCGTGGCCGGGCACGTCCACCACACCGGCCACGGTGCCATCGTCCAGCTTCAGGTGCGCGAAGCCCAGCTCCAGGGTGATTCCCCGGCGCTTCTCCTCCTTGAGCCGATCCGTGTCGATACCGGTGAGCGCCTTGACCAGTGACGTCTTGCCGTGATCGATGTGCCCCGCGGTACCGATGATCATCTCGCCCCCCGGCTCTCCGTCGGTTCAGGCCCCCGCCTTGTCCGGGTCCACGTCGAACCGCCCGTCCTCGGTGACCGCCTCGTAGTCCCACGGGAAGACGACGAGCGCCTCGGTGGTCAGCGCGCAGAAACCCGGGGCGAAGCCGTCGGTACGGGCCACCAGCGTCGCGGTGTGCACCTCCTTGGCGCCCACCTTGAGCGCCAGGGCGCTGGCCAGCTCCAACGTGTCCCCGCTGGAGGCCACGTCGTCCACGATGAGCACGCGCTTGCCCTTGAGCTCACGCGGCATCTCCCCGGTCAGCTTCGGCTTGGCCGCGCCCTTGTCCCGGCTGCGGCGGCTGATGCGCACCGGGAAGAACTCGCAGCCGAGCGCGCTGGAGAGCGCCCCGCCCACGAACACTCCCCCGTGCGCCACGCCCACCACCGCCTGGGGCTTGTAGCTCTTGCCAATCTCCCGCGCGAGCCCCTGCACCGAGCGGTCGAACTGCGCCCAGGACAGCTCCTGGACCCGGGTCTTCTTGTGGGACTGGTCGCGTCCGGTGAGCTGGCGCGGCGCCTCCACCTGAGGCGCGAGGATCAGATCCGACGGGATGGAGACGAGCGTCTCCACCTGCTGCTTCTGGGAAGGCTTGCCCTTCGTGCCCTTGGGCGTTGCCTTCGGCGTTGCCCGCTTGGTGGCCACGGCGAGGACTCCAGTGTGGGGTACGGTGCCGTCATACCCTGGGGAGCGCGGTATCGCCACTCCCGACGGAGCCTGCCTGCCCCTTCAGCTCATGGCCTGGGTCATCTCCGCCAGGAGCTCGCGGATCTCCTCCCCGGAGACCACGTAGTGAGTGGTGCAGAAGTGACAATCCGCCTCGGCCTGGCCCTCCTTGGCCAGGATGTCCTCCAGCTCCTCGCGGCCCATGGACATCAGGGCTCGCTTGACCCGGTCCTTGCTGCAACTGCACGTGAAGGACACGGGGTAGCGCGACATCACCTCCAGATCCGCCTGGGGCACCAACGTCTTGAGGAGCGCCGTGGCGCCCTGGGCCGCCTGGGCCCGCACGGTGGGCTCGAAGTCCCTGGCGAGCCTGTCGCCGAGCGCCTGGAAGGCCTCCCGGTCCCCGTCGGGCAGCGGCTGGATGAGCAGGCCCGCCACCAGGCCCAGCGGCTCGGAGGTCCCATCGGACTTCTCCGGTAGCACGGTGAGGTAGACGCGCGAGGGCAGCTGGTCGGAGATGGTGAAGTAGCGCTCCAGATCCTTCGCCAGGTCGAAGCTCTCGAGCTCCACCGAGGAGCGGTAGTACTCGCCCCCGCCCAGGTCGCGCAGCACGGAGAGGAAGCCCTTGTTCCCCAGGGCGGGACGCCAGTGGTACTGGCCCTCGGCGCCCACGTGGGACACGAGCGGGTTCTTCACGTAGCCGCGCAGCACGCCCGAGGTGTCCCCATCCACGAAGAGGCCCCGGAGCGGCCCGTCGCACTCGAGCTGCAGGTTGACGCGCGAGTCGCTCTTCTGCAGGGCGGCGAGCAGGGCGCCGGCGGTGAGGCCCTGCGCCATCAACGAGGCCGAGGCCGTCGCGGAGCGGTGCAGCTCGCGCGCCCGGCGAGCGAGCTCGCTGGCGGTGACGAGCACCACGCGCAGGTCGGTTTCCTTCAACAATCCACTGACGAGTTCATCGGCCATAGGTCGTGGAACTAGCGTGCCCACCCGCGCGCCGCTCGCCAATGACAATGAGCGCGAGGGCTCCCCCGTCCGGGGTCCGGGCGGAGGGGCCTCCTCGGAAGCATCGTCCTACCTAATACCTCCGTGTGCCCCGGCTGCCGTCCGCTGATGGAGGAAAGTGCTACCGCCGGGCGGGACCGGGCTATAACCCACTGTCCGTCCGTCCGTCTTCCGGAGTACCGATGAGCACCCACGCCGCAGCCGCCCCCGTCCAATCGCAGAAGACGCCGCTCCTCCAGTCCCGCCTGGGTTCGTTCCTCGCCGTGGTGCCGCTGAGCATCTGGGTGGTGAACCACCTGTGGGACAACCTCGCCGCCTGGCAGGGCGCCGAGGCCTGGCAGTCGGCGGTGACGCAGTACAAGCACCCGTACGCGCAGGCCGCCACGTTCCTGGTCGTCATCCTCCCGCTGCTGCTCCACACCGGGTGGGGCATCGTGAGGCTGCTGAGCTTCAAGCCGAACAACGCGGCCTACCCGTACTACGGCAACCTCAAGTACATCGTTCAGCGCGTGGCGGGCCTCGGCGTGCTCTTCTTCCTGGGCGCGCACATGTGGCTGGCCTTCCTGCACCCGCGGCTGGTGGAGGGTCACGCGGAGCCGTTCTCGGACATCGCGCGGGAGATGCACTTCCACGCGCCGACGATCATCGTCTACGTGCTGGGCGTGCTGGGCACGGCGTACCACATCGCCAACGGCCTGCAGGGCTTCGCCATGGGCTGGGGTCTGCTGGCCTCCGAGCGCTCCATGCGCCGTTTCGAGCCGTGGTCCATCGCCATCTTCCTGGTGCTGCTGGCCATGGGTTGGGGCGCCATCTTCGCGCTGTACAAGGCCGGCGCCGCCTACGGGTGAGCCCCTGTCCCCCTTCCTCCCTCTCCCCCTGGGAGAGGGTCGGGGTGAGGGTCTTCGCCGAAACAACCCCGCAACGACAACGGCCGCCCCGAACATCCGGGAGCGGCCGTTTCGCTTCCAGGCGGTCGGCCTAGAACGGGATGTCGTCGTCCCCGCCGCCGTTGCCGCCACCACCGCCGCCCATGCCGCCGCCGTCATCCATCGGAGGCGGGCCGTAGTCCTCGTAGCCACCGCCCTGCTGCTGGCCACCCCCGCGCTGCGAGTAGCCACCACCGCGGCCGCCACCACCACCGCCACCACCCGCGCCGGCGCCGTCACGGCCGCCGAGGAAGGTCACTCCGTTGGCCACCACCTCGGTGGTGTAGTTCTTGCGGCCTTCCTTGTCCGTCCACTCGCGCGTCTGCAGGCGACCCTCGACGTAGCACTGGCGGCCCTTCTTCAGGTACTCGCCGCAGAGCTCCGCGAGCTTCCCCCACACCACGATGCGGTGCCACTCCGTGCGCTCCTGCTTCTGGCCGTTCTTGTCGGTCCAGGTGTCGCTGGTCGCGATGCGGAAGTTGGCTACCGCCTGGCCGCCCGGGGTGAAACGCACCTCCGGGTCCGCGCCGAGATTGCCGATGAGGATGACCTTGTTGACTCCTCCAGCCATGACGCCTTCCTTTCTCTTCGAGGACCGACCCACCACGGGCCGGTCACATGCGTCCGATGCGGGAACAGAACCCGCATCGAGCTCGCCCTATAGCATACCGGGTGAGTCCCCACCTGAACAGGGATTCACCCGGTCATCCGTTGGCTGACAGGCGGACGAGCAGACAGCGGACCGAGCGCTTCACCCGCCCGGACGGGTCTCGGCGGTGCGCTCGGCGGGGCCGGGGCCCATGGGCACGGCGGCGGCCGGGGCCACCACCTGCGTGGGCACCAGCTGCTGGGGCTTGGGCGCCTTCTCCTCGGCCACCTTGCGCGACAGCGAGCCCTCCAGCGAGCGGGCGAACTCCACCAGCTTCGTGTCGGTGGAGCCCAGGCTCTTCTTCAGCGCCTTCCAGAAGGGGTGCTCCGCCTCGCCGGCCTGCACCAGCCCGCGCGCCAGCAGCGAGGTGGCCGCCTCGCGATCCTTCGCCGAGGCACCGCGCAGCGCCTGCACCAGTTCCTCCGGGGCCGTGCGCGCCACGGCGCCCAGACCCTCGACCATCTCCGACTCGGAGCCGACATCGCCCGAGGAGGCCCCGGACAGCTCGACGATGCGCGAGAGCGCCTCGGCGTTGCCGCTGGCGGCCAGCTCCACCATGCTGCCCAGCCCGGGCACCTCCACCGACAGCTCACGCGCCACCGAGCGCAGCCGGCCATACACCTCCGTACCGGCCGAGTAGCTGTCCAGCAGCGTGCGCACCCCGAGGTAGTCCTGCGGGTTGGACTGGTAGAGGCTCTCGGCCAGCACCGCGCGCACCGCGGGGTCCCTCTCGCTGCGCCACGCCGTGCGCAGGAAGCCGATGTTGCGCGGATCCCTCTGGCTGCCCAGTGCCAGGTACGTCTTCACCCGGCTGGTCACCTCGGCCAGGGGGCTGCTCGACTTCTCCTCGCTGGCGAGCTCCGCCACCGCGCGCCCGGGGCCCATCGTGGAGCCCATCGAGGCCACCGCCGCGCCCAGCGCGTCCAGCCCGCGCACCACCGGTCCGGAGCGGCCCGGGTAGTCGTTCACCATCATGGAGAAGATGAACTTCTCCCCACCGGCCGCCTGCACGTAGCCGCTGAGGGCCGACACGTTCTCCAGCGTGCCCGTCTTGGCGCGCAGCCGGCCCACGGCCTCGGTGCCATCGAAGCGGTAGCGCAGCGTGCCGTCCTTGCCGGCGATGCCCAGCGAGGACAGGTACTCGGGCGCCAGCGGGAAGCGCTCGTACATGTAGCGGAGGATCCGGTCCATCTGCGCGGCGGAGAAGCGGTTGGCGTCATTGAGGCCGCTGCCGTTCTTCATCACGTAGGTGCCGCGGGGGATGCCCACCTCGCGCGAGAGGAAGTCCTCCACCACGTCGATGCCCTTGGCGAAGGTGCCCGGCACCCCACGCGCCTCGGCGCCCATCGTCTTGAGGAGCGTCTCGGCGATGAAGTTGCTCGACACCTTGTTGAGGCGCTTGAGGATGACGTCGAAGGTCTCCGAGTGGGCCACGTACACCAGCCTGGCCTTCTGGGGCGTGACACCCGGCTTCACCTTGCCCTTCACCTTCACGCCACGCGCGTTCAGCATCTGCTTGAGCGTCTGGCCGAAGTACATGGGCGGGTTGTCGATCTTCTTGTACACGCTCATGTAGCCGCCACCCTGGGCCACCTGACCGCGCACGACGATCTTCTGCTGGGCACCGGAGGCATCCGAGGCCACCGAGAAGCGGCGGGCCCGGTGGTTGCCGGTGGTCAGCTGGTTGTCCACCGCGAAGTAGTCGCTGGGCGGCTCGAGCTCCACCACGCCCTTGGCGCCCACGACGTCACCCGGACGCAGGTACACCCCCACCGCGTTCCAGTTGAGGCTCAAAGCACCGGTGGGGGCCATGTAGGCCCGATCCGAGTCCTCCTGGTCATAGCCGGGAGGGGTGCGCTCGGGGTCGAACCACGCCTCGTCCACGACGATGTCCTGCACCTCGCGCAGGCCGGTGTGGAAGAGGTCGGCCACCATGCCGTAGAGGCGCTCGGTGTTGATGGAGGGGTCGCCCTTGCCGCGCACGTAGAGCGTCTTGGCCTTGAGGCCATCGGACTCGGGCTCCACGAGGAACTCGGTCTCGAAACGGTACTCGGGCCCGAGCGTGACGAGCGCCGCCGCCGAGGTGACGAGCTTCACGTTGGAAGCGGGGTTGAGCAGCTCGTCGGCGTTCTGGCTGAACACCACCGTGCCGTCGTCGAGGCTCATCATGTGGATGCCCACACGGCTCGCGTTGAGGGGCTCGCGTTGCAGCACCTGCATCAACGAAGCCTTGAGTGCCTCGCGCTCGGCGCGCTTCTTGTCGTCCGCGGCGGCGACACCCGCGCGCGGAAACGTGACGAAAATGGCGAACGTCACGGCCAAGAGGGATCTGGCTCGGTGAACCTGCACGTGCTCTCCGGGGAAGGTGGCAGCCATTATGGGAGGGGGAGTCAGGGGCGGCAAGGGAGACACTCGATCGGAGAGTGCGTACCGGGTGCCCGGTCTTCCACCAGGCGGCAAAGCATCTCGGCTCGTGTGGACTAGTGCTCGATTTCAGAGAAGGACGACCAGGCGGGCATGCGTGTGATATCGCCCCGAATCCTACCCACCCGGGCCGACATGGCGGAGGTGTTCCCACGAGGGTGAGAGACACTCCGACAGGAGAGAGCCGGCGAGGGCCCATCCACCGGCGGCGGTCATTCGGTGGACAGCGGCGACTCGTAGCTGCGGATGGCTTCATCGAGGACACTGCGGAAGTAGTGCTCCGCCTCACCGGGGCCGTCGCGGAGCGCTATCAGGTGGGGGTACACGCGCGCGTCCTGGAGCTCCATCGCCGCCTCGACGACCAGGACCATGACGTTGTTGGCGGAAAGCGCCGCCAGGAGGGGCTCCAGCACCCGGGGGTCCTTCCTCCGGGCGAGCCCCACGAGCGCCTCGCCCCGGGTCTCCTCGTGGGGATCCGAGAGCCGGCGCAGCAGGGCCTCCCGCAGCTCGGGCGTGTCGATGTCGAGCTGGGTGCCCAGATTGAAGGTGGCCCAGTTGCGGACGTCCTCGTCGGGGTCACCCGACAGCGCGATGAGCGCGGCGATGGCCTCCGGGTCCTGCTGGCACATCAACCCGTGGACCACCCCCATCCGCACCTCCGCGCTCGGGTGGGTCTTCAGCGTCACGAGCTCCGGCACCGCACGCGGATCTCTCAGGTGACCGAGCGCGGTCGCGGCGGACTCGAGCACGGCGGGCTCGGTCTCCCGGCGGAGCAGGTCCAGCAGGAGTTGGAGGGACTCCTCGGGGAAGGTCCGCTTGGGGATGCCCAGCTGGCCGAGGATGTCCGCGCCCCGGCCGCGCTCGCGAGCCAGCGGCGACTGCACGAGCCGCTTCGCCGCCTCGAAGACCTCGCGGGTGCCCCGCCAGTGGAGCAGGGCGATGGCATCCCAGGCCTGTTCGTCGTCTTCCTCGCCCCGCAGGGAGAGGGCGATGAGCTCTTCGGTGCTACGGGGATCCTCGGGTCTGCGGTAGTCCATGGCGCATCCGTGCAATCGAGCCCCCCGGGGAGCCCTGAAGTAATGACTCCCCGGCTTCCAGGATAGGCCTGGAAGTGATTCTGATTGAGTTCCGAACAGGTGAGTGCTGTGTCACAAATGAGGGGCCCGATGCCACCGCCACTCCGCCATGCGGTCCTGGCGCTCCTCGTGGCGCTCGTGCCCGGCTGCCGCGCCGAGCGCCCACCGCCGGCCATCACCGTGCTCATCGAGGCTCCTCCCGAGAGTCTGGACAGCCGGCTCACGCTGTCGGCCACGGGCCAGCGCATCGCACAGCTCATCACCCCCGGGCTCATCACCTTCGACGACAGCAGCACACCCGTGCCGGACCTCGCCGAGTCCTTCCGCGAGCTGACCCCCACGCTCGTGGAGCTCACCCTGCGTCCGGGGCTCACCTTCCACGACGGGAGCGCCCTCACCGCCGAGGACGTGAAGGCCACCTACGACAGCATGGGGGACGCGGCCATCGCCAGCCCGCGGGCGGAGCGGTACGCGGCCGTCGAGCGCGTCACGGTGGTGGACGCGCGCACGGTGCGCTTCCACCTGCGCCGGCCCTACGCGCCACTGCTCGCCGAGCTGTCCCTGGGCATCCTCCCCGCCGAGCGCGCCTCGGCCGCCGGCAAGGAGGCACAGGGCCGGGCTCCCATCGGCGCGGGCCCCTTCCGCTTCGAGTCCCAGCCGGACGAGGAGCACCTCACGCTGGTGCCCTTCGCGGGCCACTACCGCGGCGCGCCCGCCATCCCCCGGCTGCACTTCCGCGTGGTGCGAGATGAGACGACGCGCGTGCTGGAGCTGCTCAAGGGCCGCGCGGACCTGGTGCTCAACGCGCTCTCCCCCGCCGTGCTGCCGGCGCTGAAGCGCGAGCCCTCGCTGCGCGTCCTCACCAAACCGGGCACCGGCTTCGCCTACCTGGGCCTCAACCTGCGCGGAGGGCCGCTCACGGACGTTCGGGTGCGCCGGGCCTTGTGTCACCTCGTCGACGTGGGGCCGCTCGTCACGTACAAGTTCCACGGCCTGGCCGAGCCCGCCCAGTCCATGCTGCCGCGCACGCACTGGGCCTGGGCTCCCGTCACGGGCTGCCGGTACGACCCGAAGGAAGCCGCGCGGCTGCTGGACGAGGCGGGCTACCCGGACCCGGATGGGCCCGGAGGCGCGCCCCGCCTCCGGCTCCAGCTCAAGACGAGCACGGACCGATTCCGCCGCTCGGTGGCGCTCGTGCTCCAGGAGCAACTGGCGCGCGGCGGCGTGGCCGTGGAGGTGCGCTCGCTCGAGTTCGGCACCTTCTTCAACGACATCCGCCGGGGCAACTTCGAGCTCTTCACCCTCAAGTGGGCCTCCGTCATCGAGCCGGACCTGCTGCGTGGCGCGTACCACTCGGGCAACGTGCCCTCGGAGACCAACCACTGGGGCGGCTTCAACCGGGGCGCGCTGAAGGACGAGGCGCTCGATGCCCTGCTCGACGAGGCCAGCCGCGTCTCCACCCCCGAGCGCGTGGTGCTCTACGCACGGGCACAGGAGCGGGTGGACGCGCTGATGCCCGTGGTGCCCCTGTGGCACGAGAGCTCCGTGGCGGTCGCCTCCCAGCGGCTCCAGGATTTCGAGCCGAGCGCCCACGGCATGTTCACTCCGCTGGCGCGGGCGAGGATGGTGGAGCCATGAGGCGGCTCGTCTCCGCGGGGGTGGCGCTGGTGGGCGCGCTGCTGCTCGTGTCGCTCTTCCTGCACCTCGTGCCGGGAGATCCCATCGACGTGATGCTCGGCGAGCAGGCCACGCAGGTGGACCGGGAGGCACTGCGCCGCGCGGTGGGCCTCGACCAGCCCGTGCACCTCCAGCTCTGGAGCTTCACCCGGGACTTCCTCACCGGCGAGCTGCGCACCTCGCTGCCGCCCTTCCAGAAGAAGGTGCTGCCCACCATTGGCACGGCCCTACCCCACACGCTGCTGCTCGCGCTCGCGTCCATGCTCATCGCCGTGGTGCTGGCCATTCCGCTCGGCGTGTTCGCGGCCTCGCGCCGGGGCACGGCGGTGGACGCGGCGGCCATGAGCGCGGCCGCGGCCGGCGTGGCCCTGCCCCGCTTCTGGCTGGGCCCGGTGCTCATCATCCTCTTCGCCCTGAAGCTGGACTGGCTGCCCGTGTCCGGCGCGGACTCCTGGCGCCACCTCGTGCTGCCCGCCTTCACGCTGGGCACCGCGCTCGCGGCGTTCCTCGCGCGGATGACCCGGGCCTCCATGCTGGAGGCGCTGCGCGAGGACTACGTCACCGTGGCCCGCGCCAAGGGGCTCCACCCGCGCGCCGTGCTGTGGCGGCACGCCTTCCGCAACGCCCTGCTGCCCATCCTCACCGTGCTCGGGCTCGAGTTCGGCGCCCTGCTCGGCGGCGCCATCGTCACCGAGAAGGTGTTCGCCTGGCCCGGCATGGGCACCCTGCTCCTCTCGGCCATCGAGAGGCGCGACTACAACACCGTGCGCGCCACCGTGCTCGTCTTCACCTGCTGCTACGTGCTCGTCAACACGCTCACCGACATGGCCTATTCGCTCGTGGACCCGCGCGTGCGGAGGCGCGCATGAGGAGGCTCCACTTCCGCTCCGTGGGCGGGCGCTTCGGCCTCGCCGTGGCGGGGCTGCTCGTCCTCACCGCGCTGCTCGCCCCCGTGCTCAGCCCCTACGCGCCGGAGCGCATCGACCTCGCCGCCGAGCTCACCCCGCCCGGCCCCGGCCACCTGCTCGGCGCGGGGGAGAATGGCATCGACCTGCTCACCCATGTCCTCCACGGGGCGCGCCTCTCGCTCGTGGTCGCGGTGTTCGCCGTGGCCCTCTCGGCGCTGGTGGGCACCGTGCTCGGCGGGCTCGCGGGGTATGTGGGCGGGCTCGTGGACGAGGCCCTCATGCGCCTCACGGACGTGCTGCTCGCCTTCCCCGGCATCCTCCTGGCCATCTTCATCACCGCCGTGCTGGGGCCCTCGCTGACGCACGTCATCTTCGCCCTGAGCTTCACCGGGTGGACGGGCTACGCCCGGCTGGCGCGGGCCCAGGTACTCACCCTGCGCGAGCGCGATTATGTGCAGGCCGCGCGGGCGCTCGGTGCCGGCAACGCGCGCATCCTCTTCCGCCACCTGCTGCCCAACGCCGCGGGGCCGCTCGTCATCCAGGCCACCTCCGCCCTGCCCGGCGCCATCCTCGCCGAGGCCTCGCTCAGCTTCCTCGGGCTCGGCGCACCTCCTGGGACGCCCTCGTGGGGAGCGCTGGTGGACCAGGGCACGCAGTACCTCCTCGTCGCGCCCCACGTGGCCCTCTTCCCCGGGCTGGCGCTGGCCCTCACGGTGCTCGGCTTCCACCTGCTCGGAGACGCCGTGCGCGATACGCTGGACCCGAAGCACCTGGAGCACCGGCCCTGAGTGGCCGCTCGCCGCCCGACAGGAGAGCCATGCCGCACTGGAAGTGGAAGACATTCCCGGAGCTGACGCTCGACGAGCTCTACCGCCTGCTGGCGCTGCGGCAGGAGGTGTTCGTGGTGGAGCAGCGCTCCATCTACCAGGACGCCGATGGCTACGACCGCGGCTCCCACCACCTGCTCGGGACCGAGGAAGGCCCGGACGGCGCCCAGCTCGTGGCCTACCTGCGCGTGCTGCCGCCGGGGCTGAAGTACCCGGAGGCGAGCCTTGGCCGGGTGGTCACCGCCCCGAGCGCGCGCCGCTTCGGCTACGGCAAGGTGCTGGTGGAGAAGGGGCTGGCCTTCCTGGAGGAGCACCATCCCCGGACGCCCATCCGCATCGGAGCGCAGAACTACCTGCGGCGCTTCTACGAGGGCTTCGGCTTCCGAGCGGTGGGGGACGTCTACGACGAGGACGGCATCCCCCACGTGGACATGTACCGTTGAATGCTCCCTCTCCCTCCGGGAGAGGGCGGGGGGTGAGGGTATCCGCCCCCGTGCTCCCCACGGTGGGCCAGGACGAGAGAGCAACCTGGTTGCTCCAGCTACCCTCACCCCGTCCCTCTCCCTTCGGGAGAGGGGAAATCACTACACGTTCCCCCCGGTCCCGGGCAGCTCAGGTGCGCACGAAGGCGCTCGCGTCGGGCAGCCCGCTGCCAGAGGTATCGACACCCATCGCGGTGAGGATGCCCGAGAAGATGTCCGCCTCGTTCGACTCCATCTTGCTGGGTTGGGGCGCACCGGTGCGCGGGTCGAAACCGTAGGTCAGCGTGGTCTTCGGATCGACGCCTCCGAGCACCGTGTTGCCCCGGACCATCGGCGAGAGGATCATGAAACCGTTGTTGAGATCATGCCCGGTGCCGAACCTGGTGGCCCCCTCCTGCCGTGTGCGCGAGCGCCCGAACTCGGTGGCCATGTAGATCAACGAGCGGTCCCACAGGCTCTCGCCGCTCGAGTCGAAGGGCTCCGACTTGAGCAGCTCGATCAGCTTGTCGATCGTGCCCATCAGGCGCTCCCACATGAAGGCCTGGACCGAGCGGTGCTCATTGTGGCTGAAGTCGAAGGCCAGCGGCGGGTTGGTGAACTGCTTGGATGAACTCAACGCGATGTTGAACGACGGGCCCAGTGTCACCGACACCGACACCCGGTTCTTGATCAGCAGGAAGGCCAGCGCCGCCTGCCCCTCCACGGGATCCGTCAGGTAGTTGGGGAAGACCGCGCGCAGCCGCTCCGCATCGGGGGAGCTCGACAGGCCATACTCGGAGAGCGGCGTCTCCGACGGATTGTCGGGCATCACGTTGAGGCGGCTGATCAGATCCTGCGCCTCCAGCGCGGCCTGCCCCGAGGCGCGCTGCTCGTTCCACAGCTCGAGCACCGCCGCCTCGTCGAAGGTCTTCCCGAAGACCGACTGGGCATCGAGCGAGTTGCGCACGACCCGGGCCAGGTTCACCACGTCGCGGGAAGGCACGTCCTTGAGGCCCTTCATGCCATCCAGGCCCAGGGGCCAGAACGAGGGTTTGGCCACCACCTCTCCGTAGCAGTAGGCGGGAAGGGAGCTGTCGGCGCCGCGCTCGGCGAAGCCCGAGTTGGCCATGTTCACGTTGGGAATGGGAAAGCCCGCGCCGTACTGGAGGGCCACACACTCCTGCAACGTGCGGCCGCGCCAGGCGCCGCTGCCTGTCAGGCTCCGCTTCTGGGCGATGACATGGTTCACCGAGGTGCCCACCGAGGTGGCCACTAGCATGGAGTCCTTGTACTTCCTCACGAAGGGCAACTGGTCCGTCTTCACCTTCGTGGGGATGCTGCCCAGATAATCGACTTCCATCTTCACGGCACGGAACGGAGAGCCCTCCACGTCCTGCACCTGCGCGTCGGCGAAGGTGTTGAGCTTCGCGGGGTTGCCGCCCACCGCCGTCGTCTCCGAGGCCCGTACCGCCAGCATGCTGTCGACGATGGAGGCGCCTCCTATCGCGCCCACCACGATGAGGAAGCGGGGCTTGCCATCCAGGCGCGCCTGGCGCACGCCCCCGAGTTGCTCGAGTGCCGCCGGAGTATTGAGCCCGTCCCGGCAACCCGTCAGCAGGGGCCCCATCGCGGAGCCCGCGGCGCACATCGACAAGGCCTTCAAGATTTCCCGGCGTGAGAGCCGTCCATTGCTACGCAGTGACATGACGTTCCCTTAGAAGAAGATGGATTCGGCGGAGGAGAGGACGGCGAAGCAGGAAGCGGCCATCCAGTCGCGGCCCGGTGTCGGGCTGCCCGAGGCCTCGATCTGGGTGGCCAGTTGCGACAGGGCGCCCACCTCGGCCTCCGTGGGGGCTCGCAACAGGGTGCGCTGGTAGAGCAAGGTGATGGCGTCGCGGACCGGCGCGCCGTCCCGGCTCGCCAGACGACCCTGCGCGTCGAGCTCGAGGCCCTTGAAGAGGACGGCCTCCCCAGGGGTGGTGACGTCGAGCGAGACGCGCCGGGCGCAAGCCGCCAGCGCTACGCGATCGATGACGTTGGGAGTCGTCGCGCCCGTGACCTTCAGGGGCTCGTAGAGGCCGACGACATACGGATCGACGCCGCCCAGGACCACGTTGTGCACGTTCGTAGTGCAGGCGTACCGGCCCAGCTCGTTGCACACCTGCTCCGGCGGCAGGGCCAGCGCCGAGGCGAAGTGGGCCGTCAGCTGCTCCGGATTCAGGGTGCGCAGGTTGTTGCGCGAGGAGCGGGCCACGTCACCGGAGGAACCCGTGCCGGCATCGGCGGGCGGCGTACCGGCATCCGGCTCCGAGGGCGAGGGAGCGGGGCACGCGGAGAGGACACAGGCGGAGGACAGCAGCAACACGCGAATGAAATCAGGGCGCACCGTAGGCCTCCGTGCGGATCAGGTCGTGAAGCATGCGCTGCACGCTGTACTGGTGCGTGCCCTTGAAGCGCTTCCAGGTGGCGACGAACTCGGAGTTCTCCTCGGGAGTGGGGGGATGGCCCACGAGCAGCTTCCAGTAGTCGGTGACGGCGGCGATGGCGAAGGCATCGCTGTTGGCCCCGACCTGCGCCCACTCGACGACGTTGTTCACCTTCTGGCCGAAGAGATAGCCGGTCTCCGGTGTCTGGGTAATGATTGGAGAGACATAGGAGTAGAACTTCTCGAGGCGGTTGGGGACGTAGCGAGCCCAACTGCTGAGATCATAGATGTTGATCCCCTGGTAGTTGCGGAAGGGATAGGTCAATGGGTCGAGCGTGGCATGGCAGGCCGCGCAGGCGGGCGCGGTCACGCCCGCGTGATCGTAGTCGCGGGGCTCGCCGGGAACGCTGAAGAGGCCCTCCTGTTTGGCGATGTCGAGGCCCAGGTACGCCCGATAAGCCTGCGACGCGGCGTTGCGCGGCATCGCGCTGAACATCACGAAGTAGAGGAGGCTCCACCTGGAGGTGATGTTGCCCGCGCGGTACGCCTCCTCCATGGGTTGCGTTGGCAGCGTCGGCACCGCCGTGTAGCGGGTGGGGTGGGTCTCCCGGCGCACGAAGTACTTCGCCGTCATCACCTCGCGCGCGTCGTGATCGTCGAGCTGCGTGTAGGCGTAGAGCGCGTAGTCGTCATAATAGTCGCCGAGGGGATTGCTGCCTTTGTCCTCCTCGCCAGCCTTGAACGTGCCCACCGGGCGGATCTTCGGGTGCGCCAGCTTCCACAGCTGCCCGTTCTTGCCGCGCCAGAACTCACTGGTGGTGCACCGATCCAGCTCGGCATCCATCCGGGCGAGCTGGTCGTCACGGCTCAACGCGCTGAGCTCCTCGAGCTGCGCGTAGGTGGGCGGCACGCCGCAGAAGTCGAGCAGCAGGCGCTTGTACGCGAAGCGCGCGTCGTGGCGGCACACGTCGTACCGGGGATTCTCGCCCGCCTGGCAGAGGCCGGTGTCCGCGGGCACGCTGGTGGGATCTCCCGGGAAGGTGCCGCGCTGGATCTCCACGAGGTTGGACACCCCGTCACCGTCGGCGTCCTCCAACTCGACGGCCTTCAGCGCCGTGGGGAGCGCGTACGCGAAGTCAGTGTCTGACAACGGGCGTGGTGCGTTGGGGGCCAGGTGGGGCCCCAGCCCGGCTCCGAAGACGTTTCGCTGAGGGGGCGCGACATGACAGTAATTGCAGGACGGCTGCTGTCCCGTGCACGCCGGCGCCGAAGGATAGGTGGAGCAGAACACACCTCCCGCGGGAGGCTTGGCCAACGCATCCCCCGCGAGGCAGAGGGTGGCTGCCAGAATGAGTCGTCGAAGCACCAGTGCTCCTCATGAGTGGAAGAGGGTTCTGGTGGAGAGACACAGCAGAGGCATTTAAATGAAAATCGGCTTTTCTGTTTCCGGGCCACTGCGGTGTCCCTACGGGTGAACGAACAACCCGCAACGGGAAGAGCGGCCTGGCGCTCACTCCCGAGGACGAGTCCATGGGCTGTAACAGGGAGAGACAACACGAGTGCTGGGACGCCAGCCCCATCCCGCCTTGAAGGCCATCACCGCAGGGCAGAAAGACAAGGACCGGAGCGAGTTCCTGCGCGAGCTGTACACGGCGTATGGCGGCAGCGTGTACGAGCGTTGCCGCTATCTATTGAAGGACGCCACGAAGGCCGAGGACGCGATGCAAGAGGTATTCGCCCGCGCCCTCTCCCATGCGGACGAGCTCCGCGCCAGTTCCTCACCGCTGGCGTGGTTGATGAAGAGCGCCACCCACCTCTGCCTCAACCAACTGCGCGCGGAGCGGGCCCCCTGGCGGCGCTGGTTCGAACGGGACGCGCTGGCCCGTCCGGAGGGGGATGGAGGAGAGCAGAAGATGGAGACACGGGCGCTGCTGCGGTCGTTGCTCTCCCGGGTGGACCTGGAGACGCAGGCGGCGGTGGTGCACTATTGGGTGGATGGAATGACGCTGGGAGAGGTGGCCTCGATGCTGGAGCGCTCGGTGCCCACGGTACGCAAGCGGCTGGAACGATTCGCCGCCCTGACGAACGAGGAGTTGAAGGTCCCATGAGCGCTCACCCGTCGGAATGGACGCTGCGGCGGCTGCACGCCGGCGAGATTCCCGGCCCGGAAAGGCAACGGCTCCAGGCGCATGTGTCCTCGTGCGCGGAGTGTCACGAGGTGATGAAGGGCCTCGAGGCCAACCAGGTCCGCTTCGAGGAGGAGGTTCCCTTCGGGCGGTTCGCGGCCGGCGTGGAGGCAGTGCAGGCGGCGGCACGGCGGGCCTGGGATTCCGCGGGAGGCAAGGGGCAGGCCATGTCCACACTGGGTGTGGAGGCCCACTGGTTCCTGCTGCGCAAGCCATGAGACGCCTGACGGACCTGGCCCGGGTGCTCGTCCTGGGGTTGTTGCTGGCAACGGCCGTGCAGGCCCAGCCGCTGCGCCGCTTCGCGCTGGTGGCTGGCAACGACGAGGGCGGCGCGAACACCCGGCCCCTGCGCTTCGCGAAGGACGATGCGCGCAAGATGCACGAGCTCCTGGTGCGGCTGGGCGGAGTGGAGCCTGGCGATGCGCGGCTGCTGCTGGACGAGAACGCGGAGGACTTCCTCCAGGTGCTCACCAGGCTGGAAGCGCGCGCACGAGAGGCACGGACCCGGGGCGAACGCACCTCGCTCATCGTCTACTACTCGGGCCATGCGAAGGACGACTCGCTGCGGATGGGAGACAGCGCGCTGAGCCTGGAGGCGCTCAAGCGCCGGCTGGCGGCGGCGCCCGTGGACATCCGCATCGCCATCCTGGACTCGTGCCGCTCCGGGGCGCTCACGCGGAGGAAGGGAGCCCGGCGCGCTCCGGCCTTCGTCATCGACACGGACGCCAGGCACGAGAGCCGGGGGCTCGTCATCCTCACCTCCAGCGCGGCGGACGAGGACTCGCAGGAGTCGGATCTGCTGGGCGGCAGCTATTTCTCCCACCACCTGGCCAGCGGGCTGATGGGGGACGCGGACCGCTCGGGCGACGGGCAGGTGACGCTCTTCGAGGCCTACTCCCATGCCTATGCCCGCACCGTGGCGGACACCGCGGACAGCAGCGCAGGTCCCCAGCACCCGACCTTCAGCTACGACCTGGCCGGCCAGGGCGACCTGGTGTTGACGGATGCGCGGGGGAGCAACGAGGGAATGCTGGTGCCTCGCACCGCGCCCGCGGGGGCCTACTACTTCGTGAACCCTCGTGGTCTCGTGGTGGCGGAGCTGCACAAGGCCGCGGACTCCGAGCGGAGGCTGGCCCTGGCCCCGGGCACGTATACGGTGAAGCGGCGGATGACGGACCGGCTACGCGTGGGCGAGGCCGAGGTCCGGCGCGGGCTCACCACGGTGCTCGACGAGTCGCGGCTGCGGGACACGCCCTTCTCGGATGATCCGGTGAAGGGTGTGCCACCCCGGGAGCGCGAGCCCCGCTCGTATTGGACACTGGGCCTCACCGGCGGACATCACGCCTTCTTCAATGCCCCCGCCCTCGAGAGCCTCTTCCCCTACGCGCCCCTGGTGGGCCTGGAGTTGGGCCTGCACGACTACCTGCGCGAGGGGTGGAGCTGGAAGTTCGACCTGGCCCTGGGCGCGCGCGACATCACGCAGGCGTTCCCCGACCTCCCGGGAACGCGCTACCAGTATACGCTGCTGACCGCGGGCACCACGCTGGTGGCCGAGTGGCGCCTGGGCAGCGTGCACCTCTTCATCGGACCACGGCTCGCCTACCTCGGCATGCGCAGCGACTTCAAGGACGCGAGCATCCCGGATCAACAGTACGGGATGATCACTCCAGGTCTCGTGGCCGGCGTGCGGTGGCGACTCTGGGGCGGCTTCGAGCTCACCGCGAGCCCCCGCATCCACTACTTCTTCTACAACGACGATCATCAGCAGCGCTCCCTGGGGTACTGGGAGTTCCTGGTGCTCGTGAAGCACCGCCTCTGAAACCCACCGTGCTCCCCACGGTGGGCCGAACCCCGTCCCTCTCCCGCAGGGAGAGGGGAAGAAGCTCCATCAGGTGCGCACGAAGGCGCTCGCGTCGGGCAGGCCGCTGCCAGAGGTGTCGACCCCCATCGCCGTGAGGATTCCCGAGAAGATGTCCGCCTCGTTCGACGCCATCTTTCCTGGCTCGGGTGCTCCGGTGCGCGGGTCGAAGCCGTAGGTCAGCGTGGTACTCGGATCCACGCCGCCCAGCACCGTGTTGCCCCGGACCATCGGCGAGAGGAGCATGAACCCGTTGTTGAGGTCATGCCCGGTGCCGAAGTTCTCCGTGGCCCCCTCCCGCGTGCGCGTGCGTCCGAACTCGGTCGCCATGTAGATCAACGAGCGATCCCACAGGCTCTCGCCACTCGAGTCGAAGGGCTCCGACTTGAGCAACCCGATCAGCTTGTCGATCGTGTCCATCAGGCGCGACCACATGAAAGCCTGGATGGAGCGGTGATCATTGTGGCTGAAGTCGAAGGCCAGCGGCGGGTTGGTGACCTGATACGAGGGAGTCACCGCCATGTTGAACGACGGCCCCAGCGTCACCGTCACCGACACCCGGTTCTTGAGCAGCAGGAACGCCAGCGCCGCCTGCCCCTCCACGGGATCCGTCAGGTAGTTGGGGAAGACCGCGCGTAGCTTCTCCGCATCGGGGGAGCTCGACAGGCCGTACTCCGAGAGCGGTGTCTTCGGAGGCTGATCGGGCAGCACGTTGAGACGGTTGATCAAGTCCTGGACCTCCAGCGCGGCCTGCCCCGAGGTGCGCTGCTCGTTCCACAGCTCGAGCGCCGCCGCGTCGTCGAAGGTCTTCCCGAAGACCGACTGGGCATCGAGCGAATTGCGCACGCTCCGGGCCAGGGCCACCACCTCGCGGGAAGGCAAGTCCTTGATGCCCTTCATTCCATCGAGGCCCAGGGGCCAGAGCGAGGGGTTGGCCACCACCTCCCCGTAGCAGTGCGCGGGCAGGGTGTTGTCGGTGCCGCGCTCGGAGAAGCCCGAGTTGCCCATGTTCACGTTGGGAATGGGGAAGCCCGCGCCGTACTGAAGGGCCACACACTCCTGCAACGTGCGGCCGCGCCAGGCGTTGTTGCCGGTCAGGCTCCGCTTCTGCGCGATGACATGGTTGACCGACGTGCCCACCGAGGTGGCCACCAGCATGGAGTCCTTGTACTTGCGCACGAAGGGCAGCTGGTCCGTCTTCACCGGCACGGGGATGTTGCCCAGCTGGGGGCTGTCCACCTTCACGGCACGGAACGGAGAGCCCTCCACCAGTTGCACCTGCGAGTCGGCGAAGGTGTTGAGCTTCGCGGCGTTGGCGCCCGCCTCCGAGGCCCGTACCGCCAGCAGGCTGTCGATGATGGAGGCGCCTCCCACGGCGCCCACCACGATGAGGAAGCGGGGCTTGCCATCCAGGCGCGCCTGGCGCACGCCTCCGAGTTGTTCGAGTGCCGCCGGGGTATTGAGCCCGTCTCGGCACCCCGTCAGCAGCGGCCCCAGGGTCGCGGAGCCCGCCGCGCACATCGACAAGGCCTTCAGGATTTCCCGGCGCGAGAGCCGTCCATTGTTACGCAGTGACATGACGTTCCCTTAGAAGAAGACGGATTCGGCGGAAGAGAGGACGGCGAAGCAGGTCGCGATCATCCAGTCGCGGCCCGGCGTCTGACTGCCCTTGGACTCGAGCTGCGTAGCCAGTTGCGACAACGTGCCCACCTCGTTCTCCGTGGGCTCTCTCAACAGGACACGCTGGTAGAGCGCGGTGAGGGCGTCGCGCACCGGCGCACCTTCCCGGTTCGCCAGGCGTCCCTGGGCATCGAGCTCGAGGCCCTTGAAGAGGACCGCCTCCCCAGGGCTGGTGACGTCGAGCGAGACGCGCCGGGCGCAGGCCGCCAGCGACAGTCGATCGATGGCGACGGGAGTCGTCACGCCCGTGGATGTCAGGGGCTCGTAGAGACCGACGCCATACGGCTCGACACCACCCAAGGCCACGTTGTGCACGTACGTGGTGCAGGGGTACTGGCCCAGCTCGTTGCACACCTGCTCCGGCGGCAGGGACAGCGCCGAGGCGAAGTGGGCCGTCAGCTGCTCCGGATTCATGAAGCGCAGGTTGTCGCGCGAGGAGGATGCCACCTCACCGGAGGAACCCGTGCCAGCATCTGCGGGCGGGGGTGTGCCGGCATCCGGCCCCGAGGGCGAGGAGGACGAGCACGCGGAGAAGACACAGGCGGAGGACAGCAGCAACACGCGAAGGAAATCAGGGCGCACCGTAGGCCTCCGTGCGGATCAGGTCATGAAGCATGCGCTGCACGCGGTACTGGTGCGTGCCCTTGAAGCGCTTCCAGGTGGCGACGAACTCGGTGTTCTCCTCGGCGGTGGGGGGATGGCCCACCAGCAGCTTCCAGTAGTCGGTGACGGCGGCGATGGCGAAGGCATCGCTGTTGGCCCCCACCTCCGCCCACTCGACGAGGCTGTTCACTGGCTGGCCGAAGAGGTAACCGGTCTCCGGCATCTGGGTGATGATGGGCGAGACGTTGGGGAAGCGCTTCTCGATGCGGTTGGGCACGTAGGTTCCCCAGGGCGCATCGGGGTTGATGGGGAAGGAGAGGCCCTCGTAGTTGCGGAAGGGGTAGCTCAGCGGATCGAGCGTGGCGTGGCAGGCCGCGCAGGTGGGTTCGGTCACACCCTTGGCGTCGTAGTCACGGGGCTCGCCGGGTACGCTGAAGAGACCCTCTTGTTTGGCGATGTCGAGGCCCAGATACGCCCGGTAGGCCTGCGACGCGGCGTTGCGCGGCAGCGCGCTGAACATCACGAAGTACAGGAGGCTCCACCTGGAGGTGATGTTGCCCGCGCGGTGCAACTCATCCATGGACTGCGTCGGCAACGACGGCACCACCGTATAGCGGGTGGGGTTGGACTCCCGGCGCACGAAGTACTTCGCCGTCATCACCTCGCGCGCGTCGTGGTCGTCGAGCTGCGTGTAGGCGTAGAGCGCGTAGTCGTCATAGTAATCGGCGAGGGCAATGGTCCCGGGGTCCTCACCCTCCTTGAGCGAGCCCACCGGGCGGATCTTCGGGTGCGCCAGCTTCCACAGCTGCCCGTTCTTGCCACGCCAGAACTCGGTGGTGGTGCACCGGTCCAGCTCGGCATCCATCCGGGCGCGCTGCTCGTCGGCGCTCAGCGCGCTGAACTCCTTCAGCTGCGCATAGGTGGGCGGCACGCCGCAGAAGTCGAGCAGGAGGCGCTTGTACGCGAAGCGCGCGTCGTAATGACAGACGTCGTACTGGGGATTCTCGCCTGCCTGGCAGCGGCCGGTGTCCACGGGTACGCTGGTGGGATCAGCCGGGAAGGTCCCGCGCTGGATCTCCACGAGGTTGGACACACCGTCACCATCGGCGTCCTCCGCCTCGACGGCCTCGAGCGCCCAGGGAAGCGCGGACGCGAATTCCCCATCGGACAGGGGGCGCGTCGCGCCAGGCGCCAGGTGACGCTCCAGCCTGGAACCGAAAGCGTTGCGCTGTGGCGGCGCGACGTGACAGTACGTGCAGGCCGGCTGTTGCCCCACGCACGTGGGCGCCGAGGGATAGGTGGAGCAGAACACCCCGCCCGCGGGAGGCTTGGCCAACGCCACCCCCGACAGGAATACGGCGGCCCCCAGAATGAGTCCTCGAAGCACGAGGACCCCCGGAGCCACCGGATGAAGGAGCCGTATCAGGTTGTCTTTTCGTGCTTCGGTCCGCGTCGTTTCGTTCCTTGGCGTATCCGTCCCGTCACTCTTCATCGGATCCATTTCCCCGGCCCAGGCCGCCTCGTCGGCGACCCGGATGGTTTGTCATCGCGAGAAGACGGGAACAACCGACGCTCCCGGGCGGAGCGCCGCTTAATCGACACGCACGCGCGAGTGTCGAAGAAGTCCGCCGGTCCAGACCGGGAGCCGTGGCCTGCTGAGTGGAGGGAGGACTACCCGCGCCGGGGCGCGTGGGACGAGGTGGCCGGTGCGTGGTTCCCCAGCTGGGAGGTGAGGGCCCCCAGCCACCGCGCCATGTCCTCGGGAGAATGGAGCGAGCGTCGATCCAACCACCACTCGAGCACCCCCATGTAGGCCGAGGTCAAGAAGCGGTTCACGACGGGGACGGGAACCCCCGCGCTCAGGAGAGGGTTACCGGCTCTCTCCAGATCGAGATTCATGAGCTGCTCGAGGAGGTTGCGCAACTGGACCGCGAAGGCGCGCATGCCGCTCCGGCCGAGCATGAGGTGATACAGCTCGTGGTGCTCGGCCGCGTGCTGGAACCACTCCAGCAGGGTTCGATGGAGACGATCGGGTGAGTCACCCAGCTGATGACTCCTCCGCGAGAGTTCGAGGATCATGTCCTTCATGACCTGCGTGAGCAGCTCGTCCTTGTCGCGGTAGTGCAGGTAGAAGGTGCTGCGGTTGAGCTGGGCGCGCTCGGTGATGTCCTGCACGCTGATGGCGTCGAAGCCCCGCTCACGAATCAACCCGAGGAGCGCATCGCGGAGCATGGCGCGGCTGCGTTGGACACGCGGATCCACGGGGCGTGCCTGTCTGTTCGATGGCTTGGGCATGGGACAGAGGAGTGAACAGCAGGAGCCCCATCCCATTCCACTCCCATCAGGCGCGAGTCCTCCTCCGGCGCGAGGCCAGCAGCGCGAGCCCCACGAGCGTCCCGAGCGCGAGAGCACCCGGCCCACCGTTGGTGGAACCACAGGACCAGCCGAGCGGAGAGCGCTGTGGTCCCGTGCCCGCATCGGGTGCACCCCCATCCGTTCCGCCGCCCGTCCCACCATCCTCTCCGCCGCCCGTTCCCGCGTCCGTCCCACCATCCTCTCCGCCGCCCGTTCCCGCGTCCGTCCCACCACCCGGAGAGGCATTCAGGTCCACCGACATCAGGAACATGTTCTCGCCACTCGAGCTCGGGGCGTAACCACCATGGGAGTAGTTCAAGTCCTTCGAGGTGGTGGAGCCACCGATGAACAGGCGTGACGCGTTCTGATTGTCACTCCACAGCGCGTGGACACGGTCCGCTCCGTTCCCACCAACGAACGAGCCCCATGCCACCGGAGGCCGCGAATCCAGTTCCACCTTCGCCACGAAACCCTCAACCCCCCCCTGCTCCATGGAGGTATCGAATCCCCCAGCCACGGGAAAGTCAGGCGAATCCGTCTGCCCTCCCACGTAGAGCTGCCCGGACCCATCGGTCGCCAGGGCGAAGAGCTGATCACGCCCGCTCCCCCCGATGAGGAAGGTCTGCTTCAAGGGCATGTCGCCGGTGGCGCTCAGACCACTTCCGAAGACAGCCGCGAAGACGTCGGATGGGCCCCTGACACTGCCAGCGTTCGGGAACCGGGTGGCCGCCGTGTTCCCCCACACCACCACGTCTCCCGTGAAAGTGAGGCTCACCGCACGCGCCTCGTCGTTCCCATCATTTCCACCCAGACGGATGATCTGCTTGCGGCTGGGATCGTTATTGGTGATGGGGAAGATGGGCACGACGAAGGCGTCCGTCGTGCCCGCCGTGGCACCACTCTGCGCGGCGGGTTCCCCGCTCCCCACGACGTAGAGAACGATCTCGTCCTGAGCGATGGCATCGTACGCCACATCATCCCCCGCGCCCTGGATGAGCACGGTCCAATCCACCTTGGGCTCGCCGAGGTCGATGCGAGACACGAACCCCTCGGAGCCCTGGAAGCCGGCATCCGTGGGGGACTTGATGTCCGGGATGTCTTTCGACCAGGTCCGCCCGACGACGAACGCCCGGGTGTCCGAGACCCGGCGCAGGTTGTGGACCTCGTCCCTGTCACTCCCACCGAAGCGGACGAATCCGTCGATCCGCTTCCCGGAGGGATCGAGTCTGGCCATGAAACCATCACTGGCACTGGGGCCCGTGCCTCCCAGCGATCGACTGATGCCGACCCCGCCATCGGGCAGGTTCCACTGGACCTCATCGGTGGTCGTGCTGCCCGTGACGAACACCTCGCCCGTGTCATTGACCGCGAGCGCCTTGCCCTCGTCGGTTCCGTTGCCACCGAGCTGCGTCGCCCAGACGAGCCCACCGTCATTGCTGAACCTGGCGACGAGCACATCGGTTCCGCCGCCCAGCTCTCCGATGACCCCTCCATCCGGAGGGGCGCCCAGGGAACCGCCATAGGTGCCGACGATGAAGATGTCCCCCGCCGCGTTCTGCTCGATGTCCCAGAGCGTGTTGGTGAGACCCGTGCCTCCGAGATAGGTGTCCCAGAGGACGAGCGGATCCACCACCACCGGGCGCGCCGGATCCTCCACGTCCACCAGGATGGCGTACTCCCATCGCTCCTGACCCACCGGGCGTGCATCCGCGAAGCGGCAACCCACTTCGCGCGAGTGGCCATCCGCCGCTTCCTGCACACACCGCAACCCCTCCTCTCTCAGCACGCCCTCACCCAGGTCTACCTCCAGCGCGCGCCCCTCCTCCACGACCCGCACCTCCCGCGCGCCGTCGTATTCCAACTTCACCCGGCGCAGATCCGCTCCGCGCTCGGCCCGGAAGCCGTACTCCACGCCCTCGGCGCGCTCCTCGAGCCACAGGTCCACTCCCGGCAATACGCCCGGGTAGCGCAGCCCTCCATAGGTGGGCACCTCCCGCTGCCAGGCCTCGCGCGGCCCCACCAACCGATGGAGCTTCGCCTCTCGCGGCTTCTCCGCCCGGGGCTTCACCGCGCGTCCGCCGGCCACGCTCCACCCCAGCTCACGCGTCCGCTGGGTGCGCGAGGGCAGGCGCAGCGCCAGGCCCTTGTCGGTGAAGAGGGCACTGGCATCTCGGCGCTGAAGCACGAAGTGCCCCGCGGAGCCCGTTGGTGCGGGGGCGATGCCCGAGCGGAAGAGAGGCACAGGGAGAGAGGCCGGCCTGACTGGAGCCGAGAACTCGGGAGAAGGCCGGGTCTGACTCACCGCCCCCCACGACACGAAGCAGGCACCAGCGACTGCCAGCACCCCGAACACGCGACGGAACACAAGACACTCCTCTTCAGGCCAAGAGACGTGCGCGACGTACCACCAGGGCCAGGGCCATCAGCGCGAGCGCACCCGCCCCACACCCATCCGTTCCCGTGCTGCCACAGCCCCAACCCAGCGGGGATTGAAGCGGCGAGTCCGGATCGGAGTCGGGTGGCGACGTCAGGACGACCTCCGGCGAGCTCTTCTCCGCGCTGCAACCCGCGCCATTGGTCGCGCGCACCGTGACGAAGTAGGGCGTCCCCACCTGGGGCAGGAACTCACTGGCGGTCGCGGTCGTGCCCTCCACGGGCTGGAAGTCGCGCACCACGCCGCCCGCCGTGCGGATGGCCCACTCGTAACGGGCGATGAGGGTCTCCGGGTCCGAGAAGCCATTCCACGTCGCGGTGATGCGACCGCGCGAAGTGACCCCGGCCTCCACGGAGCCCATCACCGGCTCGGTGGTGTCCAACGCCACGCGGAGGACGAACGCGTCCTCCCCTCCGCGGGGTGAGCGCTCGTAACCGACGTTCGTGGAGAAGAAGCTCGTGGACGCGGAGGAGAACCCTCCGAGGGTGAGCCGCCCCTGCGCGTCGATGGCCAGCCCCGTGACCCATTCGGGACTGGAAGCATTCCCTCCCACATAGGAAGACCAGCGGGTGTTCAGCGCTCCATCCAGCATCATCACGAAGCCGTCGGTGGAGGGCTCGAAGGCATTGTCGAAGCCGTTGAGGGCGAGCCCCGCCGAGCTCACCAGCCCACCGATGAAGAGGTTGTCTCGCGTGTCGAGCGTGGCGTGGCCCACCCCATCGTCACCCCGTCCGATGAATCGCCGCTTCACGCCGACGTCCCTGCCCTCCGCGTCCAGCCGGAACACGAAGAGGTCACTGTCCTCCTCCGTGGTGGGCGTGATGAACCCGGTGGACGTCGTAGAGCCCACGGTGACGAGCCCTCCATCGGACCGCACCAGGATGTCGTGAACCTCGGTCGACCCGTTGCCGTACCCCAGGTTGGTGAGCCACACGACCGAGGAGTCGGTGGAGCTCAGCTTCGCGACGAAGCCGTCGTCATCCCCCCTGTGGAACTTCTCCCGGACCACCGTATCGGACACGTCCAGCATGATGGAGCCCGCGATACCTCCCACGAGGACCGCATCCGCCGTGGCCACCACCGTATAGGCCTCGTCATCCGCATCGAAACCGAAGAAATCGTCCTTCGAGCCCAGGAGCCGGGTCCACACGGGCCTCGGCGAGGTGGGATTGGAGACATCCACCTGGATGACGAACGAATCGAAGCCGTCTCCGCGCACGCCGTATCGCGTCCCCAGGCCCGTCAGGTCCGACGTGGTGCGCCCGATGACGTACACCTTGTTGTCCGGGCTCACGGCGAGCCCGAATCCCTCGTCCTCCCCGCTGCCCCCCAGGAACATGAACCAGTTCAGCTCGCCGGTCGCGGACAGCTGCGCGAGGAAGGCATCCTTGCCACCCGCCTCCCCCTGGTGCGTCAGCACGGTCTTCGCGGCACCCGAGGCGATCAGGAGCTCGGACGACTGGGTCGTCCCCACGACATACACCTCGCCGGAGTTGCCGAGCGCCACCCGCATCCCCGCCTCGTCCTTGACGCCGCCGAACACCCGTACCCAATCCAGGCGCGTGCCATCCGCGCTGAATCTGGCGACGAAGGCATCCTGGGCCGAGCTGGTCGCGGGCAGCTCCGTGCCGGAGGGAAAGCCGACGGAGTTCGTCTGGCCCGTCACGAAGACCTCGCCCTTGTCGTTCACCGCGAGGCCTTGCAGCTTGTCGGTGGTGCGGGTCGTGCTGGTGCCGCCACCAGGCAGGGTTCCGCCGCCCAGGTACGTGTTCCAGGTGACGACGGGCTTCCAGGACGGGCACTGCCCGAGAGCCGGGGCCGGCAGCGCGACGAGCGCGAGCGCAACGAGGGCGGCGGCCACGAGGGCGCCACGAGACATGAGAGCGGACACGACGGTTCTCCCCTTCACGGGCGAGCGGATCAGAACAGGTTGAAGCCCACGCCGGCCGAGGCCACCAGCACGACCCCTCGATAGAGCGACGCGTCGCTTACCTTGAAGCCCTCCACTCCCACGTCGGCCATCAAGGTGAACAGGGGCACGGGCGTCAGCCGCACGCCCACCACGCCTCCGCCTCCGACGCCCACGCCCATGACTCCCGTCCCCCGCAGGGCCAGGCGCGGCTGGAGCATGCCCTTTCCGAAGAGGACACCCAGCTCCAAACCCACGCCCCAGTGGTTCTCGGGACCGGGCAGCAGCCGCACACCGGCCTCCAGGGCCCCGTAGCCCGCGGTGGCTCCCACGGCGAAACCTCGGGACCCCTGGCCCAGCATGTCGACATAGCCGGTGACCTCCGGACGCAACCGGAACGACGCGGTGGCCTCCGGCTCCGCGGGCGTCCGCACGTCCGCCTCCGGCCTGGAGCGCCGCGCCTCGGCATCACGTCGGCGCTGCTCGGCCTCCTCGGCGAGCCGCTTCTCCTCGGCCTCCTTGGCCTCGGCCTGGGCCAGCTGCTCGGCCTCCACCGTCTTCCGTGCCTGCGCCGCCAGCTTCACGAAAGCCGGCGGGAAGCGGTTCGGATCCACCCGCTGCTCGGGATGGAGCCGCGCGAGCTCCTCGAGCTGCGAGGTGGCATCCACCTGCATCCCGAGTGAATACATCGAGGCGGCGAGATAGATGCGCGCCCGCGCCCGCTCCTTCTCGGTACGGCGGGGGTTCGCCATCTCCTCGCGGAACACGGGAAGCGCCTTCTCGAACTCACCCCGTGCGTAGAGATCGAGCCCCCGGATGTCCGCCCATGCGGCCATCGGAACGAGCAGGAGCAGAAGGAAGAAAGAACGCAAGGACATGGACAAGGCGGTTCCTGGTGAGGAAGAGCGGCTCAGCCTTCGGACGGACGACAGCGGGCCACGTACTTGTTCTTCCCCGGATTGATGGAGACTTCCGCCCGTGGGTTTTCGATCGCGGGGCTCTCACGTAGCTCGAGCTTGTGAGCGCCGACGGACAGAATGATGGGGGTCGACCTGGGCACTTCCCCCTTGAACTCGCCGTTCACGTACACCTTGGCCCAGCATTCCGACACGATCTGAAGGCTCCCGGTCTTCGCCATGACGGCAGAACGTCGCGTCCCGTCGGAAGTCGCATTCTTTTCTTCCGATTCTTCCGGAACCGTCTTTTGCGGCGTCGGCGCCTCGACCTGAGCCGGGGGCTCGGGCTGCTTCTGGGGGGCAGGCGGATTCGCAATGGCCTGGGGTGGGGCGATGACCGGCGCGGGAGTCACGGTCGGAACGGTCGGGCCACCGTCGCGCTGGTACACCACTCCCACTCCCGCGCCGATGAGAACCGCCGCCACGCCCAGGCCCGCCACCACCTTCGTGCCCAACGAGCGCCGCGGGAGCGCGAGCTCATGGGTATCGGGAGCCTGCACCTCGGGACGCGTCTCCCTGACGATCGTCTCGGTGGTGGGAGGAGGAGGACGGGGAACCGGGCGCGCGGCCTGGGGACGAGGCGCCGGGCGCGCGGCCTGGGGGCGAGCGCTGATCCGGGCCGCCACCTCGGGTGAGGGGGCCGCGAGCGCCGGACGCCCATCATTCACCCCGGTGCGAGCAGCGGCGGCCGTCTCCGGAGCGGACGCCGCGGCCGCCGGGCGTGCGCCTGCCCCAGCCCGCTGGGGAGCGGCGCCGGCGGCCTGCTGCCGGACCTGGGGACGCGCGGTGGGGTTGGGCTGGGGAGCGGGCGCGGACTCCGGCACGGCCCGGGCGAACCCGGACAGCTGGGTCATGTCCACGGCCAGCATCTTGGCGATGCCCTTCAGCTCGCGAGCCACCGCATCGGCCGAGACGGGCCGCTGGTCGGCATCCTTCGCCAGCATCCGGAGGATGAGGGCATCGAGCTCCGCCGGCAGCCCGTCCACGAGGGACGACGGCGCGGGCGGCTGCGCCTGCACCTGCATGATGGCCACCTGCATGGGCGAGTCCCCCCGGAAGGGCAGCCGCCCGGTGAGCATCTCGAACATGATGATGCCCACCGCGTACAGGTCGGTGCGCGGGCTCACCGGCTGGCCACAGGCCTGCTCCGGCGCCATGTACTCGGGGGTGCCGACGATCATGCTCGCGCGCGTCTGCGGCGTGGCGCTGTTGGGCGCCGCCCCCTGCTTGGCGAGCCCGAAGTCGAGCACCTTCACGTACTCGGAGCCGTTCGACTCCAGCACGACGAAGATGTTGCCCGGCTTGAGGTCGCGGTGGATGACGCCCTCGGCGTGCGCGGCCGCCAGCGCGCCCAGCACCTCCAGCATCAGCCGGATGACCTCGGCGGGCGGCATCGGCGCCCGATCCAGGATGACCTCGTCGAGCGGCCGGCCGTTGAGGTACTCCATCACCAGGTACTGGCCGATGCCCGGCAGGGTTCCGAAGCCGAAGATGTCGATGATGCCGCGGTGGCGGATGGCGCCCGCCGCGCGGGCCTCGCCCACCAGCTCTCGCGAGCGCACGCCCTCCGAGGAGTCCGGGCGGATGATCTTGATGGCGACCTTGCGGCCGATGACCGGGTGCTCGCCCTCGTAGACGACGCCCATGCCGCCGCTGCCGATGCGCCGGCGCACCACGTACTCACCGATGCGCTGCCCCACCAGCACGTCCTTGCGAACGGTGGACTCCCACGCCATCTCCTCCATCTCCGAGCCCGCTCCAGGCGCCGTCCGCGCCACGGGTTCCGCCGGAGATGGGTCGTGCACCACCGTCTTCTCTTCCACGAGGGACTCCAGGTCGGCGGGCGTTCCGTCCCGGGGGCACTCCTTGGCTCCCTCCGGTACAGTCCCCCCGCAAACGCGACAACGCCGCTGAACAGCCATCCGGTTTCCCATTTTATGCGACTGTCATCAACTGGTCATCAGCCCCTCGGGGAGGGATAGGACGAGGGGGGCGAGGACAGGAATTTGCATGGGAGGCGGCCGCACGGATACGTTGGCCCTTCTGCCCGGCGCCCCCCTCGACGACCCTGCCGGCAACCCCTGGCCGCACCCATGAGCACGAGCCGAGAAGCCAGCACGCAGGGGGGAGTACCGTCCGATTGGGCGTGGGAGTTGAAACAACGGGGGGAGCTGACCACCCCCCGGGACACCGCGCGAGGGCTGTTCTTCACCAGCATGTTGGAATCGGTGCGGACCCTGGGGAACGAGGCCGCGCTGGCACGCTGCCAGGGGGTGCTCGAGGGGCAGCAGCTCGTGCCCTTCTTCAACTACCCCATCCCCCTGCTGCTGCGGCTGACCGCGACGGCGGCGGAGGAGCTGAGCGGCCGGTACGGAGGCCCCGAGGAGGCGATACGGGCCATGGGACGCCAGGCAACCCGGGACTTCCTGTCCTCCGCGATGGGCAACGTGGTGAGCCTGCTGGCCGGCAGGGGCATCAAGCAGATGCTCGGCAGCATGCAGACCGTCTACCGGATGACGTCCAGCTACGGGGAGCGCCGGGTGGAGTGGTTGGGGCCCACCCGTGGCCGCATCGTCATGCGCCGCTGCTTCATGCCCCTCGCGTACCACGAGGGCGTGCTACTGGAGAGCATGGAGTACCTCGGCGGCAGGGCCGTGTGGGTGCGCGGCCAGAGGGTGGCTCCGCTCGACAGCACCTTCGACTTCTCCTGGGAGTGAGCACGATGAAGGCAGTGGTCCAACGGGTCCTCGAGGCCTCCGTCACCGTCAACGGCGAGCGCGTCAGCCAGGTGGGGCCGGGCCTGCTGGTGCTGCTCGGCGTGGGCAAGGGCGACAGCGAGGCGGACGTGGCGTGGATGGCGGAGAAGCTCGCCACCCTGCGCATCTTCGAGGACGCCGCGGGCAAGATGAACCTCTCCCTGGAGGACACCTCCCGGCAGCTCATCGTGGTGAGCCAGTTCACCCTCTATGGAGACGCGCGCAGGGGCCGGCGCCCCAGCTTCACCGACGCCATGGAGCCGGCCGGAGCCAAGGCCCTCTACGAGCGCGTCTGCGACACCCTGCGCGCCCGCGGCCTCACCGTGGGCACCGGCATCTTCGCCGCCGACATGAAGGTGGCGCTCGTCAACGACGGCCCCGTCACCCTCCTCCTGGAGAGCCCGGGGGCGGCCGCACCGCCTACGGCTGGACGCTGACGGGCCGGGTCACCAGCGTCACCAGGCCGGCCTGCTCCCGGGCCGCCTCGCGCAGGTGCGACGTCAGCACACCGAGCTCCTGAATCCACGAGGCCGAGCGCTGACCCAACCCGGAGAAGGTCACCGTGTGCGACGGCGGCTGGGGCGCCTGGCCCAGCCAGTACGCCAGCACCGCGTGCGTCTCCGGCGACTCCACCGGCGCGAGCCGCTCCCGCTCGCGCTCCAGCAGCCGCTCCAGCTTGGACGCCAGGTCGGCGTGCCACTGCTCCACCACCCGCGCCGACCGCCACGCCCAGTCCGCGAAGGCGTAATGATCGCGCGACATGTACTCGCCCCGCCCCTGGGTGGAGAAGATCCGGTCCGGAGGGAAGTCGGGGAAGGGCTCCCAGTGCCCGCCGATCAACGAGGCCAGCCCCAGGCCCGCCACGGGATGCAGGCGGAAGCCCTCGCGCCGCCCGTACGAGGCCCGCGCGTCCCAATACGGGTAGGTGGGGTCCTCCACCATCAGCGCCAGGTGCAGCGCCTCGTCCCAGTTGCCCGCGTAGCCCACCCGCTGCCCCACCACCTCCCACCCGCCCGTCGAGCACGGACCCCACTGCAGGAAGGTGAGCCGATCCACCAGCTCGACCCAGGGCGCCTGCTCCACGCCGCCCAGACCCCCGCCGATGTGCGAGGTGATCAGCCGCGCGCACAGCTGGAGGGCGCGCTCGTCCACCAGCTGCTCGTGGAGCGCCTGGAGCGCCCTCGCCGAGTCGCTCATGGCGAGCGACAGGAAGGGCAGTACCTGTTCATGGAAGAAACGGTCGTTGACCGGCCGAAGGACCAGTTCCATCCGACCCACCCTATCACGACCCGTCAGGGCCGGGCGTCTTCCTGCACGATGAGGGCGTGGATGTCCGCGGCCGTGGGCGCCTCGAGGATGGCGGCACGGAAACGCGGGTTCTTGAACAGACGCGAGATGCGTGCCAGGGCCTTGAGGTGCACGCCCGCGCTGTTCTCCGGGGCCACCAGGGAGAAGAAGAGGTGGGTGGGCTTGCCGTCGATGGCCTCGAAGTCCACGCCCTGGCGCGACACGCCGAAGGCGGCCACCAGCTGCGACAGCCCGGGCAGCTTCCCGTGGGGAATGGCCACGCCCTCGCCGATGCCGGTGGAGCCCAGCTTCTCGCGCTCGCGCAGCACCTCCACCAGGCGCTCTTCCTTCAAATGAGGATGGGCCCGGGCCAGCGCGGCACTCAGCTCGCGCAACACCTCCTGCTTGTCTCGAGCGTGGAGGTCCGCGATGACGGCTTCTGGGCTGAGGAACTCGGAGATTCGCAAGCTGGCGCTCCCTGCGGTGGCGCTCCCTGGCGGGCAATTACTCCTGGCCCTTGTTTCGCGCAAGGGTCGCCTGCCCTCCCTGTCCTTCTCCAGGCGTCTTGCCTCCTCGCTGGCCAGAAGATGGAGGGGTCTGGAGGGCTCGTCTAGGCTCCACCCCAACGTGCCCCCCCGGTCCCTTCGCGCACTCACCGTCCTGATCGTCCTTTGCTCCGGGGCATGTGCCACCGCCCCCGGCGGACCCCAGGCCTCCCGCGACACTCCGGAGACGCCCGCCCCCGCCCAGGTCGAGGCCGACCCCTCTCCCACCCCCCCGGCCTCCGGGGACCCCGTCCTGGAGGCCCGGGTGGAGGACCTCCTGGCCCGCCTGTCCCTCGAGGACAAGGTGGGGCAGTTGATGATGGTGGGCTTCGCCGGCACAGAGGTGGACGAGTCCGTGGAGGCGCTGGTGCGGGGCCGCCGGGTGGGCGGGGTGTGCCTCTTCAAGCGCAACATCGTCACCGGCGAGCAGGTGGCCCGCCTCAACGACGGCCTGCGCCGGCTGCTGGCGGACGCCATCCCCCCCTTCCTGGCGTTGGATCAGGAGGGGGGCAACGTGGTGCGGGTGAACGACGACGTGGTGGTGCTGCCGGGCAACATGGCACTGGGGGCCACGCGCTCGCCCGAGCTGGCGTACGCCGCGGGCCACGCCCAGGGGGAGGACCTGGCGCGGCTGGGCTTCAACATGAACCTGGCGCCGGTGCTGGACGTCAACCTCAACCCGCGCAACCCCGTCATCGGCATCCGCTCCTACGGGGACTCGGTGCCGCTCGTGTCCGAGCTGGGGCGGGCCTTCGTGCGCGGCCAGCAGGACGCGGGGCTCGTCACGGTGGCCAAGCACTTCCCCGGCCACGGGGCCACGGACGCCGACAGCCACACGGCCCTGCCCGTCATGCGCGAGTCCCGCGAGGAGGTGCTCGCCCAGATGGAGCCCTTCCATGCCGTCATGCGCGACGGGCTGGACGGGCTGATGACGGCGCACGTGGCGGTGCCCGGCCTCACCGGGGACGACGTGCCGGCCACCCTCCACCCCCAGGTGCTGGGCGGGCTGCTGCGCCAGCGGCTCGGCTTCCAGGGGCTGGTACTCACCGATGAGTTGGAAATGGACGCCATCGCCCAGCGCTATGGCGTGGGCCGGGCCGCGGTGATGGCGGTGAACGCCGGGGCGGACATGGTGCTCATCCCCTGGCGGCCGGAGAAGAAGACGGAGGTGTACGAGGCCCTGCTGGCCGCCGCCCACGACGGAGCCATTGCCCGGGAGCGGCTGGACGAGGCGGTGCGCCACATCCTCACCGCCAAGGTGCGCCGCGGCCTCTTCGAGCCCCCGCTGCTGCTGGAGGAGCGCCTGGCCACCCCGCCCTCTCCGGAGCACGCCGAGGTGGCCCACCGCATCGCCCGCGCCGCCGTCACCCTGCTGCGCACGGACGGCAAGCACTTCCCCCTGGCGACGGACGCGCGCCTGGCCGTCATCACGGCCGAGGACTCACTGGGCGAGGCCATCCGTGCCCGGGCGCCCCACGCCCAGGTGCTCAACGTGCCCGCCTACCCTTCCAAGGCACGCCGCTCCGTCCTGCGGCAGCAGGCGCGCCGGCTGGCGCTCTCCGCGGACGTGGTGGTGGTGGGCGTCATCAACTCGCGCCAGCTCGAGCTCGTCACCATGGCCGCCGCCACCGGCCGCCCGGTGCTCGTGGTGTCCATGGGCCTGCCCTACCTCGCCGAGCTCGCCGACGAGGCACGGGCCGTGCTGGCCATCTACTCCTACCAGCCCGTGGCCACCGAGGCCGCCGCCGCCGCCCTCTTCGGGGAGATCGGCACACCGGGCCGGCTCCCCGTGGGGCTGAGCCGGCTCGCCTTCGGTCACGGACTGGACGCTCCGCGCGGGGGCGGAAGCGGGGCGCTGCGCACGGAGCGCAGCGCCCGCTGACTCAGCCTCCGGTGGGCGGAGCGTGCGCGGCGATGAGGCCGTACTGCCCATCCTCCTTGCGCCGGTACACCACGCAGACCTCGTGCGTGGTGGCGTGCTGGAAGACGTAGAAGTCCTGGTTCATCAGGTTCATCTGCATCACCGCCTCATCCACCGGCATGGGCTTCACGGTGATTTCGGAGGTGCGCACGATGCGCGTGGTGGACGGGGCCGCCGGAGCGCCCTGCGCGGACGGGGCCGCGGGCGCCTGGGCGGGGGCCTCGGCGGAGGACTCCTCCTGGAGGAACTCCTCGGGCAGCTCGAAGACCTTGTGGCGCACCTTCAGGTGGTTCATCAGCTCCTGGCGGTGGTGGACCCGCTCGCGCCCGTGGTGGTTCTTGATCTTCTCCTTGTACTTGCGGAGCTGGGCTTCGATCTTGTCCATCGCCATGTCGATGGACGCGTACATGTCCTCGCTCTTGTCCCTGCCGCGCAGCACCCACGAACCGGAGTGGATGGTGATCTCCGCGTGATGCAGGTGCCGCTCGAGCGACAGCACCACATGGGCCTCACCGGCTCGGTCCAGGTACTTGTTCACCCGCTCGACCTTCTCCTTCGCGTACTCCTTGAGGGAATCGGACGAGCCGAACTGGCGGAAGGTGATGTTGAGCTGCATGCGTGACTGCCTCCCATTTGGGCTGGGGTGTGACGACCGGAGCTCCGTTACAGATCAGAAACGCTCTGAAGGGCCGAAAGCAACCCACCCACTCAAAAGGATGGCTGTTCGCACTCCACTCAACAGGCAGTGCCGTCTTGACTTTCCAGCTCGGCTGGATTGCTGCGACGCACAGTGCGAGCGGAGGAGCGACCGGGAATGGAATCGCGAGCCGCGCTGTAGAACCTCATTACAGCGGTAGCTCGATGACGAAGGCGGCGCCCCCCCCGCTCGGTCCCTGCTCCACGTGCACGCGGCCGCGGTGTCCCTCGACGATCTGCCGCACGATGAAGAGCCCCAGGCCGAGGCCTCCCGCGCGCGCCGGACCGTTCACCTGCTCGTAGCGAGCGAAGACGCGCTCGCGATCTGCCTCGGGAATGCCCGGGCCCTCGTCACTCACCACCAGCCGGGCGCCCGTGGGGGTCCGCTCCAGCCGGACCTCCACCGGACTGCCCCCGCCGTAGCGCAGCGAATTGGATAGCAGGTTGAGCAGCACCTGCTCGATTCGCAGCCGGTCGAAGCTCCCCACCAGCGGCGCCTCCACATGAGCGGTGAGGCGCACGCCGGCCTGACGCGCCTCGTCCGCGGTGCGCGTCACCAGCTCGGACACCACCGTCGACAGGTCCTCGGTGGCGAAGTCGAAGTCCAGCTTGCCGTGCCGGACGCGGCTGACGTCCAGCAGGTTGTCCACCAACACACGCATGCGCCGCTGCGCCCGCTCGGTGGCCTCCAGCCGCGCCTGCACCTTGGGAGAGGACAGGGGCATGGAGGCATCCGCCGCCTCCAGCCGCCGCAACATCTGCATCTGGAGCAACAGGCTGGCCAGCGGCGTCTTGAGCTCGTGACTGGCGAGCGACAGGAAGTCGTCGCGCACGCGCACCGCCTCCTGCAACGCCAGCTCCGCCTCCTTCAACTGGGTGATGTCGAGGATGGCGCCGCGCACCACCAGGGGACGTCCCTCGGCATCGCGCATCACGCGCGCGCGGCTGGTCAACCAGTGCCACCGACCATCCAGCCACCGGACGCGGAAGGTGGAGGTGTAGGCCAGCACCCGGGTGGAGAAGAGGGCCGTCACCTGCGCCTCCACGTCCGGGAGATCCTCCGGATGCACCGAGGCCAGGAACTTCTCGTGGGTCCACTCCGGAAGGGGCTCGGGGTAGCCGTAGAGCCGGTCATGCCCCTCGGAGCGGAACACCTGTCCGGTGGCCAGGTTCGTCTCCCAGACGGCCATCTGCGCGGAGTCGAGCGCCACCTGGAAGCGCTCGCCCAGCAGGCGGAAACGCTTCTCGGTCTCCTCCACCAGCGCCTGGGCCTCCTCGCGCTGGGTGATGTCGGTGGCGAGCACCCACAGCTCGTCGCGCACGGGGGAGGCCGACACCTCCACCCAGGCCCGCGACGGCAGCGCGGCCAGGAAACGCGTGGGCTGGCGCGAGTCGAGCACCACCAGCAACCGCTCGTGCAGCGTGCGGCCCATCAACGCGGGCACCGCCATCCACGGCTCCCGGCCCCGCAGCCGCTCGAGCTCCACGCCCAGCAGCGCCGCCGCCCGCGCATTGCACTCCAGCACCCGCCCGCGCGCATCCAGTGAGAGGAAGGCCTCGGACATGTGCGCGAGGAGCAGCCGCAGCCGCTCGTCGGCGGGAAATGCCGTGCTCACTCCCCCAAGGTCGCTGGCGGGGGCCGCTCCGTCAAGGACGGCACGGCCCCCACCCATGGAGGATGAACAGGCGGTGATTGTGAAAGGTCACATTCCGACAACACCCCACATACGCTCGGGTCACTCCAGACAGGCCTGTGCGTTCTCGTGACGACAGACGTGCAGGTTGCGCGGCACCTCCAGCCAGTAGATGTCCGGAGCGGAGTTCTCGCGCTCGCGCAGCGTCTCCGTCACGGGCGCCGAGCCCACGCCCGGCATCACCACCTCGTAGCGCACGACGCCCGAGGCGGACACCGAGACGACCGCCGCGGGCTCGGGAGGCGGAGCCCACGCATCACGCGTCTTGGAGGGAAGGAACCCGAGCGGATTGCCACTCGCGTCCACCAGCTGGAAGCCGGCCGACTGGTCCGGCAGCCCGGTGATGACGTCCGCCTGCCACGAGCGGCTGATGTCCCCCGAGCCCACCAGCTTGCAGGCCGACACGGTGGCGCCAGCGGGGGGCGAGAAGCTGGGCCAGAACACGATGCCCCCCAGCACGGCCGAGCCCGCCGCCGTCTTCTCCTGCGGGCCCCCGTACCGCATGAACCAGCCCGGTCCCTCTGGAGTCCCCCGCGAGAGCGACGCCAGCGTGCTCGTGGGCACGTAGCGCACGGGGCCCTGCGTCGGGTGCACGTAGGTCTGATAGGCGCTGTCGGGGATGGTGACATCCACCAGCGAGCCGTCTTCCGTCAGGCGTCCGCTGTCGAACACGAGGGCCTCGGCCGCGTCGTGGAAGCGGCGCTGCCAACCCCCATACGCATGGAAGCCGAAGTAGCGGTTGTGGGGCACCTTGTCGGCATCCGCGCCCAGGTCCAGGTCGCCATGCGAGTCGGTGGGCAGCCGTGCCAACGCGCACGACCACTCGCCGCCCGCCTTGGAGCACTCGGCGTCGGTGCTGGCCGGAGCCGTCCCCGAAGCGGGGAAGCGATAGGAGCCATTGCCCAGGGCCGTGCTCTTGTCGCACCGGATGCGGAGACCGGTCAGCTCCATCCGCGTGGACGAGCACGTGGCGCCCACCGAGCCCGAGAGGGATCCGGTGTCCTCCACCAGTACCCCATCGTCGTACTCGAGCACGGACGTGCGCAGCTGGCCGTTGAGGTCGGCGGTGAGCTCCGCCCTCACGTCACACTTCATCCGCACGCAGGCCAGCAGGTCGTCCGGGCCGCAGTTCGTGCCCTCCTTGGAGCGCAGATGCTGCCGGTCACCGGTGCCCAGGAAGGCGCGCAGCCAGCCCGTCTCCGGCTGACGCACGGTGGAGGCGAGGTGGAAGAAGGGCTGCTTCTGGTGGGCCTTGCCCTCGCGCGCCATCTCCAGCGAGCGCGCACCGAACCAGTTCGTCACCTGCCCGTCGCTCCCCAGCACGCCCGGCTCGTGGAAGCGGAACGTCCACACCTGGCCGCCCAGGTCTCCGACGACCAGGGTGTCGAAGAAACCATCCAGGTCGATCCGCAGATCCTCGGCGCGGCCGATGTCCACCAGGGCCGGAGCGGCGGCGATGGGCATCATCCGGTGGAGGACCTCGTCCGTGTACGACCACAGCTTCTGTCCCGTCCAGGCATCCAGCATGTACACACCGCGGCCCCGCGAGAGGTCGGCGCTGTAGCCGCCGTTGAGCATGGCGATCCACCGCTCCTCCCAGCCGCGCGAGTTGCCCTTCGCGAGCCGCACCGGACCCATCGGCGGAGGCTTGGGCGCGAAGTTCGTCCAGGACTGGCCCATGGCGCTCGACTCCGCGTCACACGAGTTGGGGAACATCCAGCGGAAGGGCTTGCCATCCGGCTTCAGCATCTCGCGCGGGTTCGTCACGTCCAGCGCGACGAAGCGCTGTCCGCCGGAGCGCTCGGTGAGGATGGCGAGGGTGTGGAACTCATTGGCCTCCTTCACGTCGTTGGCGGCGCTCCCCGCGGAGCCGTCCGCCCAGAGGTCGCGCACCATGGCCGTGCCATCCACGTAGAACTCATGGCCATTCATCATCAGGCCCAGCTTGGGCAGCAGATCCGGCGGGATGAAGGCCCACAGTTCCTGGCCGGTGCCCAGGTCGTGCACGTCGTCGAAGGCGTTCTTCTTCTCCCGGGAGGAGATGGGCGCGCCCGCGTGCACGGCGTGGAGCATGCCGCCATTGGAGCCCACCAGCACGATGCGCTCGCGCCCGGCGTACGCCTCGCGGAACACATCATAGGCCCCGTACCTGTTGGGGCTGGAGCCAGGAGGCGGGTTCATCGGCGTGGCCGCGTAGCAGGGCTTGCCCGCGGCCGGCGTGGAGCATGACGTCTCGGAGGACACCGACGCGGTGAAGTCCTCGTAGAGGGTGGACAGACACTGACCGCTCAGCCCCAGCGAGCACAGCAGGGGCTCGACGGGCGGGTCCACCGTCACCGGCGCGGAGTGGAAGATGTCCGCGAGCTTGCAGGAGCGCGAGACATCGTCCGAGCACGGCCGGTCCTCGTCGGTCACGAGGTCCCCGTCGTAGTCGAAGACATCCGCGCCGCGCACGAAGGCGATGAGCAGATCGACACACGCGTCCTGCTGCGCGGCCGTGCCCGTCCAGGCCTTCCGCAGCCTCGCGAAGGCCCCGGCGCAGAAGCCATCACCCGCCGCCAGCAGGTACTGCTTCAGCTCGGCCCGGTGGGCCAGGTCGAAGGGAAGGGGCGGGTTGTCCGCCGCGGTGAACCGGCCATCCTTGTCGCGGTCGATGAGCGTGAAGACGCAGCGGCCCCCGGTGGAGTCGAGCGGGGCATCCGGATCACACGGGACGCTCGCGCTGCGCTTGCCGAGCGTCTCCGCCAGGTCCCAGAAGGGCTGTGCCGGGGTGCCTCCCACCAGCCGGCCCTCACTGTTGACGGTGGCCGTCTTCACCTTCACCCAGGCACCGTCCACGTTCTCCTGGACGATGTTGTCGCTGGTGAAGCTGGCGACGTCCGGCAGCGCGCCCGGCACGGTCGTGAAGCCGGCCGGCCTGTCCATGAAGAACGTGTCATCACAATCCTTGTCGCCATTGAGGTCGTGCACATCTCCCGCCGGGCTCTTCGCGCGGGCCGGCACACAGCCCTGGGTGAACTCGCTGTAGAGGAAGAAGCGGTAGAGGTGACCCTCGTACGGGCGGCCCTGGCGCGGGACGAAGCGGGGCACGTAGGTGGCGGACTGCATTCCGCCGGCCTGCACCGCCGAGAGGTTGGCGGCGGAGAACGAGGTGGAGACCTCCTTCACCTCTCCGAGCGCGGCGAGGACGGCGTCGCGCAGCTCATCCACGTTGTTCGCGCGGAAGAACCTGCCCTTGCCAGCCATCGCGATGCTCTGGAGCATCGGGCTGTTGTCGCCATAGCCGATGGTGTACGTGGTCACCGACTGGTCGCCCGCCAGGTCATCGCGCAGGTCCGCGTTGGCGAGGAAGAAGGCCACGTCGTCCATGAAGTTCTTGTTCGTCTTCGCCAGACCCGTGGGCCAGTTGGCGTAGTCACAGTCCTCCTTCGTTGCGCCGAACTTGTCGCAGTAGTTCACGCCGCCCGGGTTCGTGTTCGTCTCGGGGTTGCTCGGATCGAACGTGAGCGGCGTGCCGTCCGGGTGCCGCGCGCCCCGCGCCTTCAGCAGCTCCATCATCTTCGTGATGGGCACCGAGTTGTCGTACCGGGGCGAGCCGTCCGTCAGCACGATGACGGAGCTGGCCTGACAGGCGACGCAGACGGAGCGGTCCTGCCCCCCCACCTCCCACGGCTGGGTGTCCTTGAGCCACTCATCGGGCGATTGAGCGCCCCAGGGCGCGCCATCCTGGCCGCCCACGGGGTTGTCGTAGGTGCCACCATTGCAGCACCCCGGCCAGCCCCAGCCTGGTTGGATGGGATTGGAAAACCAGCTCGCCCACCGGCCATCCACCCTCTGCGAGGAGAAGTACCCACCGAGGCCGAAGAGGGCCTCGCCGATGGAGCGCTCGTCGTTGCGGAAGGCGATGGAGTTGATGGCCTTGTACAGCTCGGGCCTGGCGAGCGCCGACTCGTCCATGAGGGGATGGACCTTGTCGCAGCCCGGCTTCAGGGGCCGCAGCAGCACCGGCGGATCGAACCAGCCATGGTCCGGACCGAACGTGGCCACACCGAGACGCATGCCACTCACGGAGGCGATGACGTCCTTGAGCACCTTGCGCGCCGCCACGAACTTGGGCGGGTTCACGTTGAGCACGCGGCCACTGAGGATCCACCTGCGCCGCGCCTCGACGGGGAGCGGACCGGTGCTGGGATCCGAGGGAGTCGTGGCCAGGGGCCCGCGCCACCAGCCCTTCTCCGTCAGGCACTTCTGGCACTCCGCGTAGACGGGCGAGCCCCACGGTTCGCTCCAGCCCACCGCGTTGCCACAGACCTGCATCGTGTCCGTGAAGCCGAACGTGCCGCGCATGTCGATGTCGAGCGAGAACGGATCATCATCCCTGCGCCACGACAGGCGCCGGCCGCGCGAGTGGTAGAACTTGTCCGGATCGAAGAAGTGCTTCTCCGTGGAGGAGAACTCCGGGTCCGGATCGATGGGCACGGAGCCATTGAGCTTCGGGTCCGGGCTGCTCGGGTCGAACCACTTCATCGCGTCGACCAGCGTCGGATCCGAGCACCCCATCTTCGAGGTGTCGCCCACCTCGGGCAGGAACGCGACGTAGTCCAACATGGACTCGTTGTTGCCCAGCAGGAAGATGGCGCCGGGCGGACTGGACGGCACCTCGAAGAAATCCTTGTCGCCTCCTCCCGAGGCGTTGATCATCGTGTCACCCAGGGCGGTGGCACCCGTGCAGCACGCGGCCATCTCCGGCACCGGCACGGTGCCCGAGCGGCCCGGCAGGGCCAGCAGCCCCGCGGCCCCCACCACCGCCAGTCCCGCCACGAGTCCCACGCGACGATCGAACGATCGACGCCCGTGTCTCGAGGCCTTGAAATCGATGCCCATATCGCAGGCTCCTCGGAAGCCGGATCGCACCACGGGCTTCCCGCCCCGAGCAGAAATCAGGCGTCTGACACGTGAGGCACTGCCTGGGAGCAAATGTGCTGTGAGGACGGAAGACGCGTCCGAAGCGGGTGTGCTTCGTGGCGTTAGTCCGACACCCGGGGCTGCTTCAGCAGCCGGTAACGCCCGGGCGACACACCCGTCCACCGTCGGAACGAACGGCTGAAACTGCTCACGTCCGAGAAGCCCAACCGGAAGGCCACGTCGGCCAGCTCGAGGCCCTCGTCGCCCACGAGTGCCCGTGCCTTCTCCGCGCGCACCCGGTCCACGAGCTCCTGATAGGACAGACCGTCCTCCTCCAACCGGCGCTGGAGCGTGCGCTTGCTCATGTGCAGCCGCGCGGCGATGTCCTCCGCGCTCGCACCGGACCCGAGCGCCTCCTCGATGCGCGAGGCCACGGTGGCGGTGAAGTCCTCCGCCGGGGCCCGCGCGCGCAGGGCCGAGTCGGCGAGGTGCTCGGCCGTCGCGAGCAGGCGCGCATCCGCCGTCGTCAGCCGTGCCTCCATCCACGCCCCATCGAGCAGCAGCCCGTTCTCGGCGCGGCCGAAGTCGATCTCCTCCGTGCCGAAGAAGCGATGCAGGGTGTCCACGAGCTTCGGGCGCGCGTGGAGGAACCACACCGACCGGGGCACCACCTGGAGCCCCGTCAGCGTGCGCACGTGCGTGAGCACCGAGGCCAGGGCGTACTCGTGCACGTACCGGGTGAGTCCCCGGGGATGTCCGGCCACGCGGCAGGTGAACGCCACCTCCGTCCCGCGCTCCTCCAACTCGAAGACGAGCCGCTCGTTCTCCAGCGGTGCGTAGCGCACCATCCGGAGCAGGGCCTCGCGCACCGTGGGGCTCGCGCGCATCGCCAGCTCGCCCAGCCCGTAGCGGCGCGGCTCCAGCTCCACCGGCAGCCGCAGCGCGAGGAAGGGGTCGCCCAGCTCACCCGAGGCCGCTTCCAGCAAGCGGCCGAAATCCCCGGCGGTGATGGGCGCCTCCGCGAGCTCCTCCACACCGGCCGGAAGCTCGAAGCGGCGGACGAGCAGCCCCGCGTCCCCACCGCGCGAGCGCACCAGGCGGAGGAGCGCGGGCACCAGCCCGGACTTGAAGGGAGTCTCTTTGCGTGCGCGAGCCACGGAGCACGGATTATGGCACGCTGGGTCATGCTTCTCGGCGTCCCCGGTCATACCGGCGCCCGGGGCCGCCCCGTACATTGGTGCGCGTCACGTCACCGAGAGGACAAAACGATGAGGACGCAGATTCGCAACAAGGAAGGGACGGAGCTCTTCAGCCATGACGGGGACCTGCGAGAGACCCTGGAGGCGGCGAGCGAGGCGCGGGTCGATCTCACCAAGGCCGTGCTCGACGGGGCGGACCTGTCCGGGGCGAACCTGGAGGACCTGAACCTGCGGCAGGTGAGCCTGCGCGGGGCGAACCTGCGGGGCGCCAACCTGGAGAACATCAACCTGGCCGGTGCCAACCTCCACGAGGCCAACCTGCGCGGCGCGAACCTGGAGAACGCCGACATGCACGAGGTCGTCCTGGCCGGCGCCAACCTCGAGGGATGCAACCTGGAGAATGCCCGGCTCATCGGCGCCAACCTCGTCGGCGCCAATGCCCAGGGGGCGAACCTGGAGGGCGTGGACCTGATCCGCGCGAACCTGGAGGGCGCCAACCTCGAGGGCTGCAACCTGGAGGATGCACGGATGAGCGAGGCCACCCTGACTCGCGTGAACCTCCGGCGCGCCAACCTCGAGGGCGTCGACCTCGATCGCGCGAACCTGACGTACGCGAACTTCCGCTCCGCCAACGTCGAGAAGGCCGACCTGCGCGACGCCATCCTCGAGGGCGCCAACTTCCGGAGCGCCAACCTCGAGCGGGTTCAGTTCGACCGGGCGAACCTGACGAATGCCTGCTTCGACGGCGCCAACCTCGAGCGCTCGAGCTTCTCGGCCGCGACGCTCACCGGCGCCACCTTCCACGACGCGAACCTCCACCGGGTGAAGGATCTGCGGATACCGACACCCGGTTGAGGCCGCCTACCACCGGGGACCGGGCGGGCCATGACACGCGCCCGCCCGGCCCGCTCCATCATGTAGAGCGGTATCTCGTGCGGTGGAGCGCGCGCAAGATGAGGAGCAAGACGCACGCTCCCACGAAGGCGACGATGATGGTGGACACGATGCCACTTCCGGGAGCGCCGACTCCAAGTGCCCGGAAGAGCCAGCCACCCAGGAACGCGCCGACGATGCCGACGACGATGTCTCCGACGATTCCGTAGCCGCCCCCCACCACCGCCGAGGCGAGCCACCCCGCGATGAGTCCGACGAAAAGCCAGATGATGAGTGTTTCCACTGACATGTGTGTTACCCCCAGGAAGGAGTCCCCCAACAGGTAAGCACCCGGGTAGGAGAGGCCGAGGGAACAGGCAGGCAGGAGAGCGCCGCATCGTCCGCCTGGCGGGACTCAAACCGGCCGGCGGTGCTCCACCCCCTCTGGGCTGGCCACCACCAGTTCCGAAGTAAGGCCAATGAACAGTCCATGCGCCACGATGCCGGCCCGCGCCTCCAGCTTCGCGGCCAGTTCCTCCGGGCGCTCGATGGGGCCGAAGGCACAGTCGAAGATGAGGTTGCCCTGGTCGGTCCGATAGGGCGTTCCCCCCGGGCCTTCGCGCCGGGTGATGCGCGCGCCCAGCCCCTCCAGGAAGAGCGCCTGCGAGCGCCAACCGAAGGGCAGCACCTCCACGGGGACGGGCCAGCGCGTCCCCAACCGGGGTGACAGCTTGCCCGCGTCCACCACGATGATCTCCCGCCGGCTCGCCTGGGCGACGATCTTCTCCCGCAGCAGCGCCCCGCCCCCACCCTTGATGAGGCGCAGCTGGGGATCCACCTCGTCCGCCCCGTCGATGGTGAGATCCACCACCGGGTGCTCCTCCAGGGTGGTGAGGGGCACTCCCAGCGAGCGCGCCAGCACCTCCGTCTCCACCGAGGTGGGCACGCCCACCACGTCGGTCAGCCTGCCCTCCGCGCGCAGGGCGGCGAGCCGGCGCACCACGAAGGCCGCGGTGCTGCCCGAGCCAAGCCCCACCACCATGCCCGGCTGGATGGAGTCCACCGCGCGCTCGGCGGCGAGACGCTTGAAGCGGACGACCTCACTCTCATCGGATGCGGACGTCACGGGACCGGGTGATCCTCCTTCAGCGCCTCGCTCTTCGCGTCGATGCAGGCCAGCAGATCATGCCAGGACTTCGAGAAGGAGTCCGCGCCTTCGCGCTGGAGCTGCTCGGCCAGCCCGTCCAGCTCCACGCCGGCGAGCTTGAACTCCTCCAACACCTCGTCGCTCTCCCACTCCTCGTTCGTGAGCAGGGAGCCCACCCGTCCGTGGTCCGCGAAGGCCAGCAGAGTCTTCTCCGGCATCGTGTTGATGGTGTCCGGCGCGGCGAGCGCCTCCACATAGAGCGTGTCTGGCGCGGTGGGGTCCTTGGAGCTGGTGCTCGCCCAGAGCAGCCGTTGTATCCGAGCGCCCTCGGAGACCAGGCGGCAGACACGTGCGCTCTCACACAACTCGCGGTAGGTCCGGTAGGTGCGCTCTCCCACCGCGATGCCCAATCGGTTGCGGAGCGACTCGGGCACCTGTCCCTCCACGGCCTTGTCCCATCGGCTGACGAAGAGGGAGGCCACCGACGGCACCTCCGGCGAGAGCCCCGCCTCCAGCCGCCGCTCGAGCCCCTTCAGGTATGCATCCGCGGCCGCCAGGTACTGTTCGGACGAGAAGAGGAGCGTCACGTTGATGGGGACGCCCGCGAAGATGGCCTCCTCGATGGCTCGCAGGCCCGGGCGTGTTCCCGGAATCTTGATGAAGAGGTTGGGCAGGCCGGCCTGCTCGTGCAGGGAGATGACTTGGTCGAGGGTGGGCATCGACTGGAAGGCCAGCAGGGGCGACACCTCCAATGACACCCAACCATCCAGGCCCCGGGTGCGCTGGTGGATGGGGAGGAAGAGGGCCGCCGCGCGGGACAGGTCCTCCAAGGCGACCCGGAAGAAGAGCTCCTCCCCCAGCCGCCCGCGCGATCGCTCAGCGAGGATGGAGGCGTCGTAGGCATCGCCGCGCCGGATGGCCTGGTCGAAGATGGTGGGGTTGGAGGTGAGCCCGGTGACGGACAGGTCGCGGATGTAGTGCTCCAACCGTCCCTCGTCGAGCATCTGCCGGGTGATGTTGTCCAGCCAGAGCCGCTGGCCGGCCTCGTGCAATGTCTGGGTCGCGAGCATGGCCCTGGACTCCTGTCATGAGGCGCGGGCGGCCCGCGCCCCTGTCCAACATTCAAGGTGTGCACCTCACCATGGGAACGCAGGGCGAGGACGGAGGGCGGGCGCGGGAGAAGGCGCTCGACGCGCGGCAACTACGGCATGGCGAAGCGGCGGAAGAAGCTCTGCTCGTTCCAGCGCGGGCGCTCGGGCGCATCCGCCACGGCGCGGGTGAGCGCGGTGAACATCCGGACGAACTTCGCCGCGCCCTCCTTATCCACCGGCTGCGAGAGGTCATCCGCGGGCCCGTGGTAGCGCTCGCTGTACCACTGCTTCTGGAGCTTCTCCTCCTTGGAGCCCGGCTCGAAGCCGAACTTGAAGGCCAGCGCGGGCACGCCCTCGCGGATGAAGGAGTACTGGTCGCTGCGGATGAAGCCCATGCGGTTGGGCTGCGGATCCGCCAGCACCTTCACGCCCTGGGCCCCGGCCACCTGCCGCAGCGGCGCGGCGAGGGTGGACTCGTCCATGCCGAAGGCCACCACGTGGGTGAAGGGGAAGAGGGGCAGGAACATGTCCAGGTTGAGGTCCGCCACCAGGCTCTCGCGCGGCACGGTGGGGCGGGCCGCGAAGTACTTCGAGCCCAGCAGGCCCTTCTCCTCGCCCGTCACCAGGGCGAAGAGCACCGAGCGCCTGGGCTTCGTCTCCGAGGCCTGGAGCGCCCGCGCCAGCTCGAGCACCGCCGCCACGCCCGAGGCATTGTCCATGGCGCCGTTGTAGATGCGGTCCCCCTTCACCGGCTCGCCCACACCCACGTGGTCCAGGTGCGCGGAGACGACCACGTACTCCCGGGCGAGCGTGGGGTCGCTCCCGGGCAGCACGCCCACCACGTTGGCGGACTTCACCGGCTCGGTCTCGAAAGCGAGCTCGGCCTTCAGGCGCGAGGGAAGCGCGAACCCCGGCAGCGGCTTGTCCGCGTTGGCCAGCGCGACCAGCGCCTCATAGGTGTGCGGTGCGCCCGCGAACAGCTTCTGGGCGCGCGCCGTGTTGACGACGACGCTCACCTTCAGCCCCTGGTCATCGTTGAGGGTCGGGTCGGCGAACATCATCGAGGCCATCTTGCGAGACCCCGCGGTGCGCTCCCAGGGCACCTCCATGAGCTTGGGGTTCTGCAGCATGACGAGCCCCATCGCACCCGCCTTCTTCAGCGCCTTCACCCGCTCGCTCATGGAGCCATGGTGGGCCCGCAGCGTGCCCGGAATCTTCTCCGGGCCACCCTGGAGGATGACCGCGACCTTGCCCTGGAGGTCCACCCCGGCGAGCTCATCGTGGCCCGCCTCGGGGATGGAGAGGCCGTAGCCCACGAACACCATCGGGGCGTCGACCTTGCCCGACTCCCCCATGCGGGCGGAGATGATGGCGTCCTGGCCCAAGGTCAGCGGCAATTCCTTGCCCCCGCGCACCAGCACCAGACGCGAGCGCTCCTCCACCAGCCGGCGCGACACCAGGTCCATCTCCTGGAGGTAGCCCTCGCCAGCCCCCGGCTTCACCCCGGCGGCGGCGAGCTGCTCGGCGACGTAGGCCGCGGCCTTGCGGTAGCCCTCACTGCCCGTGTTCCGCCCCTCCAGTGCGTCACTGGCGAGGAACTCCACGTGCTTCCACCACCGCGCCCCCTCCGACACGGGCGCATCGGCGGCATGGGCGGCGGGGACGGAGAGGAGGGAGAGCACTGCGAGGAGAGAGGCGGAGGTACGGGGCATGGAGGACTCGTGTCGGGTCGGGCAGCGGCCCCCCAACGCCAGATGGGCGCGTTCATTCCAGGCGCGGTGGCGTGCTATCGCGCACGCAGCTGGGCGAGGAGCGCGTGGGCCTGCTCCCTCGTGGAGACGAAGTGGATCTTCGCCAGGACATTCACATCCGCCATCTCGGTCAGCTGGGACGCGAGGACGATGCCCCGGGCCAACGCTTTGTGCACGAGCCGCGCGCCGATGTAGACGATGCCCTGGATCCACTCAGTGCGGACGTGCTCGCTGATGTAGCGCCCGGTCTCCGGGTCGAGCGGTTCGGCCGCCTGCATCTCCGCCACCATGAAGAAGGGTCGTGATTCGCCCAGCTCCCGGTAGAGCGCCACGAGGCGGGTGGCCCCCTCCAGGGAGAGCGCTCCCCGGAACTCCGCCCAGAGGAGATCAGGCGGCTCGAAGCGGAGCGCATTGTTTCCAATCGTCCACTCGCGATGGATGGGCGTCATGGCTGCCTCCCGGAGCCACCAGCCTACGCGAGCCCGTCACGAGTCCGTGGCCCGCCCCCCGACAGACATCCCCCTCGCATGTGACCGGGACACACACCCGGAGCGCCAATCCCTGTCGTTTGACAAGCCCCCTCTCAACCTCTTAGAGCTCGTTTCAAAAATGGACCAGGGAGCCTAGGTCATCTGACCTGCCTCCCCGGGATTGTTTCATAAATGAACCGCAGAGGTATCCAGACTTCCCTCTACGTACCTGGTGCTCATCCTCGCAAGCATGAGGCGCGAACTGGTCCCGGACGAGCTGTGGGCGAGGGTGGAGCCGCTGCTGCCACGACATCGCCGCAAAGGGAGAAGAGGTCGTCCATTGCGCGACGATAGGGCGTGCCTGCGGGGCATTATCTTCGTGCTCAGGACGGGCATCGCCTGGAGAGACCTGCCAGCCGAGGTGTTCGGGTGCAGCGGGGCGACGTGCTGGAGGAGGCTGCGAAAGTGGAGCCGAGCAGGAGTCTTCGAGAAGCTCCAGCGGGTGTTGCTGAACGAGTTGGGGCACAAGGGGCTCATTGACTGGAGCCGGGCCTCGTTCGACTCCAGCAGCCTACGGGCGATAAAAGGGGGGCCCAAACAGGCCCGAATCCAACGGACAGAGGAAAGGCGGGCAGCAAGCACCACCTGGTCGTAGACCGCCGGGGCCTGCCGCTGGCCACCTTGCTGTCGGCCGCCAACGTGCACGACAAGCGCGAGGCGCTGCCGCTCCTCGACGCCATCCTCCCCATCAAGGGGCCACGAGGCAGGCCACGCAGGCGTCCGGCGAAAGGGCACGGCGACAAGGGGTACGATTATGCCGATACCCGCCGGGGATTACGGAAGCGCCACATCGTTCCCCGCATCGCCCGCCGAGGCGTGGAGTCGAAGGAGCGTTTGGGACGCCATCGCTGGGTGGTGGAGCGCTCCCTGGACTGGTTCCACCAGATGAAACGCCTGCGGATTCGCGAAGAGCGGAACCCACAGATGCACCTGGCACTCCTTCGCCTTGGCCACTGCCTCCTTCTCTATCGCGTGCTTGAGCGCCATTTACGAAATGGCCCTGAATAGGCAGGGCATGTTACCTGACCTCTCAGGTCCATTTTTGAAACGAGCTCTTAGGGTGCAATAATCCTTTCAGAGGGGAATTTTCGTGCGACTTTGGAATCTCGGTGCGTGTGTACTCGCGCTCCTGGTGGTGTCCTGTGGCGGGGAAGTCGGAGGGGTGGAGCAGCAGGAGGCGGGTACGCTGCAACTGCCGCTGACGTCGTCGTCTCCGGACGGCAGGACCTATCGGCTGGTGGGGGCGACGTTCACCATCAAGGGGCCGCAGACGGTCACCCTCACGGACACGTCGGCGGACACCGTGCATGCGACGCTCACGGCCGGGCCCTACACCGTCCAGCTGGGCGGCGAGTGGCACCTGGAGGCCACGGATGCACCCGGGACGGCCGTGTCGGCCCAGTTGCTGTCGCCCAATCCCCTGCCCTTCTCCGTGACCCGGGGAGAGCTCACCCAGGTGCGCTTCCAGTTCAAGCTGCCCGGGAGTGGCGACGCGGACGTGGGCATCAAGGTGGACAACGGCGGTTGGATCGCCGGCACCCTCCAGTTCACCGAGCGCGAGAACCCCTCGAGCGGCGTGAGCCCCTTCGATGAGCTGGTGGGCAAGAGCGTGCCCTTCCTGATCAGCTACGAGTCGTCCTCGCTCTCGCGGGAGGGCTACTCGGGGAAGATGCTGCTCGTGCAGACCAGCCCTGTCACCGTCCAGTTCGGAGGCGCGCCTTCCGAGATCCTGGAGCGCGTCGCTCTGACCATGACGGGCTCGCCGCTCTTCTTCGGCCTGCGGGCGGACTCGAATGGCTTCATCCAGTTCGATGGCCTCCGCATCAGGGACTATGCGAACACCTTCGAGCTCGATCTGTCCCCGAGCATGCCCTTCGTGGGAGCGGTGGACCGCGAGGGCTTCCCCGCGGCGCGGGCCTTCCAGGTCGAGGTCACCGGCGCGCTCCGGGGCACCTACTCCACCGCCGGCTATGACGGGGTGCGGGGCCCGGCGAACGTGAACGGCCTGCCCTGATCCATCTCGTGGTGACGGCCCCGCCGTGCTCAACGTCGTGCGAGTGCCGACAGCCTCACAGCCCCGCCAGGAACTCGAGGAGCGCCGCGTTCACCTCCGCGGGGCGCTCCTGCTGGGTCCAGTGGCCGCATCCCGGAAGCATCAGGGTACGGCGCAGCCCGGGAACGTTCTGCCGCAGGGCATCGAGGGAGCCGGGCTGCATGGCCAGCACCGGCTCGCGCTCTCCCGCGATGAAGAGCGCCGGCTGCTCGATACGCCTGTCATCCCACGCGCGAGACAACTCCCAGGTCGTATCCGCGCAGCGGTACCAGTTCAACCCGCCGCGGAAGCCCGTGCGCTCGTACTCGGCCGTGTAGAAGTCGAGGTCCTCCTGGGTGAGCCAGGACGGGAGCACTTCCGGCTGAAGCAGGTGCTCGAGCATGGTGCCGTTCCTGGGCCCTCCCGCCAGGCCCCGCAGCACCTGGAACGGCGGATCGCCCGAGAGCGAATAGAAGAAGCCGCGCAGGAACGTGCGCACGTTCGCATCCAGCTCGGCCTCGGCCTTGCCGGGCTGCTGGAAGTAGAGGAAGTAGAACCACTGGTCGCCGACAGCCTGCTTCAGGACCCGCGTCATCGGCATGGGTGCACGAGGTGTCCAAGGCACGCCCAGCACGGCCACGGCGCGGAAGCGCTCGGGCCGCCACAGCGCCGCGTTCCAGGCCACCGGGCTGCCCCAGTCATGGCCCACCACCACGGCCTTGTCCACGCCGAGCGCGTCGAGCACGCCCACCATGTCTCCCACGTGGTGGAACTGCGTATAGGCATGCACCTCCGCTGGCGCCTGCGTCTGCCCGTAGCCTCGCATGTCCGGCGCCACCACCCTGTAGCCCGCCGCGGCCAGTGCCGGGAGTTGGTGGCGCCACGAGTACCAGCTCTCGGGGAAGCCGTGGCAGAGCAGCACGACGGGGCCCTTCTCGGGTCCCGCCTCCACGAGGTGCACCCGAAGACCCTTCGCATCGACGAAACGGTGGCGTAGCTCGGTCATGCGGGGAAGTGCAGGCGGTGTCCACCCCACTTGTCAACGCCAGACAAGAAGAGCTCATGCCGGTCCGACTGTTTCAATGCTTGCCATCCAGGAGCCAGTCGCGCACGGCGAGGAAGCGCGCCGTGGGAGCCGCGGCCCGGCGCCATGCGAGCCACAGCGTGCCTCGAGGGCGCCGCAGGGAGCGCCGGCCGGACTCCGGCGCGAGCGTCACCACCCTGCCCGCGCGCACCGCGGACTCCACCAGGTAGTCGGGCAACACGGATAGACCCGCCCCCGCCTCCACCAGTGCCAGCATCTCGTCCAGGTTCGTGATGCGGCACACCACCCGCTCGGGGAGCGACTCCTTCGGACCGAAGGCCACCCGCCACCAGGGAGCGAGCATGGCCAGGTCGGAGTCGAACGCGATGAAGCGATGGGCCGCGAACTCTCGGGCGCTCCGGGGCGTTCCCCACCTTCGAAGGTAGGCGGGCGCGGCCACCGCCACGAACTCCTCCTGCGCCACGGGCCGCACCTCCAACCCCGTGGCCTCGGGTAACAGGCCCATGATGGCCAGATCCACTTCGCCCGACAGGAGCCGGCGCACGAGCAGGCTCGGCACGTCGAAGCGGACGCTCAGCCGCAGCTCCGGATGGCGCTCCAGGAGCGCGGGCATGCGCGGGCGGAGCCAGAACCGGAAGAAGGGCCAGGGACCGCCCAGGGACACCTCGCCGCGCACGGCGCGTTGGGCCTCGGACGCCTCCTCGAGCGCCGCGTCCAGGGCGGGCAGGTGCTCCCTCAAGCGCTCGACGAGGGCCGCTCCCGCGGGGGTGAGCCGGGCCCGGCGCCCCACCCGCTCGAAGAGCGCCACGCCCACGCGCCGCTCCAGCGCCTTGAGTTGCTGACCCACGGCGGAGGCCGTGATTCCCAACCGCGCGGCCGCGGCGGCATGGGTCCCCGCGCGGCTCACTTCCCAGAGCGTCCACAGTGCCTCGTGATTGCCAAGCATGGCTTCACATTATGCGAAGACCCTCCTGGTTTTCTTGAGTCCGGGCGGGCGGTACTCCTTCGCCCATCGCCGCCACGCGCGGCGCTCACGAAGGAGCACACACCATGAAGGCACTGACTGCCGTGAAGATCCTCCTGATCGTCACCAGCCACTCGCAGTTCGGAAACACGGGAGAGCAGACGGGATTCTGGATGGAGGAGCTGGCGGCCCCCTACGAGGAGTTCACCCGGGCCGGCGCTCAGGTGGACATCGCCTCGCCTCTCGGAGGCAAGGCCCCGGCGGACCCTCGCAGCCAGAAGGAGGAGTCCGAGGCCACACGCGCCTTCCTCGCCGATGCCCAGGCGACGAAGAAGCTCGCGAACACGCTGGTGCTCGGGAAGGTGAAGGACACCTACGACGCCTACTTCGTGGTGGGCGGACACGGCGTGATGTGGGACCTGGCGACGCACTCGCCGCTGCACCAGTTGCTGTCGGCGGCGTACGCGCGCGGCGCGGTGGTCTCGGCCGTCTGCCACGGACCGGCGGCGCTGGTGGGCGTCAAGGGTCCGGATGGCAAGCCGCTCGTGGCGGGCAAGCGCGTGGCGGCCTTCTCCAACGCGGAGGAAAAAGCCGCGAAGTTCGACACGATCGTTCCCTTCCCCCTGGAGACGCGGCTGCGGGAGCTGGGCGCCCGCTACGAGTCCGGCCCGCTGTGGGGCAGCTTCGTGGTACGCGACGGGCGGCTCGTCACCGGGCAGAACCCGGCGTCGTCGGCGGCCGCCGCGCGTGAAGTGCTCTCGGCTCTGCGCGAGAAGTAGCAGGACGCACGCTGAACCTCGTCGGCACGAGAGGGTTCGACTCAAGGCGGCGGGAATCGACCGCCGCATTCCGTCCCGTGCCTCTGGATGTCCACAAAACCGGGGCAGGCCTGTGCCCCTGGCCCATGAAAGAGCGCCCGCCCTCCCGCCAGCGGGGGTGGCATCCGTGGAGGGCATCCAGAGGCCCCGCTCGCGGGTTCGAACCGAGTGTTTCCGCACCAACACACGCTCCATGTGAGCCTGTGGACTACCCGGCAGAGGATGCGCACCCTCGCTGTTATTGCGTCGACGAAGCCCGCCACTGCGTCACCGGTTCTCACCCGATGAGTCAGAGTCCCCCTGAATCCAAGGCGCCCACCGCCGCCACGGAAGTGCTCGCGGGCGGAGGGGAGATGGGCGCGCTCATGCGCGACATCGACTGGTCTCGCACGGAGCTCGGGCCCGTGGAGACGTGGCCCGCCTCCCTGCGCACCATGGTGGGCGTGGTGCTGGGCAGCAGATTCCCCATGCTGATGTGGTGGGGAGAGCGCATGGTCCAGGTCTACAACGACGGCTACCGGCCCATCCTGGGGGACAAACACCCCGCGTCCATGGGCGCGCGGGGGGCGGACGTCTGGAAGGAGATCTGGTCCACCATCGGTCCCATGGCCAAGGGCGTCCTCCGGGGCGGCCCGTCCACCTGGTCCGAGCACCTGCTGCTCATGCACCGCAAGGGATTCTTCGAGGAGGCCTACTTCACCTTCTCGTACAGCCCCATTCCCGACGACACCGGAGGGCGTGGGGGCGTGCTCGTCACCGTCCAGGAGACCACCAGCCAGGTCCTGGGCGAGCGGCGGCTGAACACCCTGCAGCGGGTGGCGGCCGACTCGTTCCAGGCCCGGAGCGTCGAGGAAGCCGCCCGGCTGGCGATGCGGGCGCTCGACGGCAACCCGAATGATCTACCCTTCGCGCTCCTGTACCTGTGCGACGCGGACGGTGGACACGCGTCGCTGGTGGCGACCCGAGGGCTCCGGGAGGAGCGCCTCTCCTCGCTCCCGCCCCTCCTGGACCTCGCCGCGGCCCAGGACGACTGGCCGTTGCACGAGGTGCTCGCGACACGCCGGCCCGTCCAGGTGGCGGCACTGCCCCAGCGCCTGCGCCTGGCGCTCGCGAGCGAGGACGCTCCGGCGCCCACCCGGGCCCAGGTGCTGCCCGTGGAGGGCGAGGCTGGCGGCGCCCTGGCGGGCTTTCTCATGGTCGGCCTCAGCCCCCGGCTCGAGCTCGACGACAAGTACCAGGGCTTCCTGCGGCTCGTGGCGGGGCACCTCTCCACGGCGCTCGCCCACGCGCGGGCCTACGCGGAGCAGAAGCAGCGCGCGGAGGCCCTCGCCGAGCTGGACCGGGCGAAGACGGCCTTCTTCAGCAACGTCAGCCACGAGTTCCGCACGCCCCTGACGCTGATGCTCGGACCGGTGGAGGACCTGCTGGCCAGGGGCCAGCTGCCGGACACGGCGCGCGAGGCGCTCGAGCTCGTCCACCGCAACGGCCTGCGCCTCTTCAAGCTCGTCAACACGCTCCTGGACTTCAGCCGCCTGGAGGCGGGCCGCGTCCAGGCCAGCTACCAGCCCACGGACCTCGCCGTCCTCACCGCGGGGCTCGCCAGCTCGTTCGACTCGGCCATGGCGAAGGCGGGGCTGCGCCTCGTGGTGGAGTGCGAGCCCCTGCCGGAGCCCATCTGGGTGGACCGGGAGATGTGGGAGAAGGTTGTCCTCAACCTCGTCTCCAACGCGTTCAAGTTCACCTTCGAGGGGGAGATCGCCGTGCGCCTGCGGTGGCGGGGTGACCACGTGGAGCTGTCCGTGCGCGACACCGGCACGGGCATCCCTCCCGAGGAGCAGCCGCGCATCTTCGAGCGCTTCCACCAGGTGCGGGGCGCGCGGGGCCGCAACCATGAGGGCAGCGGCATTGGCCTCTCCCTGGTGCAGGAGCTCGTGAAGCTGCATGGCGGCACCGTGCGGGTGGACAGCGCGCCGGGCCAGGGCAGCACCTTCACCGTGTGCATTCCCACCGGCTGCTCCCACCTGCCGCGCGAACGGCTCGACGCTCCGCGCACGCAGGCCTCGACGGGGCTCGGCGCAGCGCCCTTCGTCAACGAGGCCTCCAGCTGGCTCGCCACCCCTCCCCCGGTGCCCTCCGGCCCCACCGCCGCGCCGGAGGCTCCGCCCGCGCGAGCCCTGGCACCGGGCGGCCATATCCTGCTCGTCGACGACAACGCGGACATGCGGGACTACGTGCGCCGCCTGTTGGAGACGCGCTTCACGGTCGACGCGGTGGCGGATGGGTTGGCGGCGCTCGCGGCGGTCGAGGCCCGGGTGCCGGACCTCGTCCTCTCGGATGTGATGATGCCGGGGCTGGACGGCCTGGAACTGCTGCGCGAGCTTCGGGCCAACCCCCGCACCTCGGCCATTCCCATCATCCTCCTGTCCGCGCGAGCAGGCGAGGAGGCCACGGTGGAGGGCCTCCGGTCCGGAGCGGATGACTACCTCGTGAAGCCCTTCAGTGCCCGCGAGCTGCTGGCGCGCGTGGAAGGCGCCCTGCGTCTGGCGCGCGAGCGGGCCGAGCGCGAGCGGCTGGCCGTGGACCGCGCCGAGTTCGAGCAACACCTCATCGGCATCGTCAGCCATGACCTGCGCAACCCGCTGGCCGCCATCTCCGTGTCGGCCGCGACGCTGCTGCGCGGAGCGGAAATGGAGGAGCGGCAGCGCAAGTCGCTCGGGCGCATCCTCACGTCGGCGGAGCGCGCCCACCGGATGATCCGGGATCTGCTCGACTTCACGAAGGCCCGCCTGGGTGGGGGCCTGCCCATCCAGCGCGTGCCGCTCGACTTCCACGCCCTCAGCCGGCAGGTGGTGGACGAGCTTCAGGCCTCACACCCCGAGCGCGTCATCCTGCTCGAGCAGCACGGCGACGGACAGGCCGTCTGGGACGGAGACCGGATGGCGCAGGTCCTCATCAACCTCATTGGCAATGCCGTGCACTACAGCCCCCCGGGACCCCCGTCCGGGTGAAGACCCACGGGGAAGTGGAGGACGGGGTGTTCGAGGTCCACAACGAGGGAGCCCCCATCTCGGAGGAGCTCCTCCCCCGGCTCTTCCAGCCCATGCAGCGCGGGGAGACGGCGGGGGACAACGCGAGCCGCAACGTGGGGTTGGGGCTCTACATCGTGGACCACATCGTGCGGGCGCATGGCGGCAGCGTCGAGGTGCGTTCGCGGGAGGGAGAGGGGACGACCTTCCGGGTGCGCCTGCCACGCGGGGACTTCGAGCCCGCCGCCCAGGAGAACGCGCGGCCTTGAGCTAGAACCCCAGCCGCTCCCCCAGGTAGTGGTCGAGCTGCCGGTACCAGGTGGGCCAGTCGTGGGGCATGTCGTGGCCCCAGATGTCCAGGTTGTGGGGGATGCCACGCTGGTGCAACAGGTGGCTGAGGTGCTCGGAATACCCGGGGTTCTCCCACGCGCCGCGGCTCGTCACCAGGTGGATCTGGCTGTGGTGCCGCAGGAGGTCCATCCCAGACCCCTCGGGCAGATTGGGAACGTAGGAGACGGGGTTGTTGAAGTAGACCTCGTCGCTCCAGTAGCCGTGGAGGAACTCCGGCTGGAGGTCGTAGAAGCCGCCCAGCCCGAGCAGCAGTTCGAACTGGTCCGGGCGCCGGAAGAAGGCGTTGGCGGCGTGGAAGGCTCCGAAGCTGGCTCCCACCGCGCCAATGCGTGCGTGGTCGTTCCCCAGGCAGCGGCGGATATGCGGGACGACTTCCTGCTCGACATAGTCCGAGTAGCGCACCTGGTTGTGGGCCTTCTCGTGGATGGGCATGCCAGGGTTCATCCACGCCCAGGGATTGATGCTGTTGATGCTGAAGATCTGCACCCGGCCGGCGAACAGGTGGTGCGCGACGGACTGGATGAGCCCCATGCGCTCGGCCTCGAGGAAGTCGCCTCCGGCGGTGGGGAAGAGCAACAGGGCCGGGCCCCAGTGGCCATAGCGCACGATGGGCATGTCCATGCCCACCCGGGGGCTGAACCAACCGAAGAGCTCACGACGCAGATTCGGATCGACGTTCGACATGAGGGGCAGATTCCAGAAGAACCTCCGGGCTGTAAAGGCGATTCATTGGGAACCGCCCCTCTCGGTCGGCGCGACCAGGCTCCCGCCGCGCTACGCGGCGATGGCCACCGGCAGGGTGGCGATGTATCCCGCCGTGGTGCTGCCCGTGACGCTCGCCATCTGGAGGGTCGTTCCGTCCCTGAAGACGTTGTCCTGGGCGTAGCTCATCCTGGAGAGGTTGCTCGCGCTCGTGGAGTACCCGGTGGTGGCGTACACCGTCTTGCACGCGTCCACCGGCAGGGCGAGCTGCGAGGTCTTCAGCTTGTTCGCGGCCGAGGTGGCCTTCGCGAGGCTGGGGTAGACCTCGAAATGGATGTGAGGCATTCGTCCGGCGTAACAACCGGGGAAGATGGTGGTGAAGGTCGCCACCCCGCTGCTGTCCGTCGCCTGCACGCCACGCAGGTAGTTCTGGGCGGGGAGGTCATACATCGAGTACTTGCCGTCACGATCGCAATGCCAGAGGTAGATGGCATATCCCGACAGGGGAGCGCAGCTGCGCGTGCTGCTCACCAGGGTGAGCTTGAGCGTGAGCACGATGCCCGCCGCGGTGCCGGTCGCACTGCCGATGCTGGAGCGGATGTCACTGCGTACGATGCCCGACAACGCGAGCGCGTTGGGCCCGTTGGAACCATCACCCGGGTACGGCCCCTGCGTCTCCTCCGGGATTGTCGAGCAGGTGGCCAGCGCGTCGGTGCCGACACCCTCGGTGCCGATGCCCTCCGTGCCAACGCCACAACCCACCAGGAGCGTGGCACCCGCCATCCACTGCAAGAGTTGTCTGCGGTCCTGTCGCAGCGCCAGGACTCTCAGATCGTGCTGGAGACCTTTATCGTGACTGTGGTTGTCGCTACTCATGTCGCCTCCCTGTGAAGAGGCGGACGAGAGTAGGGGGCATTTCTTAAGAACGTCTTAAGCCGACAAACACATTAATTCAACTTTATTTGAAAAATCCGCTTTCCGTGCAAGGTGGCCCGGTCCACGGCCCTCCCCTGCCTCCTCCCAGGGCCCGTGCACCGGGCTCGAGCCGAGGGTGCCCGTCGGCCTCCGCTATTTGATAGGAAACCCCCATGACCGAACACCGCTCCATCGCCGAAGGCTTCATCACGCACCAGGTCACCAACCAGGCCCCGCCGCTCACCTATGACGCCTGGGCGACCGATACGGTGTTGCGTGAAGCCGTGACCCGGGAAGGGGGCGCCTGGGCGGAAGCCGAGCTCGCGAAGTACGGTCCCCTCGTGGGCGGTGAGATGATGCAGCTCGGGTTCGTCGCCAACGAGAACAAGCCGAAGCTCAGGACGTTCGACCGGTACGGCAACCGCCTGGACGAGGTGGAGTTCCATCCCGCCTACCACCGCCTCATGGAGCTGGCCATCGCCCATGGCGTGCCGAACTTCTCCTGGCGCCACGAGGACAGGCCCGGTGCACACGTGGCCCGCATGGCGCTGTTCTATCTGCACAACCAGGCCGATCAGGGCACGAGCTGCCCCCTGACGATGACGTACGCCAGCGTGCCCGCGCTGCGCCGCCAGCCCGAGCTCGCCCGGGAATGGCTGCCACGCGTGAGCTCGGCCACCTATGACTCGCGGTTCATCCCCGCGGCCCAGAAGCGGGGTGCCACCCTCGGCATGGGCATGACCGAGAAGCAGGGCGGCTCGGATGTGCGGACGAACACCACGCGCGCCCATCAGCTCGGGAGCCGGGGGCCCGGGCAGCCCTATGCGCTCGTCGGCCACAAGTGGTTCTTCTCGGCCCCCATGAGCGACGCGTTCCTCGTGCTCGCGCAGGCCGAGGGGGGATTGTCGTGCTTCCTGCTGCCGCGCTTCACGCCGGACGGCGAGCGCAATGCCATCCGCATCCAGCGCCTCAAGGACAAGCTCGGGGACTGGAGCAACGCCAGCTCCGAGGTCGAGTTCCACGGCGCCACCGCCTGGATGGTGGGCGAGGAGGGCCGCGGCATCGCCACCATTCTCGAGATGGTGGCCCTGACGCGCCAGGACTGCATGATCGGTTCGAGCGGTCAGATGCGCCAGGCGCTCGTGCAGGCCATCCACCATGCACGGCACCGCAAGACCTTCGGCAAGTGGCTGAGCGAGCAACCGCTGATGCTCAATGTGCTCGCCGACCTGGCGCTCGAATCGGAAGCGCATACCGTGCTCACCGCGCGCGTGGCCCGGGCCGTGGATGCGAGCCACCGGGATGCCCGGGAAGCGGCCTTTGGCCGTATCGCCACGGCCATCGGCAAGTACTGGGTGTGCAAGCGCGCTCCCGCCTTCATCAACGAAGCGCAGGAGTGCCTCGGCGGTGTCGGCTATGTCGAGGAGTCGAATCTCGCGCGGCTGTACCGGCAGGCCCCGCTCAACTCCATCTGGGAAGGCAGCGGCAACATCCAGTGTCTGGACATGCTGCGCGCGGCCACGCGCGAGCCGGCCAGCCGCGATGCCCTGTTCGAGGAGCTCCTCGCCGCCCGGGGTGGTCATCCGGCGCTCGACGCCGAGGCCGCGCGCCTGACCAGGGAGTTCGACGACCTGAGCACGCTCGAGTCGCGCTCGCGGTTCATCGTCGAGCGGCTCGCGTTGGCGCTGCAAGCCTCCCTCCTCATCCGCGCTGGCAACACCCAGGTCGCGGACACCTTCTGCGAGTCACGTCTGGCCGGTGCACACGGACAGACGTTCGGCACGCTCCCGGCCCACGCCCCGATGCATGCGCTCATCCAGCGCGCCTTCGCGGAAGGAGCCGAGACCCCTCGGTGAGTGGTGGCCTTCCATCCGAGGTCGCCGCGCCAACGCGGCGGCTCGGCTCACGGGCAATACGGGCACGACACCGTCGCCTCGAGCGAATCGTAGACGAGGCAGTTCTGGTCCGCGGCGCTGTTGTTCTTCTGCTGGCATCGGTAGTTCCACACGGATGCGCACTGCGTGTAGACCTGAGCATCGCCGGTGGGCCCCTGGTAGGTGGACGTGCACACGCCGGAGCCGCCCGAGCTTCCACCCGGGACGGTGCAGCTGTTGGGATCGGTGCTGCTCGAGCAGTTGAAGCCGGAACAGGTGGTGCCGCTGCCCATCCACTTGCCCGAACAGCTGGAGGCCCCCGAGCGCTGCTCGCAGAGCACACGGTTCAGGTTCGACGCGTAGTAGGCGCACGCGCCGGAGCCGCCGCCGGACGAGCCCGTTCCTCCCGAGGGCGTTCCCCAGCTCCACTCGGGCGTCCTCGGCTCCGAGTAGGTATCTTGGGAGGACGTGCCGTCCGGAAAGCCGACGTCCTCACACGTGTCGCCCGCGAAGTAGCCGCAGTAGTCCCAGTCCTCGCACCAGAAGTCGCGGCACTGGTCCTCGCTGTCCTCCGAGCAGAAGTACACGTTCGAGCCGTGGACGCACGCGCCCTGCTCGAAGACGCCGCACCCCGGCAGGAGTACGATGCCGACGACCGCGAGGGACACGGCGAGTGCGGATGCGATGACCGGGAGATGGTGGGGTGATTGGCTCATGCGGCGGAATGGTACTCCATCCGGAGCTCAACGCTTCCGAAGCTCGGTCAGCTACGGCGTCTGTCCGCCCGCCCGCGAGAGACTCCAGTCCCAGCCCACGACCGCCCACTCGTCCGTCTCATCCCTGTAGGTGTGGAGGGTCTGGAAGCCGACCCGCTCATGCGCCCGCAGCGAGCGGTGATTGCGGACGGAGACCTCTGTCACGATGAGGTCGAACCGCTGCTGATAGAGCTCGCGGTGCTCGTGGTAGAGCCGCTCGAACAGCCCCCTGCCACGGTGGGCCTTGTCGATGCAGATCTGCCCCATCACGTAGAAGCGGTGCTCCTTCAGGGGCTTGCCCCGGTACTCGAGCCGGTCCAGGAGCTCGAACATGGGCACCAGCACGGGCATCAAGTCACGGCACTCGCGCGGCATCATCAGGGCATAGGCCACGAGCTCATGGCCCTGATGGGCGACGATGCTGGGAGCCAGGGCATGCATCCGCTCCAGCTCCGGCAGCTCGTGCCGCACGGTCACGAAGCCTTGCGAGCGCATCTCCTCCGCCGCCAGCTCCTGCTTCAGGTTCTTCCGCTGCAAGACCAGGATCTGCTCGAGCTCCGCTCGGTGTTGCACGGCGGAGACGCTGTAGGGGCTTTGCATGCCCTGAAGATATACCAAAAAGGCATGCGTCGTCCCCGTCGGGAACTCAGCACTGCATCCAGTGGTCCCGAACACCAACGAACCATCGCGGGAGATGCGCATGCGCCCATTTCGCTCCAGCCCTCTCGGGCAGCCCGGCGTTGGGAAGAATGCAACCTCGGACCGATTTGCCCAGGGGGGAAACACATGCCGTGGAATGACACGGGCCGCGGCCGGCACCCAAACCTAGATTCCGCTTCGCGGCCCTCAGTCATCACCCCGCCAGACACGATGAACTACAATCTCGCGCTCCCGCTCCATCGCAACAGCATCGAGTCCCCGGACAGACTGGCGCTCTCGGCCGATGGCGAAGAGCTGACCTATCGCGAGCTGGCGACACTGGCCCGGCGGGTCGCGTGCGTCCTGGCCACCACGCTCGCTCCTGGTATCCAACATGAGCGGCAATGGCGTGTCGGAATCCTGGCATCGCGCAGCATCGAGGCCTGTATCGGTGTCCTCGGTGCGGCATGGTCTGGCGCGACGTATGTCCCCCTGGGTTCGAGACTTCCGGAAGAGCGGCTGCGGACCGTGCTCTCGCTGTGCCACCTCGATGCCCTGATCACCGACGCCGAAGGCGCACGCCTGTTGTCGGAGCGCGTGCTCGAGGCCTGTCCCAACCTGCTCCTCGTGCCGGATCCGGCCGTCCTGAAGAAGACACCCGCGATGCGCGGCAAGTGGCTCCATGGGCTCCGGGCGTTGCCGGATGCCAGGGCGCTCGATGCCCCCGCCCACGTGTCGGCGGACGATCTGGCCTACATCGAGTTCACCTCGGGAACGACCGGTGTTCCGAAAGGGGTGATGATCTCCGCGGGAGCCGTCCATCACTACCTGACGATGATGATGGACCGCTACCGGTTCACGCCCGAAGACCGTCTCCCCGAGACCTGCGAGCTGAACTTCGACGTCTCGGTCCACGACATGTTCCTGACCTGGGGCGCTGGCGCGTCGCTGCATGTGCTGCCGCGCAACCAGATCATGAACTCGGTCAGATTCATCCGTGACAAGCAATTGACCGTCTGGGTCTCCGTTCCATCGATCATCGGGTTGGCGCAGCGGACACGGGCGCTGCGCCCGGGCGTGCTCCCCAGCCTCCGCTGCTCGATGTTTGGCGGTGAATCCCTGTCGGTGGCCGCCGCGAGGGCGTGGGCGGAAGCGGCGCCCAACAGTGTGATTGACAACCTATACGGGCCGACCGAAGCCACCGTCACCTGCACGGCACTGTGCTACAGCACGCATCCCATCCAGACCCCCGGGCGCGATGTGATCGCGATCGGCATGCCCCTGCCCGGTACGCAAGTGGCGATCGTCGACGAGTCACTGAACTTCCTCGCCCCCGGCCAGGATGGAGAGCTGGCGATTAGCGGGCCACAGCTCGCGCGAGGCTACCTGGGAGAGCCCGAGCTCACGGAGTCCCGGTTTCCGACGATCAATGGCAAACGTTGGTACCTGACGGGCGACCTTGCCCGCCGCGACGAAGCCGGTTGCCTGCATCACCTTGGCCGGGTCGACCATCAGGTCAAGATCCTGGGCCACCGGGTGGAGTTGGAGGAAGTCGAGGCGCACCTGCGCGTCGTCACCCAGGCCGGGTTCGTGGCCGCGCTGGCCTGGCCCATCCAAGGAGCCGCCCAGGGAATCGTCGCTTTCGTCAGCGGCGAGATGCCTCCCGTGCGGGATGTCCTCGCCCGGATGGCGCAGCGGCTGCCGGAGTACATGGTTCCTCATCGCATCGAGCGGCTCTCCGACATGCCGCTCAGCCCGAACGGGAAGGTCGATCGCAAACAACTGCGGGGCCTGCTCGAGGAGGAGAGCCGATGAGCGCCACCCTGACTTCCGGCGCGGCCGTTCCGGCGAAGGCACTGGAGAGCGGGCAATCCGGCATCCGGCGCCTCTTCGCGGTGGAGGCCCAGCCCCGGATCGTCGAGCTCTCGCGGACGACCCTCGGCCGCCTGCTGATCATCCTGGGCTTCGGGACGCTGCTGTCCCTTCAATACTCCTGGCGGTACTGGCTTCCGGTGATGCTCGGCGCCGCCGCATGCGCGTATGTCGCGGAGCATCGGATGAAGCTGGTCGCGTTATCGACCTTCGCCGTGCTCGCACTCGGTCCCTTGTGGTTCAACTCGCTCGACGCCGTGGGGGGGCTGGCGAAGAACGCGGGCATCGAACATCCGAAGGCCGTTCTCTTCCTGGGGTATGGCGCCACGCTCGCGGTCTTCGGGCTCGCGACCGCGCTGCTAGCGCTCCACCGGCGGTTCATCGACTCGAAGCTCGCGCATTGGCCGGTACTCCTGTTGCTGGGCATTTTCTCGCTCCTCGTGGCGGCCGCGACCGCCACCACGGGCCGTGTCGAAGGAATCGCGTTGTGGGCGCTGGCCATGACGCTGGGGGCCTACTTCTGGTTCATCTGCTACGCGCTACGCGACCAGGGCTCCAGGAAACCGGTCTCCGTGGTCGAGCACCTCGGACTGTTCCGGCCGTTCTGGGGCTCGACCAGCGTTTCCTTTGGAAAGGGCGCGGCCTATCTGGCGAGATTCGAGGCCAGGACCGCCGAGGAGCTGGCGGTGACCCAGCTCAAGGGCCTCAAGCTGCTGCTCTGGGCGCGCGTGCTCCTGTACGCCCGGGAGGCATGGAGCACCCTTGTCCACCAGGAGCTGGGTATTCCCTGGTTCGCCGAGGCCATCGCCTGGCTCACCGGGGGAAGGAGCTTCAGTCCATGGACCGGCTGGGCGAGCCTGGTGCTCTCCAGCGTCGACCTCGCCCTGGGGATGGCGATCTTCAGCCATACGATCATCGGCTCGGCCCGGATCGCGGGATTCCGGCTGCCGCGGAACATGTGGCGTCCCCTGGAGGCACGCTCGCTCGCGGAGTTCTGGAACCGGTATTACTTCTACTTCAAGGAGTTGCTGGCCGACTTCTTCTTCTATCCGACCTTCCTGCGGTGCTTCAAACGTCACCCCCGGTTGCGGATGTTCTTCGCCACCTTCATGGCCGCCGGAGTGGGCAACGCGCTCTTCCACTTCATGCGGGAGATCGACGAGGTCATCAAACACGGCTGGTATGGCGCGGTGGCCGGATACCAGAGCTACCTGTTCTATTGTCTGGTTCTGGCGCTGGGGGTGGGGATTTCACAGAGCCGCCAGAGGAAGAGTCGACCCGGCGGTTCGTTCGTCAGGCATTGGGTGCTTCCTTGCACCGGAGTCTGGCTCTTCTTCCTGGTTCTGTATGTCTTCGGACATGAAGACAGAACGCTCTCCCTGTCGGAACGCTTCAGATTCCTGTTCTTCATTTGTGGAGGGGCGACATGAGCGGTGATGCGAAACAGAAAATCCGGGGCTTCATCGCCGGACTGCTGGAGGGGCATGCCGGCAACACGGACTTCTCGGACTCCGAATCGCTGTTCCAGAGCGGACGACTGGACTCGATGTCGGCCGTGGAGCTGGTGACGTTCCTCGAAACGGAGTTCGGAATCGATTTCGCCTACGTCGACTTCGACATCGCGATGTTCGATTCGGTCGATTTGATCGAAGGATTCGTCGCCCCGATGCCGCGTCCAGCGGCGGGAGGCATGTCGGCCAGGCGTTGAGGGGGAGCGACGCGGAGACGCTACGCGCCGATTGCCGCGCCGGGATTCAGCCGCTGAAGGAGAGGACGCCGCGAGTCGAGGGCGGCCTCATCACCACGCTCGGCTAGACAGGCCCTTCTGCCGTGCCTAGTCGTCCTGGGTGAGGTACTTCAGCAGTTCGTCCTCGTCCTTGGAGATCATCCGTTCGAAGCCATCGGTCCGGGCGTGGCGTTGGATCTGCATCAGTCCCACGTTGCTGCGCACGAGCACGCCGACCTTCCGGAAGCCGCCGGTCCAGCGAGGGCGGTGGTGGCGCTCCATGACGGCTTCGAACTCGGGATCGTTCCGGCCGGGGCCAGCCCGGAGATCGGCGAGCAGTGCGTACCGCGAGCGCCCCAGTGCATCCAGGGCGGCACCGAGCCGCGCGAAGATGCCGTCGAGCTCCTCGAGTGAGGCGAAGGGTGTGCTGCTGCGAACGGTGCGGACGATGCTCCTCCGCTCGTCGACGAGGACGGTGAAGTACGCGTCCTGGAAGACCTGCTTGTCTGTCATGGGGCTTGCTCCGGTTACGTGGACAGTAGGGTTCACCGTAGCTCGCGCTCACGGAGCGAGGCCTGGACGAAGGCATCGAGGAAGCCCAGGTGCCGGTGATCGGCATTCAGCGGGAGCACGAGCGCGGTCCGCTCGCACCTCGAACAGACGACCCGCAACTCGTCGAGGAAGGTGCCCCACCACTGCCCGGCGGCCTGGAAACGTTCCTTCTGGGTCTGTGTGTGCATGGTGGGCTCGAACACTCCCCCTGCCCTCAATCCATCCAGCGCCGGAGCCCGTGCGGAGTGGCATCGCAGAGCGGACTATACTGAGTCCTCCCTGGAATGCACCAGCCAGTCCATTCACAATCGAAGACGGCGATGCGGCATGCTCGGACTCCGAGAATCTTGGGAAGGTCTTCACAGGCCGCACGGCCAGGGAGAGTGCTTGCCGGGGTTGACGCGGCTGTGTTCTTTTGAGTGCCCGGCGGACCGGGACAATGCACCGCCGCGATGGGCAAGGAGAGCAAGAGCCATGCTGATACTCCCCGGCGGTCGCGTCATTCGCGTGCCAAGCGCCACGATTCCGTTCGAGCTCTTCGGGATGAAGATCTCCGTCACCACCACGGGAGGCGGCGCGAAGGTCAGCGTCAAGCTCGATGATGTCGGCAAATACATCGCGCGAGAGTACCTCGGCCGGATCTTCCCAACTTCGGCGTTGACCGATCTGATCAATTCCTATCTGGATATCAAATTCAAATGCAACGCCTCGCTCAGCTATAATTTCAAGAAGCCCAAGCGGGAAGGGGTGGGCGGTCTGCTATCCACCATGGTGAACAACGGCCTGGGGGAACTCCAGGACGCGATGTGGGGAGAGTATACGGGAGCCCAGCTGGAGATCTGGAACACGAAGGATGACCTGACTGGCGGCGTGCGTCCGTGGCGGCCGACCGATCCGATCCGGACCTGTGCGATGAAGCTCGTCGGTACGTTGGCCATCACGCCCAAGACCGGATGGGTGCCCTTCAACGGCCAGCTCAAGATCCTCTACTCGGCCGTTTACGAAGAGTACATCGACCGCATCGAGATTCACCTCGCCGATATCTCGATCGCCGGCGGCCTCAAGTTCAGCCCTGACTGGAGCATACCGTTCACCCGGCCCACGACGGTACTGGAGGGCCAGGATCCCTTCGCCCTCCAGTATCCCACGAGCGGTACGATGGCCCTGCCCTCACGTCCTCCGCAGAAGCGCCGCGGCGATGACATCCAATCCGCCATTCCAGTGAAAGGCAGCGTCAAGCTCAAGCAGGTGTCGCTGAAGGAAGAGCTCAACGCCGCCACGTTCACCTACAATCGCCGAACCGGCACCTATGGCTTCTCCAGCATCGGTGAGCAGCAGTTCCGGGTCCTGGTGTCGCTCGTGCTGCTGTTCTTCTTCCACTTCACGTGCTCGTACACGAATCTCTCCAAGGATCGTGAGTGGTAGGGGCCACCGGAAGGCAGCGAGGCCCCGCTCAGAAGCTCAGGATGGGGGGCGGGAAGCCCACCGCCGCTCCCCGCACCAGGCTCGGCGAGCCGGCTGAGGGCATTTCCCCTCCCTTCGGTGGGGGCGATGTCGCGGCGTGGCTTGGTACTCCCCATCCGTTGCGGTTCTGACTGCAACGCTGACTCGTCCTGAGGAGGTCCGACCATGGCTACCCTGCAAGTGGGCGCGAGCCTGAACCGATGGTGCGCTCGAGCCGTTTCGTTGTTCGCCGCCGTATCGATGTGGGTCTCATTCAGTGCCGCCGCCCAGACGCCGATGCGCGACGTCCTGCTGGTCGGCAACAACTGGGACGGGACCGCCGACGTCATTGACGTGCAGACCTACCAGCGGCTTCGCCGCATCAACGTGGTTCCGGACCATGGCGAGCGGATGACGGAAATCATGCTCGACCCCGCGCGCCTGACGTACTTCCTGCTCATCCGCGAGCAAGTGGGCGAGGGCCACGATCAGTTCGTGGATGACATGTTCGCCTCGAAGGACGGGCAGGTCATCTACGTCTCGCGACCCAGCTTCGCGGACGTCGTTGCCATCAATCTGAGCACCGGCAAGATCCGCTGGCGGACGCGGGTCGACGGTCAGCGCGCCGACCACATGGCCATCTCGCCGGATGGTACCCGGCTCGCCGTCTCGGCCTCGACGGCGAACCGCGTGAACATCATCGACACCGCCACGGGGAACATCGTCGGCTCCTTCTCCGCGGGGGACAGCCCGCACGAGAACAACTACTCCCGCGACGGCAGCAAGATCTTCAATGCCAGCATCGGCTTCGTCTACACGCCGTTCGATACCCCAGAGATGGACGGCACCAAGGGTAATCGCATCTTCCAGATCGTCGATGCGAACACGCTGCAGGTCCTCAAGAGGCTGAACATGCGCCAGAAGCTTGCCGCGATCGGGATGCCCGACATGAGCGCGGCGGTCCGGCCGATGGCGCTGTCCCCCGACGAGCGGTTCCTCTACTTCCAGGTGTCGTTCTTCCACGGTTTCGTGGAGTACGACCTGGAGGAGGATCGCGTGACGCGGCTTGCCCACCTGCCGGTCTCCGAGGAGGCCCAAGCGCTGCGCCGCGACCAGTACATCCTCGACTCCGCCCACCACGGACTCGCGATGAGCGGCGATGGGACCAAGCTCTGCGTGGCGGGAACGATGTCCAACTACGCGGCGATCGTCTCACGCGAGACGCTCCGCTACCGCATCCACCCGCTCGGCGCGCGGACCTACTGGGCGACGAGCAGCACCGACGGAAACTACTGCTATGTCTCGGTGGCTGGCGACGACACCGTGTCGGTCATCTCCTACGCGACCGAGCAGGAGGTGGCCCGCATCCCCGTCGGCGACCACCCGCAGCGTGCGCGCACCGCGAAACTCGCGGCGTCGCTCTTCCCCTGAAGAACTGGCAGAAGAGGGCCCGGACCGGTGAGTGGTCGGGTAGGCCAGGGAGGTCACCCTCCCCGGCCCCCCACGGGTCGACCCTGTGCAATGGGAGCGAGCCGCGGCAGGGCAACTGCGACTCCTGGGTGACCGGGTATGAGCAGGCGGGCGCCTACGTCATCACGGCCACGAGCGCCGACGGCCAGCGCGCCGCGCGGCAATCCGTCTCGGTGGACGATGGCAAGTGCCACGTCCAGTCCCAGAGCGTGACGCTCACCCTTCCGGACTGAGCCACCGCCGCCCCTTCTTCCGTCTCGGTGAACTCGAACTTCACGTCGAGCCCTCCTTCGCGAAGAAGGCCGCTGCTTTTTTCAGGAAGTCGCGCTCCATCTGCAGCTGGGGTTATCCTTGGACACTACCTCTCGTGTAGCCGACTTATTGGGTGTGTCCACAAAATCGGGGCAGGCTCATCCGCCGCCGGGTCTGATCAAAAGGTCACACCACCCCTTCCGCGGAGCTGATGCAAGGGGGCACGAGGAGTCATGCTGCTCCCCCCGGAGGAACGACCATGAGGGCAGCGGATCAGGCGAGCCCGCGCGGAAACGTGATGCTCCCGGTGCGCATCCTGGGCACGGCCAGCGTGCTCCCGGAACGAGTGGTGACCACGGCGGAGCTGGCACGGGAAGTGGGGCGAGATCCCGAGGCGCTGGAGCAGAAGACCGGGATTCGCACCCGCCGCTGGGCCCCACCCGGCACGCGCATGGCTGACCTGGGCGCCCAGGCCCTCCGCCTCGCCCTGGAGCAGGCCGGGCTGGCCGCGACCGAACTCCGCCGCATCCTCTTCGTCTCCTCGTCCGGCGGAGACACCCTCGTGCCCGCCACCGCGAACCGGGTGGCCGCTGCGCTCGGGCTGTCCGGCTCGTGTGACGCGTTCGACCTCAACAACGCCTGCATGGGCTTCCTGTCCGCCTTCGATGTCGCCGCGCGCTCGGTGGCGACCGGACTGGGTCCCGTCGGCATCGTCACGGTGGAGTACAACTCGAGGGCCATCTCCCCCACCGAGCCGCGCCCCTATCTCATCTTCGGGGACGTAGCCTCGGCTGTGGTGCTGGGGCCCGGGCCATGGCCCGGTGAGGGAGTCCTCGCGGCGGCGTTCGGGAACGATGGCAGCCAGCCGCCCGATACAGTGCTCGAACATCCCCTGCGCACCGGGCGCGTGGAGGGTGTCCGGTTCCACACCGTCCCCCGCGACATGCTCCGCGTGGTCTTCGAGGCCCTGGACCGCGCCACCTCCCAGGTGTTGGAGCGCTCTGGCTTCCAGCTCGGTGACATCGAGTGGGTGCTGCCACACCAGCCCAACGGCACCATGCTCCTCGGCATCATCGAGCGGTATGCCATCGAGCCGGCCAGGGTCGTGCCGGTGGTGGAGGAGATCGGCAGCGTGGCGGCGGCCTCCATCCCCTTCAGCCTCGATCGCCTCCTGCGCACCCGCCCCGTGCGCCCGGGTGACCGGCTCCTCATGCTCGGCGTGGGAGCCGGAATCTCCTACGGGGCCATCCTCTACCAGGTGGGTGGATGAAACGTGATGGGAGCACCCTCCGAACGGCCTGGCTGGCCACTTTCGGGCTGCTGCGTAGGTACCACCGCTACCGGATCCTGGGCCTGGAGACCCTGCTCGAGCCGGGCACCCGGCTCATCGTCGCCTACCACGGCCGTCCCCTGGCGTTCGACCAGTGCATGCTCACCACCGTCCTCCACGAGCGGCTGGGCTACCTGCCCCATGGCATCATCCATGAAGCCTTCGACCAGCATCCTGCGCTCCGCTGGCTGAAGGAGGGCCTCGGCTTCGTCACGCGGGACGGGCCAGAGCTGGCAGCGGCGGTGGCGCGCGGCGAGCACATCCTCGTCCAGCCGGGAGGGACGCGCGAGGGCTGCCGGAGCTTCCGTCACCGCTACCGGGTGGATTGGGGCGAGCGGCTGGGCTACCTGCGCCTGGCCATCCGCTACGGCCTGCCCATCGTCCCCGTCGCCGGGCATGGGATGGACGACGCCTTCATCGGGCTCAACGATGGATACCAGCTCGGCCGTCGGCTCGGCGCGCCCTGGGGGCTGCCGGTCTGGTTGGGTCTCGGCGCCACCGGGCTCTGGCCCCTCTCGCTCCCGCTCCCGGTGCGGATGACCCAGTGCGTGGGCCAGCCCATCCACCAGCACCTCGGCGGGCGGGTCGACCCCAATGACCGCGCGGCGCTGATGGAGCTGCATCGAGAGGTGGGCGGAGCGGTCCAGTCCCTGCTGAACCGTGCACGCACGATGGGAGATGACACATGAGTCAGGAGCAGTGGGCCATCATCCTGGGCGCCTCTTCGGGGACGGGCGCCGCCATCGCCCACCAGGTGGCCAGGCAGCCCGGACTGCACGTCTTCGGCATGCACCGGGGCCGCTACCTCGAACAGGCCGCCGAGGTGGAGCGCCAGGTGCTCGCCACCGGCAGACGCATGCTGATGGTCCGCGCGGATGCCGGCACTCCAGAGGGAGCGGCGCAGGGAACCGAGACCCTGCTCGCCACCGCGGGACCCCGCTCCATCAAGCTCTTCGTCCATTCGCTCGCCAGTGGCTCGGTGGGGCGCTTCGTCTCCGACGGGAAGAATCAGCTCCACCCCCGCCAGCTCGCGCGCACCTTCGAGGCCATGGCCCACTCCTTCGTCTACTGGGCCCAGGCCCTGGTAGCGAAGGATCTCCTCGCGCCTTCTGCCCGGCTGCTGGGACTGACCAACCCGCTCACCGAATCCCTCCTGCACAACTGCGGTGCCATCACCGCGGCCAAGGCCGCGCTGGAAATCTACGTGCGCCATCTGGCTCTGGAGCTCGGCCCCCTGGGGCACCGCGTGAATCTGCTCAAGTTCGGGACGGTGATGACGCCCGCCATCCGCCACGTCTATGCCCCGGACGTCCTGGCCCGGCTGGAAGAGGCCCACTGCCAGATGAATCCGGCCGGACGCATGTGCACCCTCGAGGAGGTGGCCCGCTTCGTCTCCACGCTCGTGGGGGACGAGACGGAGTGGTTCAACGGGGCCACCATCGACTTCACCGGCGGAATGACGCTGCGTCTTCTCGACCTCCTGCTCAACGAGCGCAGGTGACCGGCTCCTCCGGCCGCATCCGGAAGGAGAGACAGAAGTAGAAGCGGCTGAGCTGCTCCTCGACGATATCCACCGCCGCCGGAGGCAGCAGCTCCCGCGGGCAGTGGGGCTCCCGCGTGTAGAAGGTGAGCAGCCGGAAGGCCACCCTGTCTCGGAGGGAGCGCGCCCCCGCGTCGAGCTGCTCGTCCACCACCACCAGGGGAGTGCCAGGACGAGCCACCCGCGCCATCTCCGCGAGCGCACGCCCCGGATTCCGGTAGCCGTTGATCCCACCGATCTCGAACACCCGGTCGAAGGTATGGTCCGCGAACGGCAGGGCATGGGCATCCGCCAGGAGCAGGCGCACGCCCCAGTGGCCCTCCCGAGCCAGGCGCTCGCGGCAACAACCGAGCATGCCTGTACTGAGATCCACCCCCCACACCTCCACCTCGAGCCCGGGGGGCAAGGCCCGGGTGAGGAGCGGAAGATTGGCGCCGGCGCCGATCCCCACCTCCAGGATGCGCAAGGGCTGCCCCCGAGGTCGCGGCACCAGGGCGTCCAGCTCGAACCGGGACACATAGCGCTCGCGGAGCTCCGCCTCCGAGCGGCCCTGCAGCAGGGGTGTCAGGAGGGTGGTGAGCGGATCATGCAGCGAAGGGAGCCCGTCGTAGATGGCGCGCAGGAGGCGATCCTTTCCACGAACCTCCTGCTCCCGGAACAGCCGGGGCAGGCCCTCCACCACCGGCCAGCAGGAGCCGCACCCCGAGCAGAACAGCCAGCCCTCCTCGAGCAGCCCTCCGCTCGCCCTCCCCTCCCGCGCGAGCTTCCCCAGGCAGGCGGGACAGGCCAGCACCTCGACGTCACCCACCGGCACCGTACAGGTCATCGGGCCAGCTCGGCCTCGACTCGGGTCAGATCATCGGCGGCCTCGAGCTCAGCGAAGAGCTCCCGCGCACGCAGCAACTGGGCGCGCCGGGCCGGAGCCTCGCGGGGAAGATGGCGCCCCAGCTCGAAGCGACCGCGGCCTTCCTCGTAGGGCATCCCCAGTGCCACGGCGCGCTGAACGCAGCGCCTCCAGGCGCGGTGCGCGGCCTCGGAACGCCCGGAGAGCCAGGCCTCGAGCCCGTTGCACAGCAGAGCGAACGGCTGTCCGAAGGGGAAGGCGCGGGCGAACGCCCTCATGGCCTTGCAGGCCTCACGCGCCGCACGCACCAGTTCCTCCTGGCCCGGCGGAGTCCCGCCACCCCGCTGCGCCCAGACCGTCAGGTAGACCTCGGCCACCTGACTCACCCCGGTGTGCATCCAGTACGCCACCGGTCGCATGCCCCGCAGCAGGTCCAGGCCCCGCTTCGCCACCTCGAGTGCTTGTGCTTCCTGGCCTCGCCGCAGCAGTGCCAGGGCCAGCACCCCCTGCATCACCACCTTCTCCGAGACACCAGCGTGGGCTTCCATCCAGGGCAGCTCCACATCCAGCTCCTGGAGCGGCTCCTCGGAGCGGCCGAGGCGGACCAGGGCACCCGCCCGAACCAGCACACCCCAGAGCCGCGTCTGCATGGCGCCCCTCCGCCGCGCGGAAGCCTCCAGCTCATCCGCAAGCTGGATGCAGCGCCGGAAACGCCCCTGGTACTGCACCGCCATCGACATCACCACGCGGCTCTCCTCCGACTGCCGGAAGTCCCGGGCCTCATCCGCGAGCCGCCGGGCCCGTTCCACCCACACCTCCACCTCTCTCCACCGGGCCGGCCCGATCCCGCAGACGGCGCTGCGCACCAGGGTGAAGGCGAGGTCGGCGGGGGTCCCCACGCGCTCGGCCATCTGCACGGCGCGCGCGCACCAGGACTCGACCACCGGACGCAGCACCGGCAGGCTGCTCAACACCGTCGCCATGGAGATGTAACCCCGTGCCAGGCACGGCGACGGACCATTGGGCTCCAGGACGTTGAGCATCCGAAAACCCGACCAGAGGAGGTGGTCCGGCTCCTGGAGGTAGAAGAAGAGCTCGCATATCCGCACCATCAGGTGCCCCGCCTCGCGGCGCTTCAGACGCTCCTCGCTCGACTTCACCGTGAATGCCCAGGGGGTGGCGAACTGGAGGACCCGCTCGAGCACCTGAAGGGGGAAACCCAGCCGCCAGCCCCTCTGGCTCCGAGGGAGCGGCCAGCCCAGATGCCGCAGGGCACGCTCAGCATGGACGCGGCATTGCTGCAGGTCTCCGACGAGGAACCAGGTCTCCGCCAACCTCCCCTCGAGCTGACCGAGCCGCAGGGCCCCCTCCCCCCTGGACCCGGCGAAGGCGAGGGCTCGCTGGAAGTACGGGATGGCCACCGCGCAGGCATACACGGACATGGCCTGCTCGCCCGCCAGCTCGGAGTAGTGCGCCTCGCGGGTCTCGTCACCCGCCTGCCCCCAATGGTGGGCGAGCGCGGCCACCCACTCCGCCGCGTCCCGGTGCACCGCGCTGATCACCTCCGCGGCCTTACGGTGCAGCGCGCGCGTGAGCTCCGGGGAGAGGCTGTCCACCAGACCTTCCCGCAGCTTGTCATGCGCGAAGCGCCATCGGTTTCCGGTCACCTCGAGCACTGCGGCGTCGGCGCACTCGCCCAGCCAGGCCGGCAGATCCACCGAGGGTTCGGCCGCACGCAGCAGGTCCTCGTGAATGTCCCGCCCGATGATGGCTGCCAGTTGGAGCAGTTCGCGCGCGCCGGGTGGGACCTTTCCGAGCCGCCGCTGGACGATGGAGCGCATCCCGCCGACGAAGGCCCTGTCGGGCAGGGGCTCGTGGCCAATGCGGTTCAACATCCCGCTCTGCTCCGCCAGGGCGCGGATCACCTCGACGAGGAAGAAGGGATTACCCTCCGTCTCCCGCTCGAGCAGGGAGAGCACGCGGGGCGACTGCCCGCCCGGCCCCACCATGGACTCACTCAGCGCCGCTATCTCCGCGGACGAGAGCCGCGGCAGCTTCAGCACCTGGATCGAGGGCAACTCCCGGAGCAGCGTGGGCCGCTCGTCATCCCGGTAGCTGGCCAGCAGGAGCAGCCGCGCCTTCGGGGCCGAGCTGGCGAGCCGGGACAGCAAGGACAGGGTGGCACTGTCCGCCCACTGGAGATCCTCCAGGATGATCACCGTGGGATGGGGCAGCCGACTGAAGATCTCCTCTACCGTGGCGAGCAGGCGATGGTGGGCCACTTCCGCACTGAGGGGCTCGGGCTCGGGAACCTCGCGCTGGAGCAGCGCGCCGATGTCCGGCACGAGCGGCTTGAAGATGCTGGCCTCCCGCCCCTCGAGGACGGAGAGGAGGGCCAGTTGCCGCAACACCTCCCGCCAGGGCTGATAGGGATTGCCTCCTCGGTTGATGGCCTGCCCGCGCAGGACCGGCACGCCCCGGACCAGCGCCAGGATGCGGAACTCGGCCAGCAAGCGGGACTTGCCCACGCCGCTCTCTCCGGCTACCAACCACGCACTCCCCCGGTGCTCCCCCTCCGCGGCGTCGAGCGCCTGCCCCAACCGCGACAGCTCATGCTGCCGTCCGATGAAGCGAGCCGCTTGCAGGAAACTCTCCCGGGTGGCGACCGTCTCCACGGGGAGAGCCTGCCCCACGGATTCACAGAGCGCGGCAATCGCCACCTCGGCGCTCTGGAACCGGTCATGCGGTGCGAACGCCAGCAGCTTGCGGAGGAACCTCGCCAACTCCGGCTCGAGCGCATCAACAGCATCCGAATCCTGGTGGAGAGTCATCTCGAGCGCCGCCTCGAATTCCTGCGTGAGAGAATGAGCTGCGAACCAGGCGAGGTCCGACTCGAGGCTCCCATCGTCCACTTCACGGGGGAGCCCTCGCCGTTCGTCCGGATGCCTTCCCAAGAAGAGCTCATGGGCGATCACCCCGACGGCATAGAGATCCGACAGCACGGAGGGAGGCTCCCCCCGGAGGAGCTCTGGAGCGAGGTAACCCCGTGTTCCCGAGCGCAACGAGCGGGCCCGCTGTTCCGGGCCAATCGCCAACCCGAAGTCGAGCAGTTTGACCTGCCCATCGACCACCAGGACATTGCCGGGCTTGAGGTCGCGGTGGATGATGCCGCGCCTGTGCAGGTAGAGGAGCGCTTGGAGCATCTGGTTCAGCAGCTCCGCCTGCACCTTCCTCGGCAGTTCCCAGGCCGCTTCGGTGATGGTCTGGGCGCCCTCGAGGAACTCCAGGACCAGATAGGGCCGCCGCTGACCGTCGAAGCCATAGTCCAGCACGCTGATGATGTTCGGATGCCTCAACGAGGCGAGGAGCTCGAACTCGCGCGCCAGTTGAAGGGCTCGTCTGTACGGACCTGGATGGAGCTGCTTGAGGGCCACCAGACCGCCGAGCCGATCCCTCGCCAGATAGACGGACCCGAATCCACCGTGTCCCAGCTCCATGAGCAGCCGATACCGGTTGCCCACCTCGAGGGGCCGAGGAATGGACGGAGGGCCCCATTTCTCATTCCCCGCGGAAGGCGAATCCAACGGCACGGCGTGTCCAGCCATCTCGGTCTTCCCTCAACCCAAACTCCCTCTCAATGAATTGACGGAGAACGGACTCGATTCCTGCCGAGTCCGCCGGGCTGAAAGGTGCCATCCCCTACGTTCAGTGCTCTGACTGCGTACGAGGAGGCGGCGTCACTCACAAAAAACGATCTCGTGTCCCTCCCTATTGAGAGGTGACTTGATGAACTTGACGAGATTCACCCGAGCACGCCGTCCGTCACGAGAGAGACTCCACAGGACGAATGTGAGCGAGTTGCTGCTGGCCCATGCGAAGTCACTGGCCGCACTGAATCACTCCGATCTATCAGGTCTTGGCCCCTCGTTGCTGTTGCAACTGTTGCGCTCGAGCCAGACCCGGCCATGCCAGCCAGGAGAACGGCTCTGCGAGGTGGGAGAGAAGCTCTCCGGTTTCTGGGTGGTGCTGGATGGGCTGCTGGAGCTGCGGTCTCGCTCCGGAACCAGGATCGCCACCCTGGGAAGAAGCTCCGTCTTCGGAGTGGAGGAGAGCCTGGAAGAGGCCACGGCGCCTCTGTCCCTATATGGCGGATCGCCAGACGGGGCGCAGGTGCTCTTCGTCAGGTGTGAGGACGCCCATCACCTGTTCGCGCAAGCCATCCCCCGATGTGCCGCCCTGGGGGAGCGTCTCCAGGTCGCCCTCGCCGAGCATCCCGAGCAGTTCGATGTGCTCCGGCTGACCGGCCCGAGGGGGTTGAACCTCCCGGCGCTGACGGAGCTCCTGGCAAGAACCATCGCCGCCGATTTCGGGGACAGGGTCCTGCTGGTGAGAAAGGGCAACCGCCGGGGTCTCACGCCCAGGGGGAACACGCGCCCAGGTCTGCTCCAGGTCTGGATGGTGGATGAGCGCCTGCCCTTCGATCCCAGCGCCTTCGACTACATCTTCGCCGACGAGGACTCCGCCCAGCTCCTCGCGCGCCATCCAGCGGCCCACCCACTCACCATCCAACTCACCCGCGAGCTGCCGTCACGGTCCGAGCGGGACAACGGGCAGGACACCCTCGTCACCATGCTCATGCCGATGTCCCAGAGACCCTTGCATGCCGGGCTGGAGGGAGCGTACAGCCCAGAAGAGCTGCTGCTGCATCAGCGCGGCTGCTGGCTGCATCTTCCGAACGAGGTCCTCCAAGGGAGCGACACCGATCCGGATGAGCTCGAGGGCCAGGCGCGGGAGGAGCTCTCCCGGTGGGCCCGGGCGGTCACCCACCGCCGCGTGGGCCTCGGCCTGAGTGGAGGAGGAGCCTGGGGTTTCTACCACTATGTCATCCTCGAAGAGCTGACGCGCAGGAAGGTCCCCATCGACGTCATCACCGGCAGCAGCATCGGCTCGGTGATGGGGGCGTACTACAGCGTGCGCGGAGCAGCCGGGCTGCGGCTCTTCCGGGAGCGGTGCACGCAAGGGCAGGTCAGCCTGCTCGTGCTCCTCAACATCCTCACCACCCTGCCCATCGAGTACCTCCTCGAGAAGGATCTGGGCCCGGTCCAGTTGGATCAACTGCCGGTGCGCCTGCACCCGGTGGCCACGGACATCACCTCCGGCAAGGCCATGGCCTTCACCCGGGGGCCGGTGTCCCTGGCGGTCCGCGCCAGCAGCTCCGCACCCGGCATGTGGGGACCCACCCTCCTGCCGCCACGGCACTTCGTGGACGGAGGCACCGCGGACAATCTACCTGCCCTGTGGCTCCCCTACTTCGGAGCGGATCTGACCTTCTCCTGTAATTGCTACCCGGCGCAGATCCGCCGCTACCGTCAGCTCATCCCCGGCCCCATCGGACGATTCATCAAGGGGATCAATCCCATGGGCCGATGGCAGGATCTGCTCTCCAGCGGGAGCCAGATGCTCCATGCGAACGGTGGGCTCGGGGCCAGGATGAGCACCAGTGCCTACCAGATCTCGCCGCACGAATCCTCCCCGCTCCGGGCCACCGAGTTCCTCAGACCGGATGAGTTCATCCAGCAGGCCCAGAGGGATGAAGCACTGCTCGCGAAGGTCGAGGAGTTCGCGGCGCACTGGGAGGCACTTCGCAGTACCCACGGTCAGGTCCGCGGGGCTGACTCCCGGCCCTCGGTTTCTTGAGAAGAACGAGGTGAGGTGTGTTGTTGGAAGAGCAGATGGAAAGGACGATGTGATGTTTGGAGAGAGCGGATTCGATGCTGCGATGGAGCGTGTAGCCTTGCAAAAGAATGGAGACAAGTCACTCAAGGCCATTCTCAATAACGACGACCTCAAGAAGCTCCGCCAGGACTTCAAGGAGCAGACCCTGCTAGACAGCGCACGCACGGGAATCGGGCAGAAGCTCCCGGACTCGATGGGGTTCATCAACACCCTCGAGGAGCAATTCTACAAGCCGGCGAACCAGAGCCAGGAGCAGTACAGGGAGCTCGCACGCCAACGCGAATCCCAGCTCATCACCCTCTTCCTGGTCTACGCCCGAGGCCAGGGCTTCTTCCTGGGCATCCACTTCTACTGGGGCCTGATGATGGGCTTGAGTCTTTCGGATGTCGCCAGGCAGGTCCTGCTCGCTGGCATGTATGGCGGCATCCAGGTCCTCAATGCCGGGCAGATGACCCTGGAGCGCACGCTCCTCTATTTGAAGAGGATGGTGGATGACGGGAAGACCACCACGCTCGACATCCTGAGTGGAATCACCACGGAGCTCCCCACCCCACTGCCTGCACCCCGTTAGCGCGAGGACGAAGCCGCGGAGAGCACCTCCGCCGGCTTCATCTAGAAGGGTGCAGGTGTCTGGGAGGAGAACAGTTCCGCCTCCCGGGCAAGCTCGCGGAGGCGGTCCTTGATGCGCTGGAACTGCTGGCGTAGGACGGCGGCCCTGCGGTTGAGATCCACAGGCGATAGCTGCTCGTCCGGAGTGGCCAGGGTCCGCGCCACGTCGAGCCAGGACATCCGGCGATCCAACCGGAGCATCAGGATGGTCTGCTCATGCGGGGTGAGCTGCTCACGGAGCGCCCGGAAACGGGCCTTGACCGTGGTCTGGAGCCAGGGGCTCGTCTGACTCCGCTCGGGTTGCACCTCCTTTTGGAAGGCGCCATGGCTCACCGGCTCCTCCCGGCCAGCCGACGAGGCGGCCATGCGATAGCCGATGTGCCTCGCCACCTGGTAGGCCCAGGTCCTGAAGGAGCACTCCCAGCGGAAGTCTGGGAGGTCGAGCAGCAGGCGCTCACTGAAGGCACCGTAAGCATCCCTCGCCAGCTCCCGGTCGTGCAGGATCGAGCCGAGCAACCGCAGGAACTCCGGCCCATGGCCTTCCAGGGCAATCTTGACGGCCTGCTCGGTGTCTCCGCGCTGGCAGCACTCACGGATCCGCTGCTCCAAGGCCTGACGTGCGCTCGGGTCCATGCCGCCCCTCCAGGCAAGGTGGGGATGTCCCCCCAGGGAGATTTAGACATCTCCGTGCGAATTGACGAGTACCGCACGGATTCTCGTTCACATCGGCGATCTCGCGAACCGATCCATTTGTAAGCCGGGCAGCCCCCCAGCTGCTCATTCGAAGCGAGAGAGCATGAAGAGCATCCTTTTGGTCGACGATGACCTGGACCTGATCGAGATCTACACCGAGCTCCTGGAGCAGCTGGGCTTCTCCATCACCAGCGCACCGGATGGACAAGAGGCACTGGAACTCGCTCCGCGGCTTCAGCCGGATCTCATCATCACGGACGTGTCGATGCCTCGAATGAACGGGCTCGAGCTCTGCCGGAGGCTGCGCTCGGACGAGCAGCTCCGAGACATCCCCCTCATCATCCACAGCAGTGAGGTGGATCTCCTGGTTCCGCACGGCGAGGTGTTCCTGCCCAAGCCCTGTGAGCTTTCGGCCCTGATCACCCGGATCGATCAGTTGCTCGCGAACTCCCAGGATGACCCGGTGCTGGCCTCGGTAGCGTGAATCACCGGGAGCCGAAGCCACCGAGCCAGGCCGATCCCGGCATGCTATCTCTCCCTGGAGCGGCGTCATGCCCCGGAGGAGGGACTCGGATTGGATATCAGGTTTCTGTCTCCCACAGCCATCGAGCAGCACCCGGTCGACGCGCTTGCCGCTCTGCTCGGCCGCGACGACGGGTTGGTCTGGGTGGACATCCCTACCTGGGATGCCGAGGCGGAGCGAGTCCTGGCGGAGGTGTTCAAGTTCCATCCGTTGGCCGTCCGTGACTGCAGGGAGCGCAACCCGGTTCCCAAGGTGCACGTGTATGCCGACCACGTGTTCGTCGTCCTGCATGCTCCAGAGTTGGGAGCGAGGGGACATGTGCACTACGTCGAGCTCGACCAGTTCATCGGCCGCAACTACCTCGTCACCGTCCACGGTCCGCTGAACCCGGCGGTCAGCCTCGACGCCGCCATGGTCGAAGTCCGGGCCGTGCGGGGGCGCATCGAAGCGGGCCGGCTGCGCCCGACATCCGCGTACCGGCTGTCGCACGCCATCGTCTCCGCGCTGACGGCCCGGCTGCGTGAGCACACGGTGGCGCTCACCCGGGATGTCTGGAAGCTGGAGCAGCGGGTCACTGCGGGGCAGCTCGGAGATCCCGAGCAGTTCCTCGAAGAGATGTTCAGGACCCGCCACGGCCTGCTGGCCGCCCGAACGATGTGCGCGCTCAGCCGGGAAGTGTATGGCCGGATGGCAGCCCTCGCTGTCTTCCAGGAGGCGGGCCAGTCGTATGTCGAGGACATCGTCGATCAGTTCGATCGCCTGCGCGCCATGGCCGACGCACAGAAGGATTACCTGCAGGGAACCATCGAGTTCTACCAGGCACGCACCAATACCAAGATGACCATCGCCGCCGAACGGCTGGCCGTCATCGCCGCGGTCACCCTGCCAATCACGGCCCTGTCGTCGATCCTCGGGATGAACGTCATCGTCAGCGAGAGCACCCACTTCGGGTTCCTGCTGATGGCGCTGTTGGTCATGCTGGCGATGTCCGCCACCCTGCTCGTCTGGGCCAGGCGCAAAGGATGGTGGTAGCCATCCGGGCCGAGAAGGGTGGTCGGGTCGAAGTTCGCTCCCCGTTCGGGTTCAGGGGAACTCCGCGTAGGCGGCCTTGACCGCCCACTCCAGACGAAGCGGGTCGGGGTAGCGGCCCGACAGCTCGGCCGAGATCTCCGCGACGGCCTGGTCCACGGTGCGTCCCGCCTTCCTGGCGGCGGCGGTGCGCTCCTGGATGGCCGTGAGGAAGGTCCGAGCGCCCGCCACGAAGTCCAGGCCGCCCACGGGCCCGTGACTGGGGACGATGATGGAAGGCGCGAGGGCCTCCACCTGTTCGAGCGTCTGCCTCCAATGGGCGAAGGTGGACGAGGGGCTGGCGAACGCGGGCGGGGACTGCATCGCCACGTCGCCGGAGAAGAGCACCCGGTCGGCCTCGATCCAGACCCCGGTATCGCCCCGCGTGTGGTTGGCACCAAAGGCCAGCAGGCGCACGCGCAGCGAGCCCAGGTCCAGGTCGAGGGTATTCGCGAAGGTCATGTCCGCCTTGCGGAACCGGGCGCCCTGGAGCAGCTCGGCATTGACCTTGGACATGCCCGAGAACATCTCCGCCAACGACAGGCCGTACTCCGCGATGTCCTGCTCCTCCCCCGCCGAGCGAATCATCGTGATGTTCGCCGGAAACGCCTCGGCGCCGAGGTCGTGCTCGGGGTGGGCGTGGGTGGTCACCAGGTAGATCCGGCGCTTGCCGGCGAGCCGTGCCGCCACCCGGGCCACCGCGGCCCCATTGCGTGAGCCCATTCCCGTGTCCACGACGAGGAGCGCCTTGTCTCCGAGGATGAAGCCGACATTGGGAACGAAGCTGACGCCGCCGTCCGGAATGATGAACACGTGCTCGCTGATCTTCTCGAGCCGATCGACCCGCACGAGTGGATCCGCATGCCGCGCAGCCGGCTCCGACCGTGCGGGCAGCGCCAGCAGCAGGGACGTGAGGGCGAGGACGAAGAGGGTTCTGGGAGGGACGCTGGTTACTTTCATGTGCCTGGTTCCTTTTCGGAAGCGGCGCCATCTTGCGTACCCGGGCACCCCGCCACAAGGAGGCACATGGAAGTCACCAGGGAACAGCAACACCTTCGCGCGGTCGCGTGCGGCCTCGGGTGCCTCGCCCATGGTTACTTCCAAGTACCTGGTTACCTGACGGAAGCCGGGCTATCTTGCGTGCCCCGGCACCACCGGCGCAGGAGGCACATTGAAGTCGCTAGGGAACGGCAAGATGACCGGGAGATTCGACGCGGAGTGCCTGGCGACGCGCGAGATCCTCAACCGCGTCGGCGACAAGTGGAGCGTCCTCGTGATCGTCATCCTCGGAGACGGTACGAAGCGCTTCAGCGAGCTGAAGCGCACCATCCAGGGCATCTCACAGCGCATGCTGACCCTCACGCTGCGGGGCCTGGAGCGCGACGGCCTGGTGAAGCGCACCGTCCTTCCGACGAATCCGCCGCGCGTCGACTACGACCTCACGCCCTTCGGACGAACCCTGCTCGCGCCCGTGGCCGAGCTCGCCCTGTGGGCCCAACGCCATCGTCCCGAGGTGATGCGCGCCCGCGGCGCGTTCGATCGCGCGAAGAAGGAGACCGGGCGCCAGGAGACGTGAGGGAAAGCCATGGATTTTCGAGCTCGACTGGAGGCGCTCTCCGAGTTGCTCGGGCCCTGGTCCGAGCTCTGGTCTCGCTCCATCCTCCAGAACTGGCCGGAGTCTGGCGCCGCCTATCCCGACTCCTGGATGTCCTATGCGGAATCCCTCGATGAAACGGGCGAACGGAGGCTGGACCAGGGGGAACTTCCCGGAGACCCACCGGCGTCGCTGCGCGCGCTCCTGCGCGCGCTTCATCCGCTGACCGGGCTGCCCTGGCACCAGGGTGTCCATGGGCTGACCACGGCGGAGGCCCAGGGGCTCAACGCCAAGAAGCTCCACGAGATCGAGCGGGTCCTCGCCCTGCTCGCGCCGAGGACGCGGGCCATCCGCCAGGCGGTCGACATCGGTGGAGGAATGGGACATCTCGCTCGGCTCTGTGTGAGGACCTTCGACTGGACCTTCCACAGCATCGATCGCGATGCCGCGCTGCAGGAGAAGGGCCGGGACTGGCTGCGAAGAGACCGGAGCCTGCCGCGGGACAAGCTGGGCTTCCTCCACGCCTCCGTCGAGGATGGGCCGCAGAGCGAGCTCGACCCGTTCTTCCGCGGCCGGGACCGGGCCTCGATCGGCCTGCACACCTGCGGGCCGCTCGCCCTCACGCAGATTCGCAAGAGCCAGGACGCGGGCTTCCTCCTGAACGTGGGCTGCTGCTACGACAAGCTGGACGCCGCACGGGACTACCCGGTCTCCCGCTTCGGGGAAGCCCACCGCCTCCCCTTCACACGGTACGCCCTGGCGCTGGCGACGCGGGAACGGCACCACAAGAGCGAGGCCGAGTTCGCGCTGATGAAGCGGGTGTATGCGCACCGCTTCGCGTTCGAGCTCCTAGCGAGGAGGGAGTTTCCCGAGCACGGTTTCGTGCGGGCGGGAGATGCGCCCAGGGCGCTCTATGCCAGGAGCTTCGCCGTCTATGCGAGGAACCGGCTGGAGCGCCTGGGGCTCGAGACCGGCATGACGGACGCCGGGCTGGAGGCCTTCGAGGTGTCCGTCCGCCCCGAGACGCGGCGCCTCCTCCTCTGTCATCTGCTGCGGGACCGGTTCTCGAGGGCGCTGGAGGTCGTGCTCCTGCTCGACCGCGCGATCCTCCTGGAGGAGATGGGCTTCCAGGTCGAGCTCCTGCAGGTCTTCGACCCGCGCCTGTCCCCCCGCAACATCGCCCTCATCGCACGGGCATAGCTGGATGCCAGGAGTGACCGTCCACTGGCAGCTGGAACCCGCTGTTGCTGGGCCTTTGACATGTCCTCGAACCACGGGCCCCCGAGCGGACCTTCACGGGGGCGGCGTGTTGAAGCGCCGCAAGAGCTCAGCGAAGGTCGCGAGCTCTTCGTTGCTCCAGTGCTGGGTCCTCTGGAGGAACACCTGCCCCTTCTGCTCGAAGACCTTCTTCATCTGCTTCTCGCCCAGTGGTGTCAGGGACAGGATCGTCGCGCGGCGATCATTCGGATCCGGTGCCGCTTGAAGAATGCCCACCGCCTTGAGGTCGCGTATCAGTCGGCTCACGGCGCTCTTGTCCATGGCAACGCCCTCGGCGATCGCTCCAGCGTGGGCCGGACCGAACGCACTGAGCCATCGCACGACGTGAAACGCAGCGGGCTGCAGGTCAGGGTGGAACCTCGCGGCCGAGGCAGCCGTCAATGCCCTGGCGGCGGAGAGTAGCGTACCGAGTTGCTCTCCCACGGAGGCGAGGAGTTGTTCGCGAATGGCATCGACACCACGTTCCTGCTTCACACCCGTCACGCCCCGAACATACCCCATGCGTGGAGACACGTCGCGCGTGTCTGGCAGGCGGATGGAGCGGCCTGGGAGGTGGGAGCTCAGCTCCTTCCAACCAGTTCGGCGGTGGCCCGCCACAGACGTCGTTGCAGTTCGGCATCGCGGCAAATGGGCGCCGGAGGCAGGGAGCGGAAGCGGCGTGTGGTGGAGAAGAATCCACCCGACACCTCCTTGAATTCCGGGTCGCTCGCCAGACGGACGAGGATGCGGGCGCCCCGCGCGGGGCTCAGGATCCCCAACCGGGAGAAAAGACCCGCCAACCCGTTGAATACCTTCGATTCCCGCCCGAGCCCGCTGGCGTTGAGCCCGGGGCAGCAACTGTTGGCCGTGACCCCGGTGCCGGCGAGCCGGCGGGCCAGCTCCTGGGTAAACAGGATGTCCATCAGCTTCGTGCGAGCATAGAGCTCGAACGACTCCGCCATGCTGAAGTCCTCGGTGGAACGCAGGTGTCGCTCCGGCTCGAGTGTACGGACCTGCCGATGGGCGTCGGATGCGACATTGACGACGCGGGACGGAGCCGAGGCGATCAGCTTGTCGCGCAGCAGGTCGGTCAGCAGCCAGGGAGCAACATAATTCACGGCGACCATTTCCGGGAGCCCGTCCACTGTCACCCGCTGGGTGAAGGCGTGCAGACCGGCATTGTTCACCAACACGTCGATGCGGGCGTAGTGCTCGTCGAGCTGTCTGGCCACGCGGCGAACGTCGTCGAGCACGGAGAGATCAGCGAGGAAGACATCCACCGCGACACCGGGTGCCTCGCGTTGGATGTCTGCCCGGGTCTGGGCTGCCTTGGCCTCACTGCGGACGACGAGGCCCAGGTGCGCGCCGCGGCGAGCCAGCTCGATGGCGGCAGCACGGCCGATGCCATGGGTGGCACCGGTGATGATGTACACGGGAGCGTCCGACATGCGCAGCTCCTCCTCGCGCAGATACCGGCCACAGGAATTGTGGATGGATATCCACTACTCCTGTATGTTGATATTTGTCAACGATGTTGGACGGAGATGAGCGAGGGTGGAGCCGACGAAGGAGCGGACGCCGCGAGTGGATGGGGCGGCTGCTTCGCCTGTTCCCGATGAGGCGGCAGGCGCCGGGTCCTTGACCCTGGGTGGCGCAGCGCTCCAAAGTGGGCTCCACGCTGTCGACTGGTGGCCAAGCGAGAGGAGATAGCGTGGAATACTACCTGGCGGTCCTGGCCGCAGTGCCGTACTTTGGGAGCCGTCCCCTGGTGGCCTCCGCAGCCGCCGTTCTGCTCGTGGCCTTTGGCTCATTCGAGGCGGGCGCGGGTGGCCGGGGCGCTCCACCCTATTCCACGTTCCTGGCGACGGTGGTGATTGGAACCCTCTTCGCCGTCTGGTCGGCGCAGCGTTTCGTGTGGGGCCACGTCGAAGCGGTGTGGCCGCGCTTGAGCCCGTGGCGCTGGCGCGCCGCCGTCGCGACAGCCACGGTGTCCGGGATGGTTTTCGCGGGCTACCAGGTGGGGGCTTTCGCCTCCCCAGCCGAGCGTCCCGCCTCGGCGCTCCTCCTCGGGGGTGTGGTGGTGGGCGCGATGGGCGCGCTGACGCTCGCGTTCGCACAGGCGCGCACACGGATTCGCCAGGGTCTGGAAGCCATCCCTGGCGCGGATGAGCTGGGCGTCCTCCTGGTGCTGGACGCGGGAGAGATGCTCTTCGTCATCGGTGGGATTGCACTGAGCGCCTTCGCGCCGACGGCCGCGACCCTCGCCGTGCTGCCGATCACCGGACTGGTCACCTGTGCCTATTTCATCCTCCGTGCGCGGGAGGAGTCGGAGCGTATCGCGTGCCCTGCCTGTGCCACGTCAACGCATCGCGCGGCGCCGTGCTGTCCAGGTTGTGGTGCGGTGCGCGAGCCGACTGCACTGGATGTGATTGGCCGCACCGCGCGCACACCGGCCGCGGACACGCAGGCCCACGTCTTCGCGCTGCTCGCCCGCTGCCGCTGCCGCGCATGCGCCGAGCCACTCGAAGCGGGCGGGCCTGATGCATTCTGTGCGCGGTGCGGCGCCAGGGCCTTCCCAACTCCGGACGACATCCGGATGTTCCTGCGGGCGGCGGATCGTGCGCTGATGCGGATCCTGCCCCTGCTCGCGCTCATCGGCGCGGTGCCGGTCATCGGACTGGTGGCGGGGCTCTGCGTGCTGCGTCTCTCCAGCGCCAACGCGGTGGCCGCGCACGGGCGATGGAAGCACCGGCTCGTGGCGCGCGCCGTTCGCGTCGGCTTGCTGCTGACATTCTCGCTGTTGCAGGTGATTCCCTTCGTGGGCGCCGCCGTGGTGCCGCTCATCGCCGTTGCGTCGCACCTGTCGAATCGAAGGCCGCTCCAGCGCGCGGCGGCGTCGGCAGCCAGCACAGCACCGGTAGAACCGGTCCCTCCTGCCCCGGCGTAGAGGGCGTTGGGAAGCTGGGGGGACCCAGGAGGAGCCCTCGGGTGCGTCTCCTAGGGCTGAGCGGGCAGAAGCAATGCGTCCCGGACCTCTGCTGGCGGGTTCGCGCTGAGAGCCAGATAGATCTCGAACCACGCCAGATAGGAGCGCCAGGAAGGATCACGCCGGTCGATGAGGGAGCGTTGCGCCTGATCCAGACGCCTGGGTACGTCGAAAGGCACCTGCGTGTTCCCATCCGAGTGCAGCTGCGCCGCGAACCAGAGCACGTCGAGCTGACCGGCATCGACCGGTGCGTGGGTGCGCTCCATCAGGGTGTCGGCGTGCTCGATCGCCTTGCCCAACCAGAGGGCCGCCCGCGCCGTGTCCTGGCGATCCACGGCATTTTCGGCCAGCCGCATCTCCGCCAGCGTCACCGCGCGGATGTCCTCATCGCGATCCGACTCGGCGAACTGTTCCAGGAACAGCGCGCGCCGCTGCTCGAGCGCGCGGGCGGCGGCGTCCAGGTGCCCGAGGCGGGTCTCCGCATTGGCGCGCAGTCCCGCGGCGATGATGCGATAGGAGCGCTGAACGTGCTGGGGGGTGGCGTGTGCCCACTTCAGCGTGGCTTGCATGGCTGGGGTCGCCAGGTCGCGCTCCACCCTGTCCAGATCCTCCAATGCCCGCTGGGGGTGACCCGCCCCCAACGCCGCGGCGCAGCGGGCCAGCCGCACCACGAACCGGTTGCGCAGACCCTCCGCGTCGCTGGGGCCCGTTTCCACGGTGGGCAGCTCGCGATCGTAGAGCGCCAACGCGCGCTCGAATCGGCCCGCGGCGAGGTTGTAGAGCGCCGCGCGATCCAGCGCCAGGGTGAGGAACCTGGCCAGCTTCGGTGTGGCGTCCACCATGGCCAGGGCCTGATCCGCCGCCTGCGCTGACTCTTCCTCGCGGCCGACGTGCAAGAGCGCCCGGGCGCGGGCCAGGGACACCGCCAGTCCCGCCGCGTTGTCCACGTAGGGCAACTTGTCCCGTTGCTCGAGGTAGCCCAGGGCGATGTGGAAGTTGCCCACCTGGGTGTGCAACAGCCCCAACGCACCGAGGATCATCGCCCGGTAGCGGACGTTGTTGCGCACCAGGTCCAGGGCGATCAAGTAGTGCCGGTTGGCGCGCTCGGCGGCGGAAGGAGCGCGGCCACGGAGGAAGTCCTCGTGCTGAATGGCACCGTAGAGGGCATGCACCGCGCGCTGGTTCTTGAGCTCCTGCCACGATGCGCGCAGCTCCTTCACGGCCGCCGCCACCGCCTGGGCGTGGGCGCGGTCATCCAGCTTGGGCAACTGGCGCGCCGTGAGGTAGGCCTTCACGAAGTGCGCGAGCGGCCTGGCCATACTCGCGGAGGTGGTGGTGACTTCCTTCTCCACCACCTCGGGGCTGACGCCGGCACGCAACCGCAGGCTCATGGATTCGACAGCACTCTCCAGTGAGCCAGTCCGTTGAGTCACGAGGTCGAAGTCGGCACGGGCTTCGTCCAGGCGCTGCCTCCCCAACCGGCGATAGGCGCGGCCCAGCATCGCGCGGCGAAACAACCGTTCGGCCCGGCGGCGTTCCTCGGTGCCGGGCGGAGCGTCGTCGACGTAGACCGTCGCCAACGCCTCCAGCACGCCGTCGGCGCCGAGGCCCGCCGCGCGCTCGACGGCGTCTTGCACCAGTGCGCGCCGGCGAAGGGGATCCTTCTGCTGGCGGTAGAACGCAATCAAGGCATCCCGGACGGGGCGCGGGGGACGCTCTTCGTGCAACGCGTTGACGTGCCGGCCCAGCTCCAAGGCGAACGCATAGGCCGAGCCGGCGGGTGCCGAGGCGAGTGCCTGGACCATGGCGGCATCCGCCTCGGCATAGGGGCGCCCCCGGTACAGGGCGCGGACGGCCGCGCGAGCGAAGTCGAGCTGGTCGTCGTCGCGAAAAGCCTTGTTCATGGAGAGCCGGCGGCCGGCTTCGACCAGGGCCTCCCGATCGTCGAGCTTGCGGTACAGCGCATCCGCTTGTTCGAAGTAGGCTTCCAGCACCGCGCGCGGCGTGGTGTCGGTCACCTGGGCGGCCTCCAGTTCCTGACGCGCCAGCGTGAAGTCGCCGGCGGCCTCCGCCAGTTCACTGCGCACCACGTGTTGGAAGACGGCGGAGGGCGGGCTGGGAGCAGCGGCGGGCTCCAACGCGGCCATGCGTTGCCGTTCGGCGTCGATCAGCTCGTCCACCATGCGGCCACGTTCGTGCTCCTTCATGGCGCGCCGGTGGTCGATGAGGAGTTGCAGCGGCTCCGCCAGTCCCGCCGTGGCGGGATCGTTCACCGAACACATGTGGCGGGCGTAGAACTCCGCCGCATCGAAGTCCTCGAAAGCCAGGTGGAGCTGGCTCAGGCGCATCATCAGCAGACGGCGGGGTTTGGGCCGGGCTTCGCGCAGCAGGCGTTGGCGGTAGAGCAGGAGTAGATCCGCGCGCCTGCCGACCATTTTCAATTCCTCGTTGAGACGAGGAACGTCCCAGCTGCTGGGAACCTGGCCATCCAGCGGCAGCTGATACACATCCAGCGATCGATCGCGCGAACAGGTCGCGATGAGTGACGCGGCCGCGGGCGCCGGGTACTCGCAGTTCCAGGACTCACTGGTGAGTTGGTCCGGACTGGAGGCGGCGGCCAATTCGGGCGCGTCCTCGCGCTCGGCGGAGAAAGGCACCCGGAACAGCACCCCGCTGTCGCTGGCGTCGATCACCCCGTCCTCATTGGAGTCGGTGAAGAACTGCACCACGTACAGGGAGCGCCCATCGAGCGCGAACACCGGCTGCCCGGTCTGTCCCGGAAGATCGAGCGCCAGCGGGATGGGAGCAGCACCGGGGAGATCCAGCCGGAGTGCCTCCAGATGGGGCGAGGCGCGCGCGGCGAAGCCGGGGCCCACCTGCTGCACGGAGCGTTCGACCGGGACGTACACCAGCCAGCGCCCATCGGGTGAGATGGTGGGACTGGTCAGGTTGCGCTCGAGCAGGGGCCTCACGCTCAACTCACGCTCCACCGCGACCCGCGACAATCGCAGATCGCCCTGGATGGTCGCCCGGCTCACCAGCGCGATATGCGAGGCATCGATCCATTCCGCCTGCAGCGCGCTGGTTTCTTCCTCGAGGCAGCGGCGGCCCTCCGCACCCGGCAGCTCCCGCACACACAGCTGGCCGCTGGCCTGGTTTCGGAACGAGATGTAGAGCAGGTGTTTGCCGTCGGGACTGATCCGCGGCCAGGTCACGTCGGCGCCTTCGTCGAAGAGGCGGCGCTCGCGGCCCTGTTCCACGTCCTGAACGTAGATCTCCGTCGCGATGTTGCGGTTGGACACGAAGATCAGCGTGTTTCCATCGGGCGCCAACTGCCCCAGGAATTGATCTCCCACGCCCACGGTGAGCCGTGAGGGCGTGCGCAAGCCCGCGTCGTTCTCATCGTCCTGCGCCCAGGCGCCGCCCGCGAGGAGAACGGCCAGGGCCAGCAAGCACCGGCCACGGAGCGTCAGCACTTCTTTTCTCCCCAGGTGCCGTCATCGGATTCGACCCAGCCGCCGCAGATCACCCCTTCCGCGTGCACCTGTTGCCAGCTTCGGCGCAGCGACTCCTCTGGCACGCCGGGGCGGACCGTCCGCATCCACTGCCACAGGTGCAGCCGCGCCCGGTTCACCCGCTCCACCAGGGCGACGTCATCGGCCGACAAGCGTCCGGCCTGGCACTGGCGCCGGGTGTCCACCAGCAGCCCGTCCCGCCCTTCGCCCACGCAGTGTCGCCGCAGCAGCTCGTCGACGCGGTCCGCCTGCGTCTTGCCGATGTTCTCGACCAACGGCGTGGGTTGGATGCCCAGGTCCTCCAGTTGGTTGGGCGTGAGCGGCACCGGCGTCGGGCTCATTCCCGCGCGAGCGAGACGCTGTTCCACGTCCTTGAACGAACCCGACGCCTGTTCTTCGAGCGCCGTCGCGCGATCGACCATGACGATCTCCGGGGCGCGGAGGCACCCGGGAGAAGCGAGAGCGGCGAGGAGCAGCAACCCGCGGCGTTTCATGGCGTGGCCTCCGGAGGGGACAAGGAGTTGATGACACGGTCGACGATGGGGCCCATGGGGATGCCCCGGATCTCATCGATGCTGAGCAGCCTGGCCAGGCCGCCCATGGTGATGCTCAGCCTTCCGAAGCCGTGGTTGAAGCTCAGCCGCACGTGTTCCGGGTAGCCCACCCCCAACGCGTAGCGGATGCGGTTGGTGGCGGGATCGGTGTGGTGTGGGTCCTCGAGATCGAGCAGGTCGAGCAGGTGGCGATTGCCAATGCGCAGGATCTCCGCGCGTCCGTTGACGCTGCGATCCTTGCCGGAGATGACCACGGCGGCATTGCCGTCAAAGGGCTCGCCGCGGGACGATTTCACGCCGGTCGCCCGCACGTGGGCCTCCAGGTTGGAGTGCCTCCCCTGCCAGTCCAACACGCACTGTCCGGTGACACGCCCACCTCGGACGCCCATCTCCAGCTGACGCATGGAAACCACGTTCTGGTCGATGGACAGGTTTCCGGCCAGGGGCGCGATGGAGATGCGCGGCGTGGTGATGCTGGCCACCGATATGAATCCGTTGCGCGAGAGCAAGGGGTGTTGGTCGGCGAAACGAAGCATCGAGTATGGATTCACGTCGATGTCGCTCAGCAGCCGCACCTGGCCTTCGGTGAGCTCCACGTTTTCGGTCAGCGGCACGTTGCCATCGAGCGATTCGATCGTGACCCCCTCTTCGGGCAACCGCAGGTTCACGTTCTGGAGGAGGACGTTGGAGAGCGTTCGGAAGACCACCAGGTTGGGCGAGGCCAACCGGAAATCGACCGAGACCTTGCCGCTGCTCTCGAGGAGGCCGGGCCGCGCGAGCCTGGACAAGTCCTGCTCCAGCTCCCCCCGGAGCGCCAGGCGGCGCCGGTCATCGCCGAGATCGAGCCGGCCCTTGACGTTCAGCTGGGTACTGGTCCCCGCGTTGAACACTCGCAGGTCGGGGATGTGAATGACGCCATTGGGCTCACGGCGAGCGGAGAACGACCCTTCCAGGTCCTGAACCGGATAGGGCAGCGCTGGCCTCTGTTCGAGCGAGCGGACCTTCAAGAGTTGTTTCAGCTCGATTTCGTCCGCTTCCCACTTCTCGGTGAAGGTGGCGGTGGTGTCGCTGGACACGTCGGCGAATGACAGCCGGCGCTCACTCATGCCCACGGTGAGTTTCTCCACCGTCAGGTTGCTGTGGACGGTTCGCCGTGGCCCATCGGCGTGCGACTCGACCTGCCAGTGCAGCGCGGGGAGGTTGATCGACTGGCCCTCCTGTCTCCAGCGGATGCCGCGCGCGTCCACCACCGCCGTTCCCTCGAAGCTGGCGGTACGCAGAGGGACGGGGGCCAGGCTCGGGGTTCCGTCGGCGGCGATGTCCGTGAGCACGCCGAGCAGCGTGCCATGCAGCTCGACATTCAGCGCGAGCCGCGAGGAATCCAGTTCCGCGGGCACCCCAGCCCTGGCCAGGAGCGGAGACAGCGCACCGATGGGCGGGAGGTCGCCCTTGACGTCACAGCGAAGCGCGCGGGCTTTCCGGTCGAACGCCAGTGCGGCATCGAGCGCGATCTTCAGCCCCGCATGGCTGGTGAGCCCCAGCCGGAGCGACGGCTTTCGGCGATCGAGGTCCAGCGTCAAGGTCTGGTGCTGAGAACCCACGTCGTTCTCACCGGCGCGCAGCCCTTCGATCTGGAGATCCAGTTCGCCCTTGTGCCGCCAGGCATCTCCTCGCGAACGCATCACGACGGCGATGTTGCTCGCCGACACGTCGTCCCATCCCGGCCGCTGCAGGCGCAGTTCCGTTCGGTGATCCAACCGTGGCGAGGAGGAAAAGAGCGCCGCCAGTTTGCCCGTGGAGGCCAGGTTCACGGCCAGGTGCTTCCAGGGAACGCGTGTGGCGATCGACTCGGGGATGAAGGGCCGAGCGGCGGCGAGGTCCGGGGTCTGGACGGCCAGGGTGTACGCCACATCGTCGGCCCCCTTGGTGGCATCCATCGACGCGTGCATCGTGCCAACGTCGAGTTCCAGACGAGCGCGGGCCCGGCTGAGTCGCGGCTCGTCCAACCGGGGGAACACCTCCGACGCGTCGAGCTTCACGTGCACGGGGCCCTTCAACACCTCGCGGCCATCCGCCGTGACCACCTGGAGCGTCCCCACGGGCACGTCCGCTTTCAGTACGAACGGCGGCTCACCCGCCAAGGGGGCATGGAGATGGAATCCCAAACGTTCCGCGGTCGCACGGAGCCCGGATGCACGGACGTCCAATGCATCCACCATTCCGGACAGGGCAGCATCCCCCGCGACCTTGATGGGCGAGGAGAGGTCTGGCCGCAGCTGGTAACCCTTCAGTTCGCCGGAGGCCTTCGGAACACGAAGCGTGGTGGGCCCTCCGACATCGAGCCCCTGGAGCGCGAATGCGAGTCGAGCGGCCAGCCCCTTCTGGGGATCCGGGGTCGCCACCAGGGAGACGCGTCCACCGCCGAGTGCCACCCGAAGCTCGTCTTGAACGAGCCGCAGCGCCGCGACGTCGACGTCCAGCCCGAGTCTGCCCTGGGCTCCCAGCTGCGGCATGGCGCTGAGCGTGACCTCCTGGGCATCCAGATGCACCTTGCCGCGCTCGATCGAGAACGGACGCCAATCGGCGGGGACCCATTGCAGCAGCCGTCCGAGATCAACATCCGCCAAGGCCCGCGTCACCACTGGTGGAACATCCGCTGCATCCGGAAGCACCAACCGGGCTTGCACTTCGGCGCTGTCGGTCAGCTGGGCGCGGTCCAGCTCGATGGCGATGTGCCGCTTCTCACCATCGAACTTCGCGGAGGCCGTGCCGTGCAGCAGGGTGCGGACCGTGAACCGCGGATCGAAAGTCTGCCGCGCGACATCGAGGTCCACTTGCGCGCGGGCAGCCGACGCCCCCGCCTCCGCCGAGAGGGTCAGTTCCAGCCAGGCCTGGGCCGACGGAATGGCCGGGCCTTCACGGCTCAACTCCAGGGGAAGCGGCGTACCGGTCTGGCCCATCCGCGCGAAGACCTTCCATCCATCGTCCTGATGCTTCGCTTCGACCGCGGCCGCGAGCCCACGCAAGGACCAGCGATCGATCACTTCACCGTTCCGAACGCGGATGTAACTCAACGACACGCCCGACACCTCGACCTTCCCGACGGGAGGCGCGGAGGCCAGGAGGGCAGCGACCCGCTGGGAGGCTCCGAGTGGCGCTTCAACGGGCGGCGGCTCAGGGGCTTCCGGCCCCATCAATCCCGTGAGAGACGTGGGCCCCGCCTCGTCGGCCACCAGGGCAAGGGCCACGTCCCGCACCGCCACCCGCTCGACCAGGGTGGTCCCGCTCAGCAAGGAGCCGGGCGACCAGTGCGCCTCCAGGGTGCCGACGCGCAGCAGCTCGGGCGCGACGCCTTGAAACGGCGGCGGGGTACGCACCACCAGCCCTTCCAGTCGCAGACCCGAGAGCACGGCGACCCGGGCTGTCTGGTAGTCCAGCCGCAGGCCCGTGGCCGATTCCACCCGGGAGACGATGCGCCGTTTCAGCCAGGGGTGGTCGAGGAGGTGCAGAGCGGCCACCGCCATGGCCAGCACCAGCGCGAGGGTCGCCGCTGGAATCAGGAGCACGCCTGTGATGATTCGAGCCAACCGCCGACGAGGTCGTCCAGCTCCGGGGGATTCCATGGTGTTCAGTCGGGAGCGAGCGGCCCCCCTCGTCCTACCATGCGGCGGAATCGGGTTTCAATCGCCGGGACCCGGCGGACCCGGCACCCGACGTGTGCCCCAAGGGGACCGCGGCCCGGGGCTTTGCGACACCCCGTGGAGGCGGCGGGAATCGAACCTGCCGCCTGGCACTCTTGACGCGCTTCCATGGCGACTTCTCCCCAGGGGCGAAGGGCGCCGTCATCCGGCGCATTCTCCGCCACCTTCAGCTGCCTGAGTTGCCTGCTGTCCTGGCTCCGGCCTGGGGGCCAGCGCAGCAGCAGCTCTGGGAGTAACTCACAGCCGAGGGACGCACCCTCTCGAGCAGCCCGAGGCGACCGCTCGCCCACGCAGGGCAGCGGTGCGCCTGGAGCGCGCCAAGAACCTCGATTCCGGCGCTGGTTGGAAGGCACCTGCGGGAGTGGTGGGTGCCTTTGAAACATGTTTGTCACCTGTCCTCGAGGTGGGCGTTGGACATGAAGATTTCCGAGGGTAGCGGCAAGGACACGTACATCAGTGCACTGAATCGACGTGTCAGCTGACATGTCGACATGGGATCCTGGCATCCACGGCCCAGCCTGAATCCTGTCCCGTTGAGAGGGAGGGCGCGTGCATCCGGCGCTGGCCCTGTTCCTGCAATTGTCGCCAGGGACGTCCCCCATCCTTGAGCAATCCAGAGGTCGCCATGACAAGCCCTCGGTCTTCCACGCCCCTTTCAGCAGGAAGTCCTTCTTCAATGGCTCGGAAGCATTCTCGTTCTCCGTCCCGGTCCGCCCTTGGCGCGAATCTGGGACGCGTCGGTCTCCTCATCGGCCTCTCCGGGGCACTCACCGGAGCGCGTGTGCAGGCCGCAGCGCCGCAGCCCGCCGGCAAGGCTCGGCCCAGCGCGGCCATCGCCACCCCAATGCCTTACGACGTGGACCCGTCGCAAGTGCAGCCGTTGGTGAACACGGGACAGATCGCCCAGGCCCAATCCCTGTTCGACACCTTCGCCTGGGAGACCTTCCTGGCCCTGAACTCGCCCGCAGACGCCAACGGCAACCCGGACACCAGCGTGCAGACGGACGACCCCCAGCAGCCCCGTGTCTGGGAGTTCTTCCGGGAGAGCGGCAGCGTGTTCCTCCCGGATGGTGCCCAACCGGAGCCTTGGAACAGCGCCTCCTTCAAGACGCTCGCCGCCCAGGTGAAGCGCGGCGAGGCACCCAAGCGTCGCCTATGGATGACGAGCCTCGGCAGTCGGAAGTCCGCCAACGAGGCCAACCAGCTCGATGAGAGCTTCCAGGCCTTCACCGGCCCGCTGGTGGACCTCAATGGCAACTGGGTCCGCTACGAGGTCCTCATCAACAAGACCGAGTTCGACTACATCTACCAGAACGAGCTGTACAACCTGGATGGCCAGGCCACCTTCACGGCCAAGGGTCCCATCAACTTCCCCGCCAACGACGGCACCAACCAACCCGGCTCGATGGAGATCAAGCTGGCCTGGAAGCAACTGGCCGGCAATGACGACCCCAGCCGCTTCTTCGTGCGCCAGGGACAGGTGGTTCATTACGACGCCGGTCCGGACGGAGTGCAGACGGTCGGTCGCGTCACGACCGAGACGATGGGACTGGTGGGCATGCACATCGCCGTGCGTACCCAGTCCTCCCCCACCTGGTTGTGGGCCACCTTCGAGCACGTGGACAACGTCAACGTCAACTCGCTGGATCTCGACAGCAAGGGCCGCACGCGGCGCCCGAACTTCTACAATCCAGAGACGCCCGTCGCCCCCGTCAACCAGCTTCCACCCCAGAACGCGCGCCTCGCCTCGGGCGCGCCGCTCACCACGTGGGCGGAGAACCTCACCACCACGCCCACCCAGGTGCTCCAGGTGCTCCCGGTTCCCGGCGGCACCGAGGCCATCAACGCCAAGTTCCAGGCCATGCTGCTGAGCCAGGGCTCCGTCTTCAAGAACTACAAGCTCATCGGTACCCAGTGGCCCACCGCGCCCAACTTCCCGGCCTTCCCGGGCGGAATGCTCTTCGGCACCAACAACTCCTCGTCTCCCGAGAGCATCATCTACAAGACGCCGGGCAAGATGGTGCCCACCTACCTCATCAACACCACCATGGAGACGTTCTTCCAGCTCGGCAACCAGAAGGCCGGGCCGCTCGAGGAGGATGATCGGCTCCCGTCCGGCACGGTGAGCGACTCGCAGATCGTCTTCGGCACCGAGAGCTGCGTGGGCTGCCACTACTCCGCTGGCGCCTGCATTGGCTTCAAGACGGACCTCCAGGGTCGCCTGGTGCTGGACGCCAATGGCAAGCGCATCCCCATCTTCGGCAAGAACGCCAACTCCGGCCTCACTGGCAGTGCCAACTACAGCTGGCTCCTGCAGATGCGCGCCCAGGCCAAGCCCTATCCCCCCGCGCTCAACCAGGTGAAGCGCTCCAAACCGACGCCGTAAGCCAACGTCCCTCCCATCCACTCAACCCATCTCTCTCGTTGCTCTCGATCGCCATGAGCCAACCTCTTCCCAAATCCAGCCAGCTCCCGACGGATCGCGCTCGCGCCACCCCCCAGGCCTCCGATTCCACCGACAGCTACCAGTTCGTCAACGTCAACGAGTTCACGCCCAACAACGACGGCTGGACGTCGATCGGCAACATCGTCACCCACTCGCGCAGCGGGAACGTCTTCACGCTCACCGCGGTGGAGAACGCCGTCTCGTTCCAGATCTCCTTCCTGTCCGCCACCTGCTTCCGGGTGCGGTTCAACCCCGCCAGGAACTTCGACTACTCGGTGGAGACGTCGGTGGCGGTGGTCAACCGGAACCTGGGTCAGGTCGACCTGAACATCCTCCAGGATGACGATCAGGCCATCGTGGTGGATACCGGGAAGATCAAGGTGGAGATCCAGCTCCAGCCCTACCGGATCCTCGTGTACCGGGGGAACCAGCTGATCAACGCCGATCAGCCGGGCAAGAACCTCGTCTACATCCCCGGCAAGGAGGTGATCGCCAACTTCAAGGTCTATCCCGGCGGCGCCCGCTACTTCGGCTTCGGGGAGAAGGCCGGGGAGAAGCTGTTGAAGAACGAGTACACCCTGACGTTCTTCAACTTCGACAACTACATATATTCGACCGGCCCCATTCCCGCGAACAACGGGGGCGGTCCGCTCAACCCCAGCGAGGCGCTGTACTGCTCGGTGCCGCTGCTGATGGAGAACAACCCCACGCCCCAGGGGGACTACGCCGGCGCCCCGTATAGCTACGGGCTCTTCTTCGATAATCCCGCCCAGTCGTACATCAACATCGGCACGAACGACTACTCGGACATGACGGGGAAGTACTACTTCGGCGCCCTGTACGGGGACATGGATTACTACTTCATGGCGGGTGACGACACCGCCGAGGTGATCCAACAGTACACCGCGCTCACCGGGCGGCCTCCGATGCCGCCGAAGTATGTCTTTGGCTACCACCAGGGCTGCTACGGCTACTACAGCCGCGACATCCTGGAGGGGGTGGCCAATGCCTTCCGCGACGCCCGTATCCCGATCGATGGGCTGCACATCGACGTGGACTTCCAGGACAACTACCGCACCTTCACCAGCAGCGAGAAGAAGTTCCCCGACGTAGCGGGGATGATGGCCCAGCTGCATGAGAACGGGTTCAAGTGCAGCACCAACATCACGCCGCTGCTGACCGACAACGAGTACGACGAGAACGGGAACAAGGCCCCCTACACCCAGCGCGACGCGCTGCTGTCCATCAATCCGACCCCGGGGCTCATCTACGACACCCTGGCCGGGCAAGGGCCCAATCCAAATCTGTACCAGGGGCAGGTCAGCTACGGCACCAATAACGGAAACAATCCCTACCTCGCCTACCCTCCGATCCAGCAGGGGGACGGCTACGCGCTCAATGCGTATGGCAACTACCCGGACTTCGGCCGTGCGGACGTGCGCCAGGTCTGGGGCGCGCAGTACTCGCATCTCCTCAAGGAAGTGGGAATGGACATGATCTGGCAGGACATGACCTGCCCGGCCATCGCCCCGAGCGGCGACTCGCCGTACAAAACGTTCCCGCTCGCCATCGAGACGAACAACGGCACCGCGTACGTGCCCAACGCGCAGATGCACAACGCCTACGTGCTGATGCTGCTCCGGGCCACCTGGGAGGGAATCAACATCCTCCGTCCGGACAAGCGCAACTTCATCATCGCACGCGGCGGTTACGCCGGCATGCAGCGCTACGCCGGCCTGTGGACGGGTGACTCCGCCTCCAGCTGGGACTTCCTGCGGATCAACATCCCCGAGGTGCTCAACCTGGGCCTGTCCGGCATCCCCATCTCGGGCTGCGACATCGGCGGGTTCGCCACGGGCGATGGCACCACCTCCAAGGCGGAGATCGTCGGCGACAAGTTCAAGGACGCCAAGGTGGTGGGCGGCATCACCGACTACGAGCTCCTCACCCGCTGGATGACGCTCGGCTCGTTCCTGCCCTGGTACCGCAACCACTACGACGGCTACAACAAGCAGTTCCAGGAGCCGTACGCCTACGGCGAGCCCGTCCCCACCAACTGCCGCAAGTTCGTGGAGCTGCGCTACCGCATGCTGCAGCTCTACTACGACGCCATGTACCAGGCGACGCAGACCGGACTGCCGATCGCCCGGGCGCTCTTCCTCAACGATCCCCAGGATCCGCGAGTCTACGACTACCTGGATGATCAGTTCTTCATCGGCCGCGACTTCCTGGTGGCGCCGATCACCCAGCCGGGCTCTGGCAATCCGCCGGTGGCCACCCGGTCCGTGTACCTGCCCGCTGGGAGTCAGTGGTACGCCTTCAAGGACAACCAGAACCCGCTCGACGCGCCGGTGGAAGGCGGCACCCTGATCGACAGCTGGGTGGCGGCGCTCGACCAGGCCCCCATCTACGTCCGCGCCGGGGCCATCCTGCCCTTCCGCGAGCTGGAGCAGTACGTGGGCGAGCTGTCCGAGAATCCGCTCACCTTCAACATCTACCCGGGGCAGGACAGCACGTACTCGCTGTACCAGGATGACGGCGTCACCACCCAGGCCGAGCTCCATCAGACCTACCGGCTCACCGAGCTCAGCCACCAGGGCATCCCCGGCGGCCAGAACATCCGGGTGCGGCGCGTGTTCGACCAGTACACGCCTCCAGAGAAGTTCTACTACATCGCCCTGCTCGGGACCCGGGCGCCCTCCTCCGTCAAGCTCGGCAACACGGCGCTTCCCAACGTCGGGAGTCCGGACAGCCTCGCCGCGTCCCAGAGCAACGCCTACTACTGGAACGAGAGCATCCAGATCACCTTCATCAAGGTCTTCGACACCCAGCCCGATCTCACGGTCACGGCGATGTACCAGTGAATCGATCGATCCCACACACGAGGGTTTCCATGATTTCGCGACACGGACTCGGCAAAGCCGCCACCATCTACTTCACCCATGTCTGGACCCAACGGCTCGAGGGTGAGCTCAAGCCGGGCGGCAGGCTCAGCATCTATTATGATCCGCACCGGATGCCGCTGGCTCCCGGCTATCTCTTCGGATCTCCCGACCAGCCCATCACCGTGCACGTGAAGTTCTCCGAGAACGGCCCGGTGCACGACAAGGTGCTGTGGTCGCCCGCCGGCATCCTCCGGCACGTCGACAAGGATCCGACGGGCTACGGCTCGATGCTCTTCCAGGACTTCGCCATCCCCGCGGATGCCGAGGAGCTCGTCGTCTGGTTCGACTACCGGAGCAGCGATGGACGGGTGCATTACGACAGCGACTACGGCCGGAACTTCCGGTTCCGGTTCCTGACCCGGGACGTCCGGGTGCACCCAGCGCCGTCGTCGGAGAACGGGAATGCGCGCCAGCTCCGGCTCGCCGTCAACCCGCGGGCCACGCACGTCAGCGTGCGCTACCGCGTGCTCGAGAGGGGCGTTCCAGGCCACGCCCGGGAGGCGTCGCTCACGGACACCGGTACCCGCGACCCGGAGGGTTGTCGGATCTGGCTCCTTCCCAACTCCGCGCTCCCGAGTGGAGCGCCCGTGGTCTTCGACCTGGCCTACCAGCTGAACGGCCACACCTACGTCGACGACAACAGCGGCAAGCACTTCCATCAGGAGTAACCCGGAAGGAGTCACCGCGGATTCCGTGCCGCCGTGCCCGCCTCCACGGGCACGGCGGCACACCGCCCCGGTATTGTCATGCATTCGAGCAACCAGAGACTCATTGAGATGCATCTGCAGCACGGCGAATGCCTGGTCGCCAGATCCCATGGTGGAGCGTCGGCCAGGTGCGAGCCCCATCCCTACCTGCCGCACGTCTACACCGTCGATGCGGGCAAGCTGACCCCCGGCGAGCCATTCCGGTACGTGGTGCGCCGCGCCGACGGCACCGAGAGAACGGAGCGGTTCTTCGCCCACTCGCTCGATCAGGACGGGCCCGTGGACGTGTGGGAGGGAATCCGCGCCATCGACAACGCCTTCTATGCGAACGAGGTCAAGGAGCACTTCGAGCGCCGCGGGTTCGCCGTGGTTCGACGCGTCCTGTCCGCGGAGCTGGTGAGCACGTTGCGCGCTGTCGTGAATCCTCACATGGCCGACGTATGGGGAGCGGACAGGGCTGCGTACCGGGACAAGATCAACCTGGAGAAGGTGCTGCTCCATGTCCCCTACCTCCTCCAGGCGCTGGCCGAGAAGCTGGGGCCGCTCCTCGGGCGCATCCTGGGAAGCGAGGTGTTCCTCGAGTATGAGCAGGTCATGGTGGTGCGCGCGGGGTCTTCGTACGCCACCCGGCGCCACCGGGATGTCGACGGCGGCAAGGCCGGCTTCTCCGAGGCCTCGAGGCGCCACAAGGGCTCCGTGCACCTCTGGATCCCACTCGTCGACATCGACGAGACACGGGCGTGCATGTACGTCGATCCGTTCGACGCGCCCGAACAGTCCCTCGACATGACGATGCGGGCCGGCGACGCGCTGTTTCTCCACAACTACGTATGGCACGGGAGCCGCGCCAACTCATCCGGGGTTGATCGCATCTCCTGGCTGATGAACCTCGCGCCCGCGCCGAGCCACGATGAGACCAACCCGAGCGCCGATCTCAACCTCCAGCTCTTGCGTGGCGGGGTGCCCATGGACCTGGGCCCTGACGTATGCAGCCGGCTGGCCCGGGAGAAGCACTCGTACCTGAATCTCTTCGACGCATTCTTCACGTACGATCCATCCCTCCTGCGGATGGTCCACCCGGACAACCGCCGGAGGGAGTAGCGCGGATTCCGCGCCGCCGTGCCCGCTTCCACGAGCACGGCGGCAGGACTCCCTACTTTGCGGTCTTCATGACCATGCCGCCATCGGTATCCGTCCAGTAGACGCTCGTCGCGTCCACCATGATGCCGAGTGGGGTGCCCCGGCTGGAGAGGGTGGTGATCGTCGTGGGCGTGCCGCCGTTGAGCCCCACCTTCATCACCGTGCCGCCGCCGTGCCCGTTCGTCCAGTAGACGCTCGTCGCGTCCACCGCGATCCACATCGGAGACGTCTGCCCGGAGGCGAGCGGGGTGGGCGTACCGCCGTTGAGCCCCACCTTCATGACCGTGCCGTCGCCGCTGTTCGTCCAGTAGACGCTCGCCGCGTCCGCCACGATGCCGTTCGGTTGGTTCTGCCCGGAGGCGAGCGGGGTGGGCGTGCCGCCGTTGAGTCCCACCTTCATGACCGTGCCGTCGCCGCTGTTCGTCCAGTAGACGCTCGTCGCGTCCACCGCGATGCCGGTCGGTTGGTTCTGCCCGGAGGCGAGCGGGGTGGGCGTGCCGCCGTTGAGCCCCACCTTCATGACCGTGCCGTCGCCGCTGTTCGTCCAATAGACGCTCGTCGCGTCCGCCACGAGGCCGGTCGGTTGGTTCTGCCCGGAGGCGAGCTGCATGGGATTGTGGCCAAAAGGATTCGCCTTCATCACCGTGCCGTCGCCGCGATTCGTCCAGTAGATGCTGCTCGTCGCGTCCACCGCGATACCGGTCGGTTGAGCCAGTCCGGAGATGAGCGAGACGACCATGCCTGTATCAGAATACGACTTCATCACCGTACCGCCGGTGGTGTTCGTCCAGTAGACGCCCGTCGCGTCCACCGCGAAATGGGCCGGCCCCTGCTGGCCGGAGGCGAGCAGAGTGAATCCCTTCATCAGCTTCATCACCGTGCCGGCTTTGCGGTTCGTCCAGTAGACGCTCGTCGCGTCCACCGCGACGCAGCCCGGCGTGTCCTGCCCGAAGGCAATCGGGGTGACAGTGCCACCGTCGAGCCCGGCCTTCATCACCTGGCCGCCGTTGACATTGTCCGTCCAGTAGATGCCCGTCGCGTCCACCGCGATCCCCCACGGCTCTGTCGGCTGGGGCTGGACCTGGATGGGGGAGATGCGGCCGGCCACCTGCCCGTACAGCCCGTCAGGGTCGCCCGTCAAGTAGAGGCCCGTCGCGGCCATCGTGAGCGAGTGACAGTCCATTTCATATCCGCTGGTGAGGTTGGTGGGGGTGCCGCCACTGAAATCCGACTTCATCACCATGCCGTTCATGTCCGTCCAGTAGACGCTCGTCGCGTCCACCGCGATGTCCAGGCGGGCATCGATACCGAGCGGGGCGGCGTTGCTGCCGTCGAGCCCCATCTTCCACAGTCCCGAGCTGCCAGCGAAGTTCGTCCAGTAGACGCTCGTCGCGTCCACCGCGAGGCCCTGCGGAGTGCCCTGTCCGGAGGCGAGCGGGATGGGAGTGCTGCCGTCGAGCCCCATCTTCATGACCGTGCCGCCCTCGGTGTTCGTCCAGTAGACGCTCGTCGCGTCCACCGTGATCCCGTACGGATCCTGCTGCCCGGAAGCAAGCGTCACCGCCACGCCGTCCGTCCACGTCTGGGTCGCCTGGCTCGCATCGGCGACGATGATCATGGGCGTCGAGCCCATGGCGCCGACGGTCTGGGACAACTGCGGGCCGGAGTCCGTGATGAGACCGATGGGCGAGAGCTGGTCGAAGTAGAGGACGGAGACCCCTTGCATGAGCGGATGGTCATTGGGCACGAGATTCGCGAGCCCCGTGAATGGCTCGAGCCCTTCTTTCAAGACAATGTCGAAGTGATTCAGGAAGGTGTTCCAGGCCGAGCTCTCGCCAGACCTCCCTCCTCCGGCGATGTAGACGCAGCCTCCTGCATTGACGTAGTCGATGAGCGCGTCGTTATCCACCTGGGTTTGGGACAAGAAGACGCCGTCGTACTCCGCCAGGAAGCCCGGCAGATCTTCGGGAGGGGACGACACCCTCTCGAGCGTGCCGCCATTGCGTGTGACCGTGTCCCCGAAGGCCTCCGGCAGGAGCGCGTCAACCTCATCGATGTTGACGAACCTGCCCCCCCGCCCTCCCTTGAACCAGGTCACGATATTGGTCACGAAGGTGTCTGTGTCGGCGCCCACCTGCGCATAGGCCATCACGCTCGTGGTCTGAGCGTCACTGATGAGGATGACCTTGCCCCCCTCCTGCTGTGCCTGCGTCTGTATCATTTCGGTCCCCGTACATGGATTGTGTATCGAGCGCGCTCATACGAACCGCGATGAGCCGCCGACGAGTCGTCGCCAAGCAACAACCATGCCTGCCCCAATCGCCATTCGTCATTGGGACAAGCCCATGGCCGACATGTCAGTGCTCCGAACTGACATGTCGGCGGACATGTCAACCCCTGCCCTCTCCCATTCGCATCCATCCCGGTGAAGGCTTCTCAAAATGAGCCTGGCATCCTTGAAGAGTTCCGCGGCGGCTCCCATGCGCTCCCCACAGCGGCGGCGCCGGGCGAGGACGAAGCAGCAGCAAACCGCGGGAGAGCCACGGAATCGGAGCAAGCTCAGGCGAAGTACGGAGAGCCCGTGAAGCCCTGAGAGTCCGCTGCGGAGTCTTGGCGCCCGGCGAGCGCTCCTTTTTCCCCCGCGCTACGCCGCCGTCCGGAAGAGGGCCTCTCTCCTTGCTTTTCCGCGACCCGGGCGGAGGTTTTCATCTCTTCTTTCCGCGTCGGGCACCCATACGCGCGGACCCTTCTCACGAGTGCGCTGTCCCAGGCTTCCGTACCTGCGGCAGGCAGGGGGCCGCCTGTACCAGCAGGCGGCGTGCACGCGCGTTGCCCGGAACAGGTGCTCAACGTCACGAATCCCGCGAGCCCACTCCATTCCTCTTGGGACATTGCATGGAGGAATCCATGAGGAAGGAACGGAGTGTTGGGCCCGGGAGGGAACCGGAGTTCCGCACAAGTCTCTCCACCGAAGGACGAGCCGGGTTGCCCGGGCACGCGGATGAAGTGTCTGACACCCCTGTCTTGGTGAAGGAGCGAAAACATGGCTGACGCCAACACCCGACCGCAGTTCGCTTTGCCTGCTCTGGCAGGTACGAGAGTCGTAATCAAGACGTACGTGGGCCACAAGCCCGACGACAAAAAGATGGACATGTACTTCGATGGGTGGCCCAACAGCAGTGCGGTACTGGCTTCGGCTCCTGGCATTGTGCATGAGAGCTTCTGGCCCGGCGGCATCGAGATCAGGCACTTCATTCCCGGCACCAGGACGCTCGGCAACTGGTTCACGACCTACATGCACATGGATCAGGTGGCACGGATCGGTACCGTCTGCGAGCAGGGTACCTGGATTGGTCGGGCCGGCACTGTGGGGACGGGGGTCAAGCATCTGCACCATGAGCAGCTCAGAACCTCCAGTGGCAACGCCGACACATCTGACATGCAGTACCCGCTGTTCATCGAGCAGGGCGCTGGGGCCAGCCCCCTACATCTGGTGCCGGGTGGGCCTGGGCTCAGTTTCGTTTCACAGAACGGTCGCCAGGGTACGGGCACCATCTCGCCCAAGACACCGAACGCGCCGCTGGGATGGGTTCTGCCTCGGGGTCACTACTACGGTCTGATTTCAGGCCCGAATGAGTCTCACGGTGGGTTCTACGCCAGTGAGCGTCCGTACATCAAAGCAATCCAGGAGCGCCTGCAAGCTCTTGGGTTCGCGCCAAAAACCGCGGGGTGGGCTGACGGCATCTTCGAGCAACCCACGAAGGACGCGGTTGCTAGCTGGCAGCGCAAGCTGTATTCCCGCTTCACTACTCGCTACGGCGAGGTCTGGTCTGACGACTGGCGACGACTGTTTGGATGAACGACACGGCCCCTATCACGACCACCGTCGAGCTCGTGATGGAGCCCCTCGAGGCGGTTTGAAGCCCGCGTCCCCGCCGGTCAAGGGTCACGGTGTCCACGCCGCCGGAGATCAAGGGAGCACTGATGGGCCTCGGCGTCCCCTCACTTCGCCGAGGCGCAACCGCTGGCCGCGTAGCTCCCGGTGAAGGCGCCGAGCACGGGCTTCTTGTGCGAGAGGTCCCACAGCACCTTGCCGAAGTCCGTCAGCGTGGTGGGCTGGGTCCAGTTGTCGATGGAGTAGAACTGGCCGCTCGAGTCCGCCTTGGTCAGGGCGAACGTGTCACCCCAGTTCGGGTTGCCGTGCCACGCGATGATGCCCACGCCGTAGGCCGGCGCGTTGGTGAAGGCGATCATGCTTCCAGCCTTCAGCCGGGGCACGTCACTGTCGTTCGAGTTCCAGCCCGTCTCTCCCACGATCAGCGCCAGGTTCTTGCTCTGCACCGAATTCAGGTACGCGATGAACTGGCTCGTGTGGGGGCTGCTCCCGCCCGCCTCGGCCCAGGCGTTGTACACGTGGATGGAGAAGAGGATGTTGCACTGGTTCTGCGACAGCTGCGGCCCGTACGTCGGGATGAGATTCCCCGGGATGCCCCAGCCCGGCCACTCCTGACCGGCGACACCGCCGTCCATGACGATGATGTTCTCCGCGCCGGTGGAGCGGATGGCGTCGCGCAGGTCCGTGTGCACGCTCAAATACTCGCTCACCGGCTGGCTCCAGACGGGCTCGTTGAGCAGGTTGAACCAGACGAAGGTGTTCGTCTTGTACTTGTTGGCCAGGGCGATCCAGGCGCTCCGGGTCTGGGCCAGCCGGGTCGCGTCGACGCCGCCGTTCGCCCACACACCGTCGTGGAACTCGATGAGGACCACGATCTTCCGCGATGTGTAGGCCTGGACGATGCGGTCGATCTTGTCGAAGTTGGGCTTCGACAGGTCACCCGACACGAGCCCGTACGTCTTCCAATCCGGATGCGCCAGCTGGGCCCCGTTGATGCGGATGATGTTCCAACCCCAGTTGGCGGCCGCCGCGGCGCGGTTCTCCGTGTCCCGCTGGAAGAAATCCCAGCCGTCCAGGTTGGCCCCCACGGGATAGAACTTGTTCCCGCTCGGGTCCACGATGTCCTTGCCCACGATGTAGAAGCGCCCGGTGGGGTTGGCCACCGTGGGGCTCTCCGAGCCACCATCGCGCGCGTCGGCCGCGGGCTCCTCCTGAACCACCTGGACCTCCGGCTCGGACCCTCCGCAGGCACAGAGGATCCACGGCAGGAGGCTCATCATCTTCAGGTGCTTGAACATACGGAGTCAGCCTTTCCCTTCGATGTCTGGCTTGGACGCAGCCCGGAGTTGAACGCTAGTCGGTTTTTACCCGTATATATATCGTTCAAGGGAAAGACAATCCGCTGGAGGGCTTTTCCCTCCATGCCAATACCCACCTGCATGAGAACGACCGGGAAGGCTTGGGTGCGCTATGCATAATGCCCCTCTTCTCGGAGACGGCTCTGGGAATGACTACGCCCGCCTGGCCCGTACCCTCGGGACCTGGCATCAGTCAGGCGCTTGATTGTCTGGCTATCCAGCTTGAACCACCAGCAGCGCCCCATCCCACCGCCCTCGACACCCTTGAGCCAGCCCTCTTTTATCCAGTAGTACACTATCCACCTGGTGACGTTGAAGTACTCAGCCACCCCGCGCACGGAGTAGAGGCCATCAGCTCGGCGAGTGGGTTGCGGCCCCGCCTGCGGTGGCACGGGCAAGTGATGGAGACCGTGGCGCCAGCGGACCCAACTCACTGCCTTCGCATCCCAAGGGCGTTTGCCACCGGAGCGCAAGCCGCGCCGATTGAGTTCGACCGCTATCTCGTCATCGCTCCTCTTTTCTTCGAACAGCGTGCGAATGCACTCGACAGCTTCGGCGGAGGTCTTCCTTGCCTCGAATCGAGTACGACGTGGGATGCTGAGGTCACTGCTCGCCCCCGTCTGCCAGACCACCTGAATACGCGTCATCCGCTCGGGCACTTCGAGCGGCCTCAGCGTTACCTCTCGCACAAGGATACGGAGGAGATTTTTGCGCTCTGCATGGGTCGTGCTCTTCGCATTCCAGACGCGAGACAGGTCTTTTGAGAGAGCAAGGATTCTTGCCCGGTCCTTGTCCGTCAGTTCGAGCTTCTCGCGCTTGAGGACCTCCTGGTACTCGTGCTCAGCCTCTTCGAGTTCGCGAAGACGGTCGTCCCACTCGCGCTCAAGAGTCCGGGCCACGACACGGTTATCTGGGTCAATGGCCTTATAGCGGCGCTCCGCCAGTTGAGCCTCATAGCGGACACGCTCCAAGCGCAACTTCCATTGATGCTGGACCTCGCCCACCTGGCGTTCCACCTCTCGGGCCACGGCGAGCCCGAGTTCGATTTCTGGGGGCTGAGTTACCTCGAGAAAGAGCCTGGCAACGGCCTCATCAATCGCTGCTGCCGCGACCATCCAGCACATGCTCTTGTCGCCACCTTCTGGTGTGGGACTACGGCACTCGTAGTACGCATGGCGTCGTAGGCCGTGATAGCGCGTCTGCATGCGGTGGCCACACCGCCCACACAGCACGAGGCCTTGCAGCAGCGCATTCCCTTCGCGAGCAGCACCACGTTGGTCCGGCAACCTGGAGTTGGAGCGGTTTTCATGGAGCTTCTTCTGGTTGGCCAGGTATTCCTCCCAGGAAATATATGCCGGGTGGTGGTCTCGCAGACATACCTTCCATTCTTCCTGTGGCATTTTGATGATGCGCCGTCGCTTCAACTGACCATTCACCAGCGCCAGATGCTCCTCGCGGCGGCCGAAGACGTAGGCACCCGCGTATGCGGGATTGTGAAGTATCTGGAGGATGGTTCCGTGACGTGCGGGACCCCAGCGCACCTGGTGCATGCTTTGAGAGCGAACAGGCATCTTCAGCCCATTCCTTTCGAAGTAGCGCATGACCGCGAAGGCACTGCCCTCCATACGAAAGCGCTCGAAGACCAGGCGCACCATGCGTTGGACCTGCTCGTCAGGGTCGAGGCGCAAGCGCTGAGCCGCTTCATCCCATTCGTAGCCGACCGGTGGCGGGAGAAAGAGCTCGCCCCGCCTGGCCTTGGAGAGTCTGCCCCCTTGCAGGCGCAGGCGCATCCAGTACTGCTCGGCCTCACTCATGGTGCCTTTGAGACCGAGCAACAACCGGTCATTGTAATCCCGAGGGCTGAAGACGGAGTCCTCGTCTGCGATGAGGACATCGGCCAGGGCACACAGTTCGAGCAGGCGGTGCCAGTCCGCTGAAGAGCGGGCCAGGCGCGAAACTTCCAGGGAGAAGATGGCTCCTACTCGTCCGCGTGCAACGTCCTCGGCCAGCCGTTGGAAGCCTGCACGCCAGCTCGCGCTTGCACCGCTCTGGCCCATGTCCTCATCCAAGGTCTCTATCCGCTCGGTCGGCCAACCCAGCTCCAAGGCCCGCTGTTGCAGGGCATACTGGCGAGCGGTGGATTCATGGTGTTCGTGGACCTGCTTGAGTGTGGACTGTCGCAGGTAGACAATCGCGCGCCGCTCCAGATGGGTTGCTCGAATCTTCTCGTTCATCGCTTTCCTCCGCGCTTGCGGCCTCGGCGCGAAGCATTTTGTGCAGGAGGGTCGTCCACGCTCTGAGGAGGTCTTGTCGGATTGCGGCGGGCAGTGTTGACCAGGGCAGTGCGGGTTGAGGGACTGGAGGAGGCAACATGGATAAAGCTATGCGCAGCCGCTGAGTCATAATCAGGCGGCGGGGCAGGCTCTTGGCGAAGTGCCACCTCAACAGCATCAGCGAGCTTGAGCAGGTCGGAAATGCCGAGGCGAGCCTCACGACCGCCGATGCTGGGTGGAAGCTGAGGCGGGGAGCGGTCTGTCCACTCGATGGGAAGCCTCATGCACCAGCCAGGTGGGTGCTCCACATCGATGTACCGCCTGCCGTCCTGGCTGCGGACGGTGCGGATGAACGGCAACTGCACGCCTTGGAGCGGATGAGTCGGCAGGGTGATGGTCACGCAGCCCGAAACCGGCCCTGCATGTATCGTAGTCTGCGAATGGGATGTGGAGCGACTGTGCCGGTCGCAGTTGGTGGACTGATGACCCATGGAGCAGTCATCGCACGTGAGTATGGGTTGCCAGCAGTTGTCGGAGTGGAAAATGCCACCAAGCTGATAGCTGGGGGCCCCCAAACCCTCCAGGACTCCTGGGGCCCGAAGGCCTGATTCGCTGGAAGAGCCCAGCACTCCCGAGGAGATTGCTGGGCTCTTCATGGCCGGGAGCCGTTATTTGACCTCGCCGACGTTCACCAGGCTGCCGCCCAGCGCGCTCAGGTTGCGGTTGCGGTCGGAGCGATCCTGGCTGACCTCGCCGATGGCTCGCACGGTGATCGCCTTGCCGCGCACCGAGGCCGTCCGCTTCTTGTAGATGATGATGTTGAACGCGTCGGTGTCGTGGGCCACCACGTAGATGCCGTCCGTCTTCGGGGCGTTCTTCACCGCGTTCGCCGCCGCCGCGCGCACGAGCGGGTCGGTCACCGCGCCGCCCCTGCCCAGGATGGAACCGACGAACGAGCCCACGCTGTCCAGCGCGCCGCCGTCCTCAGCACCCCAGCAGATGAGGAGCAACACGCACTGATAGCTCGCCTGACCGGTGATCTCCGGTCCCCAGTCGAAGCCCACCTCCTGCGGACGGTTCCACACGGAGGCGGGCTCCGCGCGGTTGGCGAGACCCGAGTCCATGTATGCCCGGCTACCGGTGGCACAGCCCGTGGTGATCGCAACGATGAATGCCGCAAGCACGCCCATTCGGAACATGATTCACTCCTAGTCTAGGTGGGGAATTGCGGACGCGCTCCTAGTGCGTTCCGGACTCGGAGTGGAGAGAAAAATGAGCGCGTCGGGGAGGACCGAGGACCACCTCCCATCCCGGCTCGGGCGCACCGGGCTCCGGGAGCCCCGCCCTCCCAAGCCGGACATGAGCCAGGGGCACGGAAGTGGATTTTCCACACCTGACCGATGCGAACGGCGTCTTGCACGTCGTCGCCGTGCACAAGGTCGACAAAACGATCCGTTACGCGACGTGTAGCGCCAACTGCCACGTGGACGCCAATTGGATTCGCGAGACCATCGATGACACCACCGCCGTGGGTGATCAGGTCGCGCATCCCCAGGTCGCGGTCGATGCCGATGGCCATGTCTTCGTCGCCTTGCAACACATTCCCGCCGGACAGGGGGTGGTCGCGCAGCGGGTGAAAGTCACGGCCAGGTGTGCCACCGATGGCTGGGACAATGACGGGGGCGATCCGATCGACGACACCCAGGGGCGCGAGCAGATTGGCGGTCACCTGGTATCCAAGGCCCTGCCCGCCTTCGTTCTGGACGACACCAACAACCAGCGCTCCACCGTCTACGTCCAGGCCGTGGGCGCAGCGGATCGCATCGGCCGTTGGGCTCAGGAGGATGCCACCGTCGCGTTCAACGACATCTGCGCCGGCCAGTGAGCCGGCTCCCCCCTACAAGTCGGGACAGGGAAGACAGGTTCAAAAATCCGTCCGCCCTCGTAAACGATTGAAAAGCGCAAAGAGAGTGTGTTACCCACCGGCCTGCTGAACGAACGTTCGTTCAGCAGGCCGATCATGCGCTCCCTTCCTCGATCACATCTGCAGGTTCAGAAGGCGACCCTTCCGGCAACGGTGCCCAACGGCACACGGCGGCGGATACTGGAGACGGCCCTGCGGCTCTTCGCGAGCGAGGGGTTTCATGGCACGTCGATCCGGGATGTCGCGAAGGAGCTGGAGCTCCAACCGAGCGCGCTCTACTCGCACTTCCCCTCCAAGGAGCACATCCTCGCGGAGCTCGTCCAGATTGGCCACGAGGCGCACCACGAAGCACTCCGTGGGGCGCTGCTGAACGCGGGCACCGAACCGGCGGAGCAGGTGCGAGCGCTCGTCCGGGCCCACACCCTCCTGCATGCGGCCCACCCGCAGTTGGCGGTCGTGGTGAATGAGGAGATCCACACCCTGCCACCCGAGCTCTCCGCACCGGCGATGGCACTGCGAAACCAATCCGCCGCCTTCTTGCGCGAGGTCATCGAGCGCGGCGTGGCGATGGGGCGGTTCTCTCCTCCCCACGCGGTTGCCACCGCGGCGGCGATCTCCGCGATGGGCGTGCGTCTCCCGTATTGGTACGAGCCGGCGGGCACGCTCGATATCGAGACCCTCGCTGATATTCACACCGAGCTGGCGCTCCGCATGTTGGGAAGGCGCTGAGTGCGCATCGGGGCGTTGCTGCTCTTGCCGCCGCTGGCGGACGTCTAACAGTACACGCGCTGAAACGGGTCCTCGAGACCTCGCGGCCCTGGAAAGCGCATGGGCCGCAACCGCCATCCATGAACGACCACGCCATCCAACGCAAAGTCCTCGCTTTCTTGCTGCTGCTCCCTCTTGGCTTGATGCCCTACTCCGCGCTGCAGTGGTTCCGGGTGATGGAGAGCGAGCAGGACCTGGTGAGGCTGCCACTGCGGCTGGCGCAGCTGCGCAACCCGCCCGATACCGGCGAGAGCGGCCGTGCGGCGGAGATGAAGCGGATGAGGACGGAGTCGCGTGCCAGCCAGCTCGAGGAGAAGCTGCGCTTTCTCGAGGCTCAGCCGGGCAGCTTGATGCTGCGCCGCGTATTGTCGACCGCCGCGCTGCTCGGTGAGTTCGGCGCCTTCGTGATGGGCCTGGTCCTCGTGCTGAAGATCCGCGTCGACAGCCGCCGCGCGCATCGCTCGTTCGATTACCTGCTGGGTCATCTGGGAGCGAGCTTCGATGCGGTGTCGCGGATGCTGCTGTGGCACATCGGTCTGATGTTGACGGCGCTGGCCGCCACCGCGCTGTACGAGGCGGTATGGTCATACACCCACTGGTCCACCCACGGTTTCGTGGCGGTGGTGTTCACCTTACCGTGGTGGGGCGCGAGCTGGGCCACCGCCTGGCTGTTCTTCCGCGCCCGCCGCGAGCTGGCGCCCCTGGAATCCTTGGGCGTGGACGTGCTCGGCCGGGTGCAGGCGCGCGACGACGCGCCGGGGCTGTGGAAGTGGGTCGACGGCATCGCCAGCAAGCTCGACGTGCCGCGGCCGGACCATATCGTGGTCGGCCTGGTCAATGGCTTCTTCGTCACCAGCACGCCGGTGCGGGTCGATCCGCAGCAGCTCATGCTGAGTGGCCGCACGCTGTATATCCCACTGACCTTCGCCAGTGTGCTGAGCCAGGCCGAGACGGCCGCGATCATCGGCCACGAGCTCGGGCATTTCTCGCACAAAGACACCGACCATGGCGCACAGCTGTCGCCGCTGTACCGGCGCATGCGGCAGAAGATCGCCGTGCTGCTGCAGCAGGACGAGGACCATCCGAGCTGGTTCAACCGTCCGGCCATCTGGGCCTCGGTGTATTACCTCGACCAGTTCGACCGCGCCTATCACCACTGGAGCCGCCAGCAGGAACTGGCCGCGGATCAGGTCGGCGCGCGCGTCGGGGGCCCCGCCGTATGTGCCTCGGCGCTGATCCGGGTGACCGCGGTGTCCGAGGTGATTGATCAACTGTTGGCCGATCCGCGGCTGCGGGGGAGCAACCTGATCCAGGCCCTGCTGGAACGGCTTCGGCGGACCGAGCTGACGCTGACCCAGGAGACGCTGGAACACACCATCGCCCACCCGGTCGATACCCATCCCCCAACCCGTACGCGGCTCGAGGCCCTCGTCGTATCGCTCGACCCGGACCTGCTGCGGCAAGCCACTCGCAAGCTCGGTGAGGCGGAGACCTCATGGTTCACGCGAATGCTGGCCAGCCGCCCACAGGCCGCCTGAAACCCTCTCATTTTTCCCCAAGGAAGCTTCCCATGTCCAAATCCCGATCCCCCGACGCCATTCAGAACCTGGCGCAGTCGCTCAGCGAAGACTTCGCCCACCGCAGCAAGGCCGAGCAGGCCGAGGCGATCCGTGAGCTCAAGCAGATCATCGCCAACGCGCCCGAGCGCAGCGAGTTCCGCGATACCAAGAAGTTCTTCTACCGCGGCCCGGTGTTCTGCGTGGCGCCGCTGGCGCTGGCGATCTACATGATGAAGACGCAGGCGTCGCCGAGTTGGGGCATGATCGCCTTCCTGCTGGCGCTGGCGCTGTTCGGTGTGGTGCTCGCCTACCAGCATCGCAATGACGGCGCCACGCCACACATGGTGCTGACCCGCACCGAGCTGCAGGTGACCAATCTGTCCGCGCCGCTGCCGCTGGTCGAGGTCAACGACCTGGAGATCGCCGAGCTGTCGCAGACCTGGATCAACTTCCATGTCGGCGAGAACACTTCCCTGCCCACCGCGACCCGATTGCGCGGCATGCTGGTGTCGCAGGCGGTGGTGTTCCCCAAGGGCAAGAAGCGCCGCATCGCGGTGAGCATGGCCGGCATCAAGGTCAACGGCGAGAAGCTCGACTGGGATGAGACCCTGGAGCTGATCGAGCGTCATCTGCAGGCCGCCCACGCGACCGCTGAGCTTCAGGCGCTCCAGGCTCGCTGAGCCCGTCGCGCTCCCTCAGGGCAGTTCGCGCCGCGGATCCGCGCTGCGGCTCCCGGCCCGGAGTGTAAGCCGGAGGGGTGCGAGCGATTTTGGAGCGAGAACAACGGCTCGAGCCCTGACACCATCCGCGGTGCGGTACGCACGAGCCTGCTCGCCGCCCGCGTCAGCGTCGCCTCGCCGGACGGACTGGTCCACGGTCAGCCCCGCCGGAGACAAGAAGGGCGCGGAGCCGTTCAACAATCCGTTCCGCAATCTCAAACACTGAGACCGCTGCGCGCGGAGCTTTGCTCCTGCACTGTCCAGGGCGGGTCGCGCGGCCCTCCTGGCCTACCACCTACCCCGGCCCTCTCCCGCAACAGAGCCCCCATCCCGCCTATACGCCACGGCAGGGGGCGTGGGCCTGTGGGCACCTGCTGCTTGGGGTTCAACACCAGCCGATGCGGACCCACAAAGATCGCTTGAGTCCAACCCCGAAGACCGGGAAGGAGGCGGCACGCAAAGGAGCGTCTCAATGAACGTTCGTCACCTGCCCGTCGTCGTTCGCCGCACCGGACTGGCCGTATTCTTCGCCGCCGTCGTTGCCTGTGCAGTGGAGCCGGAGAGCGACCCCGAACTCCAACCGCAAACCGCCGCGCTTACCGCGGGCACCCGGCTCATCGGCGTGCAGTCCGGCCGCTGCCTCGACGTGGCCCAGAACAGCCAGACGCCGGGGACCGGGCTCAACATTTATGACTGCCACGGAGAGGGGAACCAGCGGTTCCTGTTCACGCCCGAGGGCGAGCTGCGCGTGTTCGACGGCGCCCAGTGCGTCCAGCCCGCGACCGCCAGCGCCGGGGCAAGGGCGGTCATCGGCGCCTGCACCGGGGCGGCGAATCAGCGGTGGGTCCGCAACGCCAACGGCACGGTGGTCCATACGCCGTCCTCGCTGTGCCTCGACGTGTCCGGCGGGGCCACCACCAACAGCTCGCCGGTGATCCTCTGGAATTGCAACGGCCAGACGAACCAGCAGTGGTCGCTGCCGCCCGACTCCCAGCCCCCCACCGTGCCCACCGGGCTCACCCTGTCCAACGTGACGTGCAACTCGGCCACGCTCTCGTGGTCCCCGTCCACGGACAACCAGGGGGTCGCCTTCTACGACGTCTACCACGACGGCCAGCTCATGAAGACCGTCTCCGGCGCCACGGTGTCGACCGTTCTGACCGTGGTCCCCGGCGCGACCTGGGGCCTGTACGTGAACGCGCGGGATGCGGCGGGCAACGTCTCTCAAGGCAGCGCCACGCTCTCCATCACCCCGCCGCCGTGCCAGGTGGACACCCAGCCCCCCAGCGTCCCGACCGGTGTCTCCGCCACCGCCTCGGGCACCAGCGTGACCGTGAGCTGGAGCGCGTCGACCGACAACCAGGGCGTGAGGGCGTACGACGTGTTCCGAGGGGGCGTGAAGATCGGGACGGTGTCCGGCTCGCCGCCCGGGACGTCTTTCGTCGACAGCGGCCTCTCCCCGAACACGGCCTATGCCTACGCCGTGCTCGCCCGCGACGCCCAGGACAATGCGTCGGCCCAGAGTTCGGCCGTGACGGTCACCACCGGCCAGGCCTGCGCGAACGCCGTCTGCTCCGTCACCCAGGTCGCCACCGACACGGACATCCCCTGGGGCCTGGTGAACCTGCCGGACGGCTCGGTGCTCTACGGCCGCAGAGACGCGCAGAACATCGTTCGCCTGGACCCGGCGACGGGCCAGAAGACGTCGGTGGGAACCGTCCCCAACGTGCAGAGCACCGACGGCGAGGGCGGGCTGATGGGGCTGGCCCTCTCCCCCACCTTCTCCAGCGACCGCTGGCTGTACGTGATGCACACCTCCCCGACCGACAACCGCATCGTGCGCCTGCGGTACGAGAACGGCGCCCTCAACACCGCCTCGCTCCAGGTGCTGGTCCAGGGCATCGGCCGCAACAAGTTCCACAACGGCGGGCGCCTGCGCTTTGGACCGGACGGGAAGCTCTACGCGTCGACCGGGGATGCCCAGAACGGCGCCTACGCGCAGGACATCAACAACCTGGCCGGCAAGGTGTTGCGGCTCAATGCCGACGGCAGCGTCCCGTCCGACAACCCCTTCGGCAATTACGTGTGGAGCTACGGCCACCGCAACCCGCAGGGACTGGCCTTCGATTCTCAGGGCCGCCTTTGGGAACAGGAGTTCGGCAACTCCGTGATGGACGAGACCAACCTCATCCAGAAGGGCGGGAACTACGGCTGGCCGAACTGTGAAGGGACGGTGTCCCAGGGCGGTTCGGGCTGCGCGACGGCCGGGTACATCGCCCCGAAGCAGACCTACCCCACGTCGGAAGGCTCCTGCTCCGGCATCGCGGTGGTCCGCGACGTCCTCTACGTGGCCTGCGCCCGCGGCTCACGCCTCTACCGCGAGGTCATCAGCGGCTCCGGCGTGACCAACGTGCAGCAGTTCTTCGTCGGCACCTACGGCCGGCTGCGCACCGTCGAGCCGACCCCCGACGGCAACCTGTGGCTGACCACCACCAACGAGGGCGACAAGGACAGCATCGCCGACAACAGCAACGAGAAGATTTTCCGCGTCCTTCTCGGGCAGTAGGCAGCTGTGGAGGCTGACACCTGCTGGTCCCCACGGCGGCGGCGCCGGGCGAGGACGAAGCAGCAGCTCCCGCCTCCCGCTACTTCGAGTTGACCGCGACGGCCCTTCACCGGTCCGTCGCGTCGTCGCTCTTCAATGGAGCTCGGAACCGGTGATGGGGGTTACTTGCCGCAGGCGCACCAGGGCGAAGCGGTCGTCCGGGCGGCATGCTCGGCCCAGTACGCCGCGCTGTAGCGTGCGACGGAGTAACCGCTCAGCAGGGTGGTGCGGTCCTGTTCATCCAGCGTCTTGTCCGCCAGCGTCTCCATCTCGAAGGACTTCGTGGTCTCGATCAGCGTGTCCGTGTCGAGGGGCGCGACGGCGGTGAAGTAGCGGATGAGCCGCTGGCTCACGGCCGCCGTCATCTTTCCGCTCTTCACGCGATTCTGGAGGGCAACGCCGATGTCCTCATCAGCGGCCGAAGCGACGAAGTCGAGCGAGTCGTGCCAGGCCGCCTCGAACTCGGGCATCTTCAGGAGCTCCGGCGGGGCGTTCAGCGCCTTGCTGGCGTACTCCCAGATGGGGCCCTGGGTCCGATCGCGCGGGAACGGGAAGGGAAAGGGGTTGGGAATGCAGCCTCCCGGCCCAATGATGGACACGGTGTCGTCCAGTGCCGCGTTGTGGTGCTTGCCGATATGGTCGAACGGGTTGAGGGGATTGGACGGATCGCCCGACGCCCGGCGGCCCGCGCTCACTCCCTGGGTGGTGGTCTCCCTGGTGGCGGCCTCGGAGGAGGCCCCGACTCCAGTGGTGAACGCGCCCGAGACGGCTCCGGTGACCCGGCCAACTCCGCCGGATTCACCATTCTGAGCGCCCAGGTACGCCCCTGTGACGGCACCCAAGACGTCCGAGCCGATGACCCGGAGCCACCTCGGCCAGCGCAGGGGCTGGGCGAGGGTTCCCTCGGGCGTGGGCATGGGCTCGGACTCCTGGACGGGGCCACAGCCCGAGGCGAGCACGCAGGCGAGAAGCAGGGAGGAACGAAGCAGGGGGCGAATCATGGGGGTCATCTTCTTCGAGGTGGGGGGACCGCGAGCCGATGCGTCACGGTAGCTCGGCCGGTTCGCCGAGCGTGCCCTGGCCTGGAGCAGGAAACGGGCCAGGGCGTGCCTCCTCCTCTGAAGAAGGTGAAGATTGTTCTTCCCGTGTTGCTTTGAGCGCCACGGATTCCAGGCGCGCTGTTGCCTTCCGATGCACGACCCGGCTTCCGTCCTGGGAACCCAGTCACTCGCCCGCCACATCCGGAGCCCTCACCGGGCCGCGTGTTGCCTCGGAGGCACGGCACCTCGACAGCATCCTGTTGGCTGTGGTGGCTGCCATGGGCTATAGCAAAGAGCGAATGGCGGTGGTTGTGGACAAGGCGGCTCCATTGCCCAGCTGGCCATCGGAGTTATAACCCCAGGCCCACACGGTGCCGTCGGAGCGCACCGCCAGCGAATGGTGAGAGCCCGCGGCCACGGCCACCACCCCGCTCAATCCCTGCACCTGCACCGGCACCGAGCGGTTGCTCGTGGTGCCATCCCCCAACTGGCCGTGGGAGTTGTCGCCCCAAGCCCATACGGTGCTGTCGGAGCGCACCTCGAACGAATGGGAGGAGCCCGCGGCCACGGCCACCACTCCACTCAACCCCTGCACCTGAACGGGCGCCGAGTGGTTGCTCGTGGTGCCATCCCCCAGTTGGCCCAAGCCGTTGGCGCCGACGGCCCAGACGGTGCCATCCGGGCGCAGTGACAGAGAATGTGATCCTCCTGCCGCGAGGCGTACTCGCGACTGTGCGGCCCACAGAGGCGCCCCCATCAACGCCTGCTCTCCGGACTCGTCCGTGGGCTGACCACAACCCACCACCATCAGCACTCCAATCCAGACTCCCAGCAGTCCGGTCATCCATCGTCCTGTATTGCTTTTCATTGCGTTGCTCCTGGTCAGAAGGGAGCGTTACAACTTTCGCGGGCGGCATCTGCCTTCCTCTGGCACTGCGTTTCGCAAGAGCGTGTGGTCCCTGAAGAGTCACTCACGCAATCCTGACGATTCTGCGTTCCACATTATTCAAGCCGACAATCGCCGCAGGTGCTCGCACAGGCGGTCTTGCATTCATCGCCGTGACCCATCTCCGCCGCCGTGCACGCAATTGATTCAGTGGAACAGCCCCCGAGGTCAGGTCGGGTCACCCGGCTTCTGGCTGACCAGAAGAGGAGTTCGGCCAGCGAGTAGCGATCCGTCTCGGTCGAGGGCGCGGCCTCACCCCGCACCACTTCCGGCGCCATGAACCTCGGGGTGCCGAGCACCCCCCCCAGCCCGCCCCGGTGACCTCGACATCGAGAAGCGCTGCAAGCGAGGTTGCCTCACAGCGGAGGGACGCACCCTCTCGAGCAGCCCGAGGCGACCGCTCGCCCGCGCAGGGCAGAGGTGCGCCTGGAGCGCGACGTGATCGGCGCTGAAGTCCCGCCTGCTCCTGCGCACGCGCATCGTCACCTGCGCATCACCGGCATATCTCGCGCGCCATGGGGTGCCACGCCATCCGAGCGACCTCGAGAAGCACCCGCTACCAGGTCTTCGCCGCGGCAAGCGCCTCGTCGAAATCCAGGCCGTTGACCGGCATCACCGCGAGCCAGTTGATGGGCCCCACGACGTCGAAGACGAGGCCCTTGCCTCCGGTGGCTTCGACGATGCCGGCTCCCGCCGTGTTGCCCGCGCCGACGCCGTAGACGATGCCCGCGCCCGCGAGCTCCACGCTCGAGAGGCCCGCGCCGAAGGTGTTGTCTCCCACGGACGCCGCCACGTGGTACCGGCCATCGGGAACCTGGAGCCGGAACTTTCCTCCGGTCGTCAGCACGAAGCTGGCGAGGCGCGGATCCTTGGTGCCGTTGCGGTCGCCCCGGGTCAGAAGACCGGCCGCGCCCTGCCAGCCCCAACCACGGGCCGCGTCGAAGGCGGAGTCGTCGGCCACCGCCCAGCCCTCCACCGCCGGCGGTCCCGGAGGCTGGAAGTTCAGGGCGAAGAGCTCCCGGGTCGCGCTCGAAGTGACCTCGAGGGCTGCCTGGGCGTCGACCTGCCCGACCTTCGCGTGGAGCGTCGTGCTTCCCTCCGAGAGTCCCTGCACCGTGCCGCTGGTCACCGTGGCAATGGACGGATTGTCGGAGCTCCAGGTGGCATCGCAGGTGACGTCGCGGGTGAAGACGTCGGCGCCGCGGTGGAAGGAGCCGACGGCCGTGTAGCGTGACGGCATTCCGCGGAGTGCCTTGAGCGCCGATGCTGGCTGAATCTTCAGCGCGTCGAGTACGACATCACCGGCCATCGGCACCACTTCGAGCTCCAGGGCTCCGACCAGCCCGCGCCGGGTGAGCGGGTCGGTGTAGCTCGCCTGCAGCCGGGCCCGGCCCGGCTGGATGGCCCGGAAGGTGCCACCCTCGTCCACGGTCGCCACCTCCGGGTCGAGCGAGCTGAACGTGACCCCCGACGTGGCGACGAACGAGCTTCCGTCCTGGAACACCGCCGTCACCTGCAGCTTGCCGGTCGTGTTCGTCTCGACCGAGGCCTTGGGCGCCTTCACGTCGATGCGACGCAACAGGCGTGGGGGTCTCGAATCGAGCCGGTAGACGAAGACATTCGTGTCGACGGTATTGACCACCACGAAGACGTTCAGGCCTGGCACGTAGCGGAACCGCCCGAAGGTCCCGTTCATGTTGGCCGGTCCGGGCACCACCGTGCCCAGTGCCGGATGCTTCGTCCAGACGCGGGTGTCGATGTCCAGCGTGTAGACGTCCCCGCCTCCCTTCCACGCCACGATGCGATCGCTCACCGGGTCGTAGTCGACGCCGGGATTGCCACCGGCTTCAATCTCCCTGTCGCCCGTCGTCGCGAGCCGCACGTGCTTCGGAACGAACTTCCCCAGCGCGTCGATGGCCCAGGTCTCGGTGAAGCCCTGACCCACCGCGACGTACAGCTTGCGCCGGGGGTCGACGACCGCGTTCCGATAATAGCCAAGGTCATCCGTCTCACCGCGGATGGTCCACTTGCCGGTGGCCGGGTCCCAGAACGACATCGCCCCTCCACCGGCGTGGTACCAGAGGACGCGGGTGCCGGGGTCGTAGGCACAGTTGGCGCCGGTGCGCATTCCGAGCTGGGGAAGGTCGGGGTGACTCTCCCAGCGGTTCGTGTCGAGGTTGAGCGCCGTCTGCGGCCAGCCATCCCAGCCGATCGCGAGAAACCGGTCGAAGGGCGGAGGCAGGTACTCGAGCCCATCGTAGGTGTGGACGGCGCAGTTGACCCCCAACGACCGGGAGGGACACTCATCTCCCTGTTTGACGGGGTCCGGGTCGGTCAGGCGCAGCCACGCGCCCTTGCGCAGATCAAAACCGTAGATTTCGTTGCCGAAGTAGCCGTTGTGGCCGCCGCCGGTGATGTAGAGCCGGTCGCGCTGGGTGTCCAAGGCACCGCTCGACCAGTCGTTCATGATTCCGCTGATGCCCTCGCCCCAGGCGAGCCACTGATAGTTATCGGGCGTCGGCATCAGGGCCGCGGCCCGCAGGTTCGAAGCCGGGAACTCGTACCAGCGTCCCGCCGCCAGCCCGGAGAGCGCATCCGGCTGGGGATTCGGGATGGTCACCGTCACCGGGTTCGACGGGACACTCTCTCCCCCGTCGTCGGTGAGCGCGGTGACGGTGTATGTGTACGTCTCGCCCGGGACGGCCGGGCGGTGGGTGAAGGACGGCCGATTGACCTGTCCGACCTGCGCCGCGCCCAGCAGCACGCGGTAGCGCTTGACCGAGGCATCTGGCGACGGCTCCCACGCCAGTGAGACTTCGAAGGAGGAGACGCTTGCCGCGGCGAGCTTCGTCGGCGAGGCGGGGCGCTCCGGCCTCGGACCGCACGCGCTGACACCGGCGTCGACCCCCGCATCAGCCCCTGCGTCAGCTCGCCCGACAACTCCGCCGTCACCTGTTGCATTGTCAGAGCCGGTGCAGCCGGCTGAGGCCAGAACCAACACACTGACGACAAGGGTTCGAACGAGAGGTCGAAGGAGCATGCGCGTGATCGGTATCAGGGGATCCGCGCCCGGGGCAACGTCGTTGCCTTCGTCACCCGGGTGCGCGAGGCAGGCACTGTGGGGCGCGCGGTCCACAGAGTGTGGGGGAGGCCCCCCATCACTTCAGGGCTCAGGACCCGTGCCATGGACCCCTGCTCCCAGGAGAGCCCGCGCGAGCGCCCCATGGCATGTGACTTGCCTGGGGGCCGCTCATGCCCCCCTGTCTTTCAACTTCTTCCGGCTCCAACCGAAAGCTCCCCCCTCCATGGCTGGCCGCCGCGCGATGCGCGCACTCCCTGCTATGGGTCCTTCCACTGCTGTTCTGGCTGGGATGCTCCACCGGCAGCACGACGGCCCCCATTGACAATCCCGGTGGCGAGGACGCCGGCTGCGTCGAGCCCCCGCCCCAGGGCGGCTCCAACGCGGGTGTGCCGGCCGACGTGCTCGTCCCCAGCCGCCTGTTGCGGCGCGCCTCGCTGGCGCTGAGGGGAAATCCTCCGACGGACGAGGAGTACGCCGCGCTGGAGTCCGCCGGGGACGAGGCCGCGCAGCGCGCCTACGTCTCGGCCTTCGTGGACAAGACGCTCCAGCAGCCCGCCTTCTACCGGACGCTGTTCGAGACGGCGCGCGACTGGTTCAACATCCCGCCCGTGGGGCCGTCGGCGGATCCGCCGGAGTATGGCTTGCAGCAGCAGCGCTCCATCGTCCGGTGCGCGGCCGGCACCCCGAAGGCCGGGGCCTGGAAGTACTTCCGCGGCGACGACAAGGCCTGTCAGGGCCAGAAGCCGGATGGAACCCCCGCGGAGGAGCGCTCCATCGAGCCCTGGTGGGCGCCGGGCACGACGGCGGTGCTGGTCGGTTACGCGGCGAGCGTGGCGGCCACTGGGCAGGACCGCGACGCGAGCGGCTTCCCTGTGACGGTGACCTGCGCCACCGCGGGCCCGGTCGCGAACTGTGGCTGCGGGCCCGCTGCCGTGCGCTGCCACGCCGACACGGGAAGCTATGCGGGCTGGGAGGACTACGGGCTCCACAACCCGCAGGGGCAGCGGCGGCTCGTCGCCGAGGAACCCGCCCGGCTGTTCGCGCACCTCGGCTGGCACGACCGGCCGATGACGGACCTCATCCTCGGCAACTACTCCGTGGGGCCCACGCGCCTGCAGGCCGCCTACGTGATGCAGGGGCTCGCCGGCGAGTTGACGTACCTGCTCGACGACGACTCCTGGTGGAGGCCGTCGCGCTTCGCCAGCGCGCCGGTCGACCCCGAGCACTCCCAGGGAGATCCGACCGCCTGGCGCGAGTACTCCGTCCCGGCCCGCAACCCCTTCTTCCTGGAGGAGCGAGACTACCGGTACGACCCGCGCACGCAGTCCACGGCCATGAAGGGCATCCCCGCCGCGGGCATGCTCACCAGCCTCGGCTTCCTCAGCGCCTTCACCCGCGAGCGCGTGCGCGGCGCGCGGGCGCTGGAGATGCTGGCGTGCGAGGAGCTCTCCCCGCCGCAGGGACAGGAGTTCAACGAGTACCGGAGGGACCCGGGGACGGAGGGGCCCTGCCAGCACTGCCACCGCCGGGTGGATCCGGCGGCCATCCACTTCAAGCGCTACGCGAAGACAGGGCACGGGTTCGAGGGCCATGGCGCGACCTACCCGATGCCGGGCGTGGGCAAGGTGTGGCACTGGCCCGCGCGGTGGCGCACCGGCGAGTACCCCTATCACTCCGACCCGTTCAGCCATTGGAACCGCTGGTACATGCCCGACACGCTCCTGACGCCCGTCACGCAGGCCCAGGCCGAGGCGAACCCGGAGGCCGTCTTCATCGACTTCCTCCCGCCGGAGCAGAACCTGCTGGGCCAGGTGAGTGACGGGACGGTGGGGCCGCTGGGCTTCGCCAAGCTCATCGTCGCCTCGGGCTCGTTCGACCGGTGTGTCGTGCGCCACCTGCACGCGCAGGTGATGGGGCGGGACATCGACCCGGCGAAGGAGGCGGGCTACCTGGAGGACCAGGTGGCGCGCTTCATCTCCGGGGGCCGCAAGGTCCGTCCGTACGTCAAGGCACTCACGCAGTCGGACCTCTTCAAGAGGGGGCGCTGACATGAACCGCTACGCTTTGCTCCTCGTGCTCCCCTGGATTGTCGCCTGTAGCTCGGAGGTGACTCCGGCCACCATCCTCGACCAGTGCGGCACGCCGGCGACCTCGGAAACCCTGCGCGTCATGGAGGGCCTCAAGCCGCACTGCGAGGGATGTCACGCGCAGGGCACGCGCGGCTACTTCGCCTCGGTGGCGGCCTTCCAGAACCTGCTCGTCTCGGACTCCCGGCTGGTGAAGGCGGGCAGCCCCAATGACAGCGAGCTGGTGAGGCTCCTGGAGGGCCGGGGCACCGGCGCCTTCAAGCAGATGCCCATCGGCCAGAAATCCTACGCGCAGCTCGTCTCGGAGGGCACCGCGACGCTCCCCGTGGAGGCGGTGCGCGCATGGATTCAGGGGCTCGGCGCGCAGCAGCGCGATTCCCGGCCGAACCCCGACGCCCCGCGCATCACCCGCATGAGCGCCGACCAGGTTCAGCGCGCGCTCTACCAGCAGCTCGGGCTGGGGTACGACGACTTCTTCGTCAATGCCAAGGAGTTCGGCTTCGACATGGCGGAGTCCCGGGGCGAGGACCACCTCCCGCTCCAGTCGCCCGACGCCATCCCCTCACCCCGGCAGTACATCTCCGGCGAGCGCTACCACGGGCTGGGCGGCGGCTCGGTGATGAACCAGGTCTCCGCGGACCGGACCCCCGCGCCCACCTTCGCCCTGACGCTGACGCAGGTCTCCCAGCGCTGGTGCCGGCGGGCCCTCGCCAAGCCGGACAACACGGCGCTGTTCCCGAAGGGCGCAACGCGCACGGCGAACCCGGCCGACGTCAAGGCCACGCTGAAGCGCTGGTCCCTCCACTTCCTGGGGGAGCGCTTCACCGACACGCAGGTGGACGAGCTGTACACGGACGTCTTCGTGCCGCTCGTGACTCCGACCGACACCGAGCCCGCCTACGTAGGGGTCTGCTCGTACTTCATCCGCCACCCGCACTGGATCTTCTACTGAGGCCCCCATGAAACTCTCTCGTCGCAATCTCTTTCAAGCGGCCTTCGGGGCCGCGCAGGTCGGGCTGCTGGCGCGGTATGGACTGCCGACGGCGATGGCGCAGTCGGCGTCGGGCCGGCCCACGAAGATGCTGGCCATCTGGCTGGTGGGCGGACTGCATTGGGAGTCCTTCTTCGCGCCGATGACTCGCGCGGGCATCCAGAAGTTCATTCCTCCCGCGCAGGGAGGCAACTACGCCTACGGGTACAACCCCGAGCAGGTGCAGCACCTGGACCGCTCTCCGGTGGACCTGCTGGCCCCCGGGCCCGTGCGCAAGCTGCGCGTGCCCGTCTACTGGAACTGGGCCAACCCGGCGGACAGGAACGGGAGCAATCCCGTCGTCGGCAACGCCCAGATCTACCGCCCGGAGGGGTACGTGTGGGCCGACCCGAAGTACAAGCTCTACGAGAAGGCGGTGCTGTTGGTGGGGGCGGACCAGGGGACGGCCGCGCACGCCAGCGGCCTCATCGCGAGCATGTCCGGTGTCGCCGGCTCCACCTTCCGGGCCCCGGCGGTGCAGGCCGTCGTCGCCAACGCCATGGCGTCACGCTTCCCGGACCGGGCCCTGCCCAATGTCGCCCTGGGTGGGCCACTGCCGATGGCGCTCGGGCTGCCCGCGCTGGCGAACCCGACGCTGCTCTCCTCCAGCGCGACGGTGGAGCCCACGCTCTCCGACCGGCGTGACGGCACGTGGAACGGCCTGCGAGCGCGGAAGGATGAGCCGAATCTCGCCTTCGATGGCACGCCGATGTCCGGCACGGTGCCCGCGACGGCGGTGGACTCGGCCCTGCTCAAGGCGGTGCGCCGCGAGCGTGGCACCTCCTCCACCGGCACGGATGCGTACCTGGAGCAGCTCTATGACACGTACAAGGGCGCCAGCCGCACGATTCGCCGGGACATGCTGTCGGTGCTCGAGAAGACGCCCGCCTGGGAGAAGCTCAAGGCCGACCCCGCCTATCCCGAGGACTGGATGGCCTGCACCGGCTATGCGGATGCCTGCGGCACGATGCAGTCGATGGGGGACTATGCGTTCGCGCTCCAGTTGCTGAAGTCCGACCTGGTGTCGACCGTCACCTTGCGGGGGACGAGCATCGAAGGCTTCACCTTCGACTCCCACTTCGTCAACGGGCAGATCGTGCATGCCCAGTACCTGCGCATCGCGTTCGAGATGGTGGGGCGCATGTGCCTGGAGATGAGCCTCACTCCCAGCCGCTCGGACCCGTCCCGTTCGCTGCTGGATGAGACGCTCGTCTACGTCTACAGCGACTTCGGGCGGACGTTCCCCAAGGTGGGCAGCGACCACCACCCCGCGACGTGTGCCCTCCTGGTGGGGGGCGGCATCCAGGGGAACCAGATGATCGGCGGCTACGACGAGACGATGGAGGGCTCGCCCATGGGCATTCCGGTGAGGCTCGTCGAGGAGTCCGGGGACATCGTGACGCGGTCGCCGAGCTCGCAGGACATCGCGGCGACGGTGCTCCGCGCCTACGGGTTGCTGCCCGGGAAGGACTTCTTCATCCCGGGGGGCTACGGCGTCTTCGACGGCGTCGTGAGGACCTGACCTGCCCCTCATGCCCCGCCTCCGGTCTCCCCGGAGGCGGGCGCCGTTCGAAGCCGCGAGGAAACGTCATGCTGAAGATGGCCACTGTCGCCTGCGCCGCCGCGCTCGTCACCCTCCCCGTCCTGGCCGCGGAGCCAACACCCGCGCCCGCCGCGTCTCCGCCGCTTGCCGCCACGGGCGCCTTCAACGCGCTCTACGTCGCCGATGCGCCCAGGCTCGCGGACTGGTACGTCAAGACCCTGGGGTTCACGGTGGTGAAACAGGGCACGATTTCCGCGCCCAGGGTCTCCGCCTTCGCGCTCCTGCGGAAGGAAGACACGATCCTCGAAATCCTGCAGGTCCGCACCCCGCCCACGCCGGGTCCTCATGACCAGCTGAAGCTGCAGGACTTCCAGCTCGGCGTCGCCAAGATAGGTTTCTACGTGGCCGACGTCGCAGGGTGGGAGAAGACGCTCGCCGACCGCGGCGCCGTCTTCAACCACAAACTCGTCACCTCTCCGGACCTCGGCCTGAAGACCTTCGCGGTCCGCGATCCGGAGGGCAACACGATCCAGTTCTTCGGGAAATAGGCATCAGTCGGCGACAAGAGCCAACGCTACCGCGCGGGCATACCCTGGCGCATGAGCCGTGTAGAGTGACAGCAGACCGCTCCCAGGACAGCGATGCGTGCCATGCCGGGTATCCTGCCCTACCCGGCCGCCTCCCGGGAGGGGGTCAAGTCTTGACCCGGGATGCGCACCTCGCGTACTGCGCGACACATGAAAACGCTGCCCCCTGCCAATGAGAACGCGGAAGCCAAGGCGTTGGTGGATCGCCTCATCTCCAACCTTGAGCCAGCTGCCGAGGCGTTCTGCTACCTCGAGAAGTACCTCGTGCTCCCGACGTTCGTGTACGAGCCGGGCGAGCGACCGGACTTCGGGCGTGAGGGCGTGCACCTGGTGATGGGCGATCTCGAAGTCCCCGAGGCGGTGCTCAATGATCTCGAGAATCATCAGTTCATCTTCGTGGCGGGAAACCTGCGCTGCCGCGAGCTGTGGACCTCGGGCTGGATCTTCGTCTCGGGAGCACTCCGTGCCAACCGCGTCGTCGGCCAGTCGGGCTGCAACAACATGCTGGTCTGCGACACCCTGGAAGTCAGGGAACTGGTCGAGCGAGGCCACTCGATGGCCGTCATCGGCAAGCTGAAGGCGGAGGTCTTCTACAGCTCGCACGGCATGGTGACGTCCCAGAACGAGAAGACGCAACACCCGGAAACCAGAGACAGCGACGTCTTCCTTCAGGAGTTGCTCGACGAGGAGGGCCAGGTCGATTGGGATAAGTGGTACGAATTCGCCAACAACGAGCGCCGCTGGCATCGGTAGCAGCGCTCCCAGCCACGCCGGGCTGACCTCGAGACCCTGAGCATTCACATTGTTCATGCTCATGAAACACCGCCAGCGAGAGTGCGTGTCCCCGGCTCAACGTTGAGACATGAAATTTCCGGGAGGAGCTCCTGCCGGAGACCTGTCCAGCGCATACGCCCCGCTGCCAATCAGCGCCTGCGTCACCAGCGCGAGGATGAGGAAGGCGACGTACTCCCAGCCGCCCCCGGCGTTGGTGAACATCCACCCGTTGGCAAGGTGCGGCTTGAGCGCGCCAAGCATCACCGGCACCAGCCCCAGCGCCACCAGGCGCGTCCTGAACCCGGCCACCAGCGCCAGCCCACCAAGCAACTCCGCCAGGAACACGGGCCACGCGCTCCACCCAGGGAAGCCGTGCGCCTCGAAGAACTGCTCCGTGCCCGCGAAGGTGAAGATGAACGCCTTGGCCCCCGCGTGCGCGAGGAACACCGCGCCCAGGGCGACGCGAAGCACGGTGGCTCCCAACTCTCGAGAAGCGAAATCATCGAAGCGGCTCATGACAGCGACTCCAGGAAGCGCGAGGGGAACGATTGCCCCTCGGACACCCCAAGGAATGCCGGCCTCACCTCCCGTCCGGAAGGTGCCGCTCCCGAACGAATCGTTCTCCCAGGAGAACAATCACTCCCACTTCGAGGAACGGAACTCCGCCGCCAGCACATCGAGCAGGGCCCGCAGCCGTGGAGCAGGAGTGCGCCCGGACGCATGAACCGCATAGATGCCCAGCGGCCTGGGAGCGAAGTCATCCAGCACGGTGACGAGCCGCCCCGAGCGCAGGTCCGCATCCACCATGAAGCGCGGCAGCATGGCCAGGCCAATGCCCTGCGCCGCGGCCTCACGGAGCATGGTCCCATTCCCCGTGGCCAGCGACCCGGACACCGGCACGCGGATGCGGCCCTCCGGGCCATAGAAGCGCCACTCGTCCTCGGTGCGCAGGTGCGTGTAGCGCAGGCAGTCGTGATGAATCAGGTCCTCCGGCCGCTCGGGAGTCCCCCGCCGCGCCAGGTACGCGGGCGCCGCGCACACATGCAGCGACGTGGTGGCCAGCTTGCGAGCAATGAGGCTGGAGTCCCGCAGCCGCGTAATCCGCAGCGCCACGTCCACCCGCTCCTCCACCAGGTCCACCAGCCTGTCACTCAGCACCACCTCCACCGTGGTGTCCGGATGCAACGCCAGGAACCGGGCCAGCGGAGCGGCGAGGTACAACTGCGCGAAGCTGACGGGCACGTTGAGGCGCAGCGTCCCGCGGCCCGCGTCGGAAGCCCCGCGAGTCGCCGCGCCCGCCTCCTGGAGCATCCGCGCGCAGTGGCCATATACCCCCATGCCCGCATCCGTCACGGTGAGCTTGCGCGTGGTGCGGATGAGCAACCGCTCGCCCACACGGGACTCCAGCCGGGCCACGCGCCCGCTGACCACGGACTTGGACACGCCCAGCGCCGTCGCGGCCTGGGTGAACGAGCGGAGCTCCACCACGCGCGCGAAGCACGCGAGGCCGAGCAGGTCATCGAACAGGGGTTCACTCACGCGGTGCAGACTGCCACGGAGGCGCGAAGCCGATGAAGGCCGACGCTCGGTCGGTGCGACCCGGAGAGGAACCCTCCTCGGTAAGCGCTCCCGCGAGTCGCTCCGCGTCTTCAGAGGATCTGGTACTGCACGACGATGTTGCCGAGACCGACATCGGCGATCTTTCGGGTCCCCCCGCTTCGATGCGAGGACCGCGGACACGACCTGGCTCACCCGTCGTGCCGCCGGAGGCGTTCCAACCCGGCCTGAGACTCCGCGAGGCGTCGCTCCAACTCATGGCGCAGCCGCTCCGCTTCCTCCAGCTGCCGGGCATCCTCGTCCACGCGCCGCTGCAGCCCCGCCACCAACGTCTCCATCCGGTCGATGAGCTCCTCGTACTCCAGCAGCATCGCGTGCCCCGCCCAGAAACGGAGCCGCCCCTCCTCCACCTGCAACTCCAGTCCCAGCACCTCCGAGGTGTACCGCCCCTGCGCGGTCGGGCATCGCCATCTCGTCCCCCGTCACCTCCCCGGGCAGTGCCTCCACCACCCGGGCCCGCTCCTCCTGACTCATCCTCGCCCACTCTTCCCCAGAGGGTGCCCGGGGGAAGGGTGGACCATGAGACACAGGCGCGCCGCTCCGAGTGAGCGAGCCGCGGCCTCCACATCCTCCACGGCCAGATTCACGTGCGTCACGCGCTCGAGCATCCCAAACGCGTACCACAGCCCGATACAACATCGACCCGGTGCATTTATCCCTCCCCAGGGCCCCAGAAGGTGTCAGAAGATTCGGACAACTCTTCCAGGCGGGCACCTCCGGATGAGAACCCAACGTCGCTGGCAAATCGCGCTGCTGTGCACGGTCCTCCTGTCGCTGGGACTGGGGCTGGTGACTGCCCGGGGCCTCAACGGCTTTCTGGGCATTTCCTTCATACCCAAGCAACTGCCCGCGCTGGACCGGGCCGCTCCCGAGCGGCCCCTGCCGGCCCTGGACTGGCGCCTGACGGACATGGGCGCGGTGGGCATCCTGCCGGATCCGGAGCACTGGGGCCGGGGTGACTACAAGCACCACGAGCGGCGCTTCGAGGACGTCTTCCTGGAACACCCGCCGTACGTGGCGCCGGAGCCCTTCGCGCGCGTGGAGCGTGAGTTCCGTGCCTTCGTGGACCGGATGGCCGGCTACGGCTTCAATGCCATCGCCGTCCCGGGCTTCCTGGAGTTCACCAACTTCGACAAGGTGGAGGGCGGCCGCGTCATCTACCCGGACGGCAGCGTGCACCGCGAGCGCCACAAGGCCTTCCGCGAGGGGTTCCGTCGGCTGTTGGCCTATGCGAAGTCGCGCGGCATGCGGGTGGTGCTGCGCACGGACATGGTGGCGCTCACCACACCCCTGGAGAAGTACCTGACGGCACGCTTCGGCGAAGACTTCGACACGGAGGCTCCAGAGCCCTGGAAGGTGTACGCCCTGGGCTTCGAGGAGCTGCTGGAGGAGATGCCGGAGGTGGACGCGCTGCTGCTCCGCATTGGCGAGGCGGGCGCCGTCTACAACCAGCCGGGCTTCGACTACCGCAGCGAGCTGCGCGTGCGCACCGACGGTGCCGTCCGGCAAATGCTCCGCTCCTTCCTGGGCGTGGCCGAGCGGCGCGGCAAGACCGTCTTCTTCCGCACCTGGTCCGTAGGCGTGGGACAGGTGGGGGACATGCACACCAACCCGGCCACCTACGAGCGGGTGCTGGGCTCCATCGACTCGCCCAACCTCATCGTCTCCACGAAGTACAGCAAGGGCGACTTCGATAGCTGGCTGCCACTCAACCCCACGCTGATGCAGGGCCGGCACGCGCGCATCATCGAGTTCCAGGCCCGGCGTGAGTTCGAGTCCTTCAACGCCTATCCCAACTACCTGGGGCCCCTCTACCGCAGCGCGCTGCTCACCTTCCTGGAGAAGAATCCCCACGTGCGGGGCGTGTGGGCGTGGACGCAGGATGGCGGGCCGCTGCGCTCCGGGCCGCTCATGCTCTACCCCTTCCACGGGCACTGGCTGTACGTGGACGCCAACGTGCACGCGATCTCACGGCTGGCGCAGGACCCCCGGCAGGAGGCGCGCGCCATGGCCGAGGACTGGGCGGCCCGCACCTTCGGCGACTCCCCCCAGGTCCGCGAGCTGTGGGCGGACGTGCTGCTCGCCTCACACCCGGCAGTGATGAATGGCCTGTACATCAGCGACTTCGCGCGCTGGGAAGTGCGGGCGCTGGGACTGGAGCCGCCCCCGCTGCTCTACATCTTCAAGTGGGACATCGTCGGAGGCGCCACCTCCGTCATGAGCAACATCTACCAGGTCTCCCGCGAGCGGGCGGAGGCGTCCACCGAGGAGGCCTTCGCGGCGGTGCGCACGGTGAGCGAGCTGCGCGAGAAGGCCGCGCGGGCCTTCGCCCTGAGCACCGAGGGAAGGGAGCTGGAGGCGCGCACGCTCGGCTCGCTGGACTACATGGAGGATCTCTTCCACACCCTGGCCTGGTATCGCCGCTTCCTCTTCCAGTTCTACCGCTGGCAGGACGAAGGAGGAGACAGCGCCTCGTGGCAGGCGTCGTTGGGCACGGTGCGCGAGCGCATGGCCGCGCACGAGGGCCGCTACCGCAGCAACCTGGATTTTCCCGCATACAACTTCCGAGAGGCCCGGACCGGACTGGTGCTGGCGGAGCGCAGCGAAGCCACGCGGACGGCGGCGCGCGTGACGCTGGGACTGCTGGTGCTGGCGCTGGGGGTGACCGTGGCCCGGGGCGGGGCGGGACGGTTGCCGCGCCCCTGGGAGGAGGGCCCGGTGGGTGGAGGGGTGGCTCTGCTGGTGCTGGGGGCCGGGGGGCTGGTGTGGACGACGGCGGTGCTGACGTCCTGGGCGGCGCCCCTGTTCCTGGGGTGCGTGACGGTGGCGGTGGCGGTGTACGTGGTGGCCGTGGCATTGCTGGCCGGCGAGGGCTCGGTGGCCGTGCGCGCCGCGCGGGTGGGGCGCACGTTCGGCCCGGCGCTGGCGGTGTGCCTGGGGCTGCTGGGGGTGGCGGCGGTGCGGGGAGCGGTGTACCTGCCATTCGCTTTCTGGACGGATGAGACGTTCCGTACGGGCTTCGCGCTGGCCGCCTCGGGCTTCGTCCTCCTGGGCTCGCTGGGCGTGGTGGCCATCGGCCGGGCGGGAGGGCTGTCGCCGCCGGCCGCGTTCGGTACCCTCTTCGTGGTGCAGGGCGTGCTGCTGCTGCTGGTGGGCGCGGGGTTGGCCGCGGTGGGGCTGGAGCACTCCCTCACCCTGCTCAACGACGAGCTGCTCGTGCTGCCCACGGGCCTGTCCCGCATCCTGGGCATCACCACCCATCTGGACATCCCGCTGGCGCTGCCACGCTGGGTCATGTGGACGGGCGGGGCGCTGCTGCTGGTGGGCCTGCCGCTGCGCACCCCGCGGCGGCGAGCTTAGACGGCCAACCCTGAATTCTCGTTTCGGAACGCAGTGCTGCTACTCCTCGTCTCCGTCGTAGTACGCCGCCTGGGACTCCGCATATTGGTCGACGGAGAAGCCATCGAGCTCCCCGGACACCTCATTCGTGAGGAGACGCCTCAACGCGGCTTCCGCCTCGTCGGAACCGAGCTCCCGTAAATACCTTTTCGTCCTCTCCAATCCCGCACCACACAGGAGTTGGAGGTCGATCGAGGCGTCCGCATCCATGCTGGAGGTCTTCGCCCGCCAGATTCTCGGCACGTCCTCGAGCAGCCCGGCCCGAAACAGCAGAAAGCAGCACAGCCGCATGACTTGCGTGTCTCCACTGCCCTGCCCCTGGCGCTCCCGCTGCGTCTCGGCATCCAGGACAGCGCGAACATCCTCGAGCTGTTCGGGAGCGGGACTCGAGCCGAACCGGCGGAGACATTCCTCTTCTGTCAGGCGCATTCTTCTCCCTCTACCTCACCGCCTGGAGCTCCGCACCCCCTGTGTCCCGGGGCCGTTACGGGCGGACCATGCGTGGGAGGGCTGTCGCGGAAGCCTGGAGGGTGGGCGCATCCGAAGGCATGCGGATGGGCTCCGGAGCGGACGGCGGCACCGCCGTGGAGCTCTTCACTGCGCCCACTGGCTCCGCGGGCTGCTGGGGTGGGGCCGGCGCGCGCTGCTCGCATCGGCGTCTGCGCTCGGTATTGGTGGTGTTGAGCCCATGTGCCGCGGCACGCACATCGTCCTCCTGGGGGAGGAGCAGCTTCCGCCGCGCGCCCGCCTCCAAGACATCATGGACCGAGGGCCCAGAGACCAACGCACCAATGAGACCGGCCACGCCCAGGGCGAGGCCACCCACACCAAGAACCGCGGCAGCCGTCCGGTCCTGTTTCTGGATCGCGGCGGCGCCGCCGATTCCCCCGAACATCCCCACCAGACCTCCCGCGCTCCAAAGCAAGACACGGGTGTTCGCTTCATCCACCGGCGCGATGCGCGCTTCATGCCGGCGTTGAAGTTCGTTGTCGCGCAAGATGGGCCATACGTCGGACAGGGACTCGGGATCATCGTCGCCCGCCTTGAAGACGCCGAACCCTATGTACTCCTTGTAGTAGGTGTACGTGATGGTCCCCCCGCCCTGCGACGCCGTTGAGAGGACCCGTGCCGGCGCGAGCTCGTACCACTCCTCGCGCTCGCATTCGGTGCGGGGCACGCCGCTCGGCAGCGTCACGGGAGCACCGATACGGCCGTATCTCGATGGGCCACAGCCCACGGATCCAACACACAAGAAGCAGCAGACCACTCCAGCAATGCGTCTCACGTCCACAGGTGCTCCTGGGTAGGATGAACGGGAGGGGCTGCCTCCGTGGAACCGAGCGCCTCGCCCTTCAATCAACTGAGCCCACGAGGCGGAAAATGATGCACGAAATCCGACCTCCGTCTCAGTTGCCCCCGGAGGTTCAGCGGGGCCGCCGCCCAGGTCCTCGAGACCGCTATGACATGCGTGTCCCCAGGGGCGGCGCGTGCGCGTGCCAATCCAGGCACGTTCCCCTCCGCGCCCGAGGGCCTTCCCGGAGGTCCCCGCGCGCAACCCTCTGGAATCAGGGCACTCGCTCCCTATTGGAGTTCCTGGCACCGCGCTTGCCTTGGGGTGTTCCCGTCCGCAACGGCGAGAGCCGATGCGTGGCAACCCTCACACCCCATGCTGTCTCCAGAGGAGCCATGAACAACCTCGACGCTACTGCTTTGTCCAACGATGTCTCGAACACGCTCCAGCCCGTCCGCCCCATGGGCGCTTCCCGTGCTTCCCTGGGAGTGCTCCTGCTGGGCGCCGCGCTCTCGACGGGCTGCGGTGAGCCCGGCACCTCGCTCCAGACCCGTCCCGCGGACGCAAAGGAGCAGGGGCTCTCCTCGCTCCCGGCCACTTGCCAGGAGATTCGCACCGCCGACCCCACCGCCATCGATGGCGAGTACACGCTCTACATCGGGGGCGATGCGAAGAAGCCCTGGACGGCCTGGTGCTACGACATGGCCGACACGCCCCGGGAGTACCTCTCGGTTCCGAGCGGGACCAACTACTCGCAATACACCGTGGGCGGCTACACCTCGGGCTCGAGCGTGCGCACGTACTACGCGAAGGTGCGCATCGATCCCGTCACCCTGCGGGTCTCCGTCGCCGACCAGACCTTCGCCCAGTCCACCGGCTCGCTGAATCACGGCGGAACGCTCGTCACCTCCATGCCCTACGGCGTGGCCATGTCCTGCGACAGCACGGCCTCGGGCGTGGCCAGCATCGACCTGACTGGCACGCCCTTCGCGGTCGTACCCGATGATTTCTCGCTCGGAGGCAACAGCCCGGACGGCACCACCACCTACGGCGCCGACGGGCGCATGGTGAACCTGACGGGCGGCGGCTACTGCGGCTGGAACAGTTGGGCTCCCGCCTACAACCCCTTCAACCAGACGGGGGGAGACCCGCTCCACCTCGAGTACCGCGACGCTCCCGTCTGCAAGGGCCAGACGGCCCCGGGCGCCTACTGGCAGCAGTACACCTTCGATAGCCTCTCCCTCGACGTGGACACGTCGAGCTGCGGTTTCTCGGAGGCCCCGCTGTATTTCGCGTCCATCGGTGGCACCGGCTACCACTGGCAGACCACCGGTGCGACCTCCATCATCTCGCCGACGGCCACGGGATTCCGCGTCATCGTCCGCTCCCCGAGCAGCGTGACGCCCGCGTTCGCGAGCCAGTACGGCTGGCACCTCAACTGGCAGGCCACGCCGAACAACGTCCGGCAGCCCTCGCTCTGCACCGGGCAGACGGCGCCGGGGGCCACCAACTGGCAGCCGTACGGCTCGGAAGGCCTCTACCTCGACGTGGACACGACGGCCTGTGACTTCTCCACCGCGCCCCTGTACTTCACGTCCCTGGGCGGGTTGGACGGGCACTGGAAGACCACGGGCGCGACCTCCATCTACGAGCCGACCGCGACCGGCTTCCGCGTCTACGTCTGGTACAGGGGCAACTCCATCACCCCCGCGGCCGCGAACCAGCTCGGCTGGCACCTCAACTGGCGGGCCCAGCCGGACGGCCTCCGGCAGTCCTGGAACTGCACCGGGCGGACCACGCAGGGGTCCACCAGCTGGCAGCAGTACACCTCGGATAGTCTCTACGTCGACGTGAGCACCTCGGGCTGTGCGGCCTCGGGGGAGCCGGTCACCTCCATCGGGGGCACGAGCGAGCAATGGGGGCTGACCGGCGCGACCTCCATCTACTCGCCGACGCCGACGGGCTTCCGCATCTACGTCCGCTACCCGGGCAGCACCCTCACGCCTTCCCTGGCGAACCAGCGCGGCTGGCACCTCAACTGGAACCGGCGGTAACTCGCTAGATCTCCGGCCGCTCTCTCAAGCACTACGAGGTGTTTGACACCTTCCCGGTTCGCGAGCGGAGCCTCGGAGGCAGGCCTCCGCTTCGCGGAGCCCGTGGAGGGCCGTGGCGACATTCTCGGCTCCATCCACCAGGCCGAGCGCCTCGTTGAAGGTCCGGCCCGCACGCGTCTGACCCACGAGGCCCTCGAGGAAGCGGGGAACGCCGACCACCACCTGGAACGTCGGCTCCGGATTGGCTAGCGGCATCTCCACCGGCACGAGCCTGACCGTCCCCGTGTGCCGGGGCTCCAGGTTCAGCATCACGCGGCACTGCGCATCCACCAGCGCGCTCAGCTCCGCAGTGGCCTTCCGCGGCAGCGCGAGCGTCGCGGTGAGAGCCACGGTCAGCTTCTCTCCGAGCGCCCCCACGTCATGGAGCCAGTGCGCGGGCGGAAACCGCGCGCGCAGGGCCTCGGCCGTGTCCCAGAGGAAGCGACGTTCCAGCTCGCCCCCGTTCCAGTCCTTCCGGCCCAGCCACTCCAGGCGGTCAATCAGGAAGGCGAGGAACGTGCGGAGCTGTCGCAGGCACTCCAGCACCTCGCACCCGACGAAGGTCCGGGAACCCGCCAGGTCCACCGACTCGGGCAGCTTGCCCCGAGCGGCGACGATGCCGATGAAGGGCCCTCCAAAGACGATGGGCGTCTCCAGGTCGAGGAAGCGGCCGTCCGCGGTGAAGTTGTTGTGGAAGGAGCCCCAGTAGACGCCGGCCTGGAAGTACCGCTCGAAGTGGTGGACCAGCCGCTCGAGGGCGCCCTCCAGGCGTTCCGCGAGCGTCTCGGGGGTGACGTCGCCCGGGCGCACCTCGGGCTGGGAGGAGTCCCCGAGGTAGCGGGCCATTCGCAGGAACAACTGGACCACGAACGGAGCGCCGCCCCGCCACTGTGAGAAGGCCCAGGCGAAGTTGGACAGGCGCGCGAACCCCGCCGGCTTGACCGAGATGGCCTGGAGTCGCCGGTCCGCCAGGGCGAGCTGGCTGGGGTCGCGGCCTGAAAAGCTCGACTCGACGTAGCGCTCGGCCTCCGGTGGCAGTGGGGCCAGGAGCAGGCCCTCGCAAGGGACGAGGGCGTCACCCGCTCCCAGCTCCTCCAGGTAACGGCTCACCAGGTACTCCCTCGCGGCGGCGGAGGGAAGCAGGTGCCCGCTGCTGTGGTAGCGATCCGTCGGATGGTGCCAGTTCGCCGCGAGCAGGGTACGGCCCACGCCCTTCAGGTACTTGCCGGAGTAGAAGCCCGCTCGGCCCGACCCCAGCCGGTGGGAGATGTTGACGTCCGCGTTGGTCTGGAGGTCCGCGTACAAGAGCTCCGCTTCGTGCTCGGGCCTTGCCGAGAACCCGAAGGAGCCGATGCGCCCCAGGTCGACCTGGACGGCGCACCCGGCATGGCTCGCGTGCAACGCGGTGAACCCGGAGGGAGAAACCGGAACGGGGACCGCCCAGGGATCCGTCGGGTGGCTCGGTGGACGCTCGCGGGTCGGGGACATGATCGACTCCTTCGTGTGCTCCTGGTTCCTCGCTAGTTCAGGACGAACAGGTCTCGGGGCTCGGCTCCCACGGGGAGAACGCGCTCCGCCCGCTCGATGAGCCGCAACGCCTCCTCGTGCTCCTCGCGCCGGAGCGCACGCGCCAGGGCCCGCCGGACCTCCCCGCTCACGCTGTCGAAGACCGTCGCCGAGATGCGCTGCAGGACGTAGTAGCGCAGGCTCTGGGGGGCGGCGGCGGCCTCCGGTGTGAGCGGGACGACGTTCGCGTTCACGAAGCGGAAGTCAGGCCGGCGCTCCCTCGGGCTCTCGGGAGGCTCGTTCCGGTTGCGGAGCACGAGTCCGCTGTCAGAGTCCTCCTTGATCTTCGCGAACAGCACGAGCCCCAGCTCGTGCATCAGACGCTGCTTCCAGGGCTCCTCGAGGGAGACGGGCGCGGTCAGCTCGCGGGGGTCGTATGAAATCTCCTCGGCGGCAAGGAAGGACAGCCACAGCCGGGTGTACTCGCGCTGCGTGGCGCCGTAGGTCAGCTCGTGCGAGAGCCACTTGAGGAGCCGAGGGCTCCTACGCAGAGCCCTCACATCGAAGCCCTCGAAGACGCCCGAGCAGTAGAAGCGGGCGAGGTCGGTGAAGAACTCGGGTCGCTGCGCCTCCCATCGCGGGCAGAACCGGCGGTACTCGGAGACGTATCGCTCGTGATAGCTGACCGTGAGGTTCACGACCGTCGTTCCGATCGGTATCCACTCGGAGAGGTTGAAGGTGGAGAGGTACCAGTAATCCAGTCCCACCGTCGCGGCCGCCTCCGTCAGGAGCTGGCAGAAGACGAAGTCCTCGAGGTTGTCGCGGAGGATGGGGCCGGTCTCGAACCGGAGCCAGGGAGCCAGCTCGGCGATGACCGCCGCGGACCAGCAGTGCAGGTAGTCGTGTTTCGCGAACAGCACTTCCCGGACCAGATGGTCCCCCTCGTTGTAGTCCCGGGCGGAGCCGTACGGATCCGCGAGCCAGCGTGAGAGGGCCGAGTTGTTCGCGAAGAAGAGGGTCCGATGGAAGGGATTGAAACCCGCCAGGGTCACCGGAACGATGCGCTCGTAGTACCAACGTTGATCGATGGCGCGTGGCACGAAGCGCACCAGGGGATCCGAGAGCATCCGGCGCACCAGGGGGAGCCGCAGGAGCGACTCCGGATGGGGCTCGGAAGGAAGGGAGAGGGGGGCGGCGCTGAGCATGACAGTGGACCAGCGGGTGCGAGAAGGCGGCGCGGTGAGGCGCCGCCTTCGTCGGTGCGGGGGTGAAGGTGACAGCTCCTTCCAAGACCTGCGCGATGCGTTACTCGGCCTCGGCCTTGTTGCCGGAGCGGTCCTCCGCCTTGGCCGAGAAACCCACCTCGGCTTGGGCGATGAACCCACCCGTCACCGAGGCCAGGTCCTCGAGGGTGAGTTGTTTCTCCTTTCGAGCCCGAGGCTGCTGCTCCTTCGACTGCTGGGGGGGTCGCGACTGCTGCTTCTTGATGCGCTTCATGGTCTGTCTCCTCGGTCTGGGGCCGTGAGCACCACGGCCTCTCACCAGGAGCTACGCGGAGGTGATTTGAGTGGATTTTCGATGCGCCTCACCCCCGGTGACGCCCGGGGCTCGACTGCCTGGTGGCCACGCGTGGATGTTCGCGCGGCTCGAGTGACCTGAGGGCGCCAGTCGCCGTCGGGCTCGATTCATTACGCGCATGGGGGCCTGCCAGGACGGTGTCGGCAAGCGGCATGTTGAGCGGGCCTTCGATACCAAGACAGGACACACGGGCCATGGCGATGTCGCGGCCGAGCGTATCGAGGCCACAACAGTTCGCCGGCTCGCACCTGGCCCGGGTCTTCGATTGGAAGACTCGCACCTGGCGGACGGCGCGCGGAGGGACGATCGAGCCGAGGCAACGCATCGACTTCGACTACGAGCAGGACACCGGGGGAGCCCGCTGCCCATTCCACGCCCACATCCTCGAGTTCATCCAATCCGCCTGGGCCAACTCGATCCACTTCGTCAAGATGAACGGTGGATTGGATGGGGTGATTGGCCAGGGGACGCAGGTGCCAGACGGTCCGCTGTGGTGCAAGACATACGGAAACCTGGACGAAACCATTGGCTTCGATTTCAGCGACGTCATCAAGCTCAGGGGGGGAGACTACTTCTTCGCCCCCAGCGTCGCCTTCCTCCAGGGCCTGGGCTGAAACACGAGGGAGGTGGCACGATGAGTGAGAACGATCCGACGTCCAGGGTTTCGGCGCACCCATGTGTGCTGGCACCGCGCGAGCGCGTGTACCAACGGGGCTGCACCGCCTCTCCACCGGCCCGGCCCACAGCCCGCGTGGCACCCCGTCAGCAGCCCTTCTCGACCCCTCGGCTCCAGCCCTCTCCCTCAACAGCGCCCCCATCCCGCCTAGACGCGACGCTCAGGCCCCAGGTCTCCCGGTTCGCACAGGCTCCTGCGTTCATTCCGCGTGAGCGAGGATGTTCACCAACTTGCCGAACGGATCGCGCACGAAGAACCGGCGCACGCCCCAGGGCTCGTCGACCGGGCCATACTCGACAGGGATGTTTGCCTTCTTCACTCGGCCGAGGACCGCTTCCAGGTCGTCGACCTCGATCGACAGGTCTGGCGCCGGCGCACCCGAACCACCCTCGGACAAGAAGCTGATCTGCACCGGCATCTTCTCTCGCGAGCCGTAGGTCGCGATCCATCCCATGTCCATGAGGACATCGAGGCCGAGGATGTCCTTGTTTTCGAGGCGAGCAAGCGAGCAGGCGAGGAGCAGCCCGAGCAAAGGAGGAGGGGGGGCCAACGGGACTGGTTGCGAAGATTTCTCCCGTCCAGTGCACCGATGACAGTCCCCTCCTTGAACACTCCTCCTCCCATCAGCCTGGACGGCCATGGGTGTGCCCTCGCTTGGCCAATCACCCTCCCTGGCGCAAGTTAAGAGGAGGGAGGAGAGGGGATGTGGGGAGCCCAACCGCACACCGGACCCCAAAGCATGACAAGGTCCCTGCTTGAGGACAGAAGAACCCGTCCAGAGGAGGCACGGGTCCCACTCCTGCTCGTGGGGTTGTCCCTGGCGGAGACGGCTGACCTGGAGGCCATGCTGGCCCCCCTGGACCAACCGGTGCTCAAGGTCGTCCCCTGGAGCGAAGCGCTCCTGGGCCTGCTCGACCAGGAGCCCGCCTGCCTCCTCGTCGATGCGCGCCGCGACCGGGCCGCGGGATTCAAGGTGGCCCATCGCCTGCGTGGTCACGAACGCGCCCGGCACATCCCCCTCCTCCTCCTCCTCGGAGCGAGCGCCTATGGCCAATCGGACCCGAGCTGGGACCGGGGGCTGGAGCTGGTGGACTGCCTGTTCGAGCCCATTCCCCCGGACCTCCTCCGCGCCAAGGTGGGAATGTGCATCGGGCTCCACCGGCGCGAGCAGGCAGCGCGGTCGGCACTCGCCCGGGTCGACTGTATCGAGGCGGCCGCGCATGAGCGGGAGCGCGTGCTGAATACCCTGCTGGGAAACCTGCCAGTGATGGTCTACCGCTGTCTCAACGAGTCCGATTACCCCCTGGTCTACGTCAGTGAGGGAGCCCTCCCGCTCACCGGCTACAACTCCGAGGACTTCCTCGCGCGGCGCGTGCTCTGGGAGGACATCGTCCACCCCGACGACATCCCTCGGGTGTGGGAAGACGTCCAGACAGCTGTCAGTGCCCGAAAGCCCTTTACCCTCACCTACCGGCTGCGAACACGTACCGGAGAGGAGCGGTGGGTGTGGGGGCGCGGGGTGGAAATCCAGGTGCCAGGGAGCACGCACCCCATCTTGGAGGGATTCATCACCGACATCACCACGCTCAAGCACGCCGAGCAGGAGCGGGAGCGGCTGCTGGCAGAGGTGGAGGCGGAGCGCTGCCGTCTGGAGGCCATCCTTCAGCAGTTGCCGTGCGGATTATATGTCGCCGAAGCACCCTCGGGACGGACGCTGCTCGCCAATGCCGAGGCCGAGCAGCTCCTCGGATACCCCTTGCTCAAGGTCCAGAGCTCGAGGGAGTTCGCCCACTACCACGCCATCCACCCGGACGGGCGCCCCTATACCGCGGAGGAGTATCCGATTACCCACGTCCTGGCCACCGGGAAGGCCCAGACGGGGGTGGAGCTGCTCTACCGCCAGCCCGACGGCTCCTGTCGGACCCTGCACCTCAACGCCGGGCCCGTCCGGGACAGCCAGGGAGTGCTGCGGGCGGTGGTGGCGAGCTTCATGGACATCACCGAGCGCAAGCGCACCGAGCTGCATCAGGCCTTCCTGGCCTCGGTGGGCGAGCTCTCCGGCAGCACGCTCGACTACGAGGTCACGCTCACCCAGGTGGTGCGCAAAGCCGTGCCCGAGCTCGGGGATGCCTGCATGCTGGATGTCGTCGAGCCGGACGGCACCCTTCGCCGCATGGCGGCGCACCACGTGGACCCGGCGCAGGTGGAGCTCCTCCACGAGGTGGGCCGGAGCGGGGTGTTGCGGCTCGATTCGCCCAGCGGACCGGGGTCCGTCATCCGGACCGGGAAGACAGCGCTGCTGCCCCACGTCACCGACGACATGATCGTCCGCTACGCCCCCAATGCCACGGCCCTGGCGCTCCTGCGCAGGGTCCACATCACCTCCGTGCTGACCGTGCCGCTGCATGCCCGGGGCCGCACCTTCGGGGCGCTCACCTTCATGTATTGCCGCTCGGGCCGCCATTTCGGCCCGGAGACCCTACCGCTGGCCGAGGAGTTGGCGCGCCGGGCCGCGCTCGCGTTGGACAACGCGTGCCTGTACCGCGAGGCCCGGCACGCGGTGAAGCTGCGCGACGAGTTCCTCTCGGTGGCCTCCCATGAGCTGAAGACACCGCTCACTCCCCTGAGCCTCAAGCTCACCGCCCTGTCTCGCGAGTTCCCGCAGTGGGCGGGAGATGCCTGGGCGGCCCGGTTCCAACACCACCTGGACATGGCCCAGCGACAGGTGCACAAGCTGACCACGCTCATCAACATGCTGCTCGACATCACCCGCATCTCCCAGGGGGAGCTGGCCCTGCGGCTGGAGGAGACGGATCTGGGTGAGGTGCTGCGCGAGGTGGCGGACTGGTTCGTCCCCGAGGCGGCGCGGGCGGGCTCGGAGCTGCGGGTGGAGCGGGAGGCGCCAGTGCCCGGAAGGTGGGATCGGCTGCGGCTGGAGCAGGTCGTCACCAACCTGCTCTCCAACGCCATCCGCTACGGCGCCGGCCGTCCCATTCTCGTCCGCGCAGCGCTGGAGGGAGACCTCGCGCGCCTGGTGGTGCGCGACGAGGGCATCGGCATCCCGCCAGAGGCCCAGGCGCATCTCTTCGACAAGTTCGGCAAGTTCGAGCGGGCTACCTCGGAACGGCACGCCGGAGGCCTGGGACTGGGGCTCTACATCACCCGCTGCATCGTGGAGTCCCTGGGTGGGAGCATCCGGGTGGAGAGCCGCCCGGGAGCCGGCTCCACCTTCACGGTCGAGCTGCCTTGCTCGGGTCCGCCCCATGGGCGCGGCGCGCTCTACTCGATGGAGCGGTAGACGCCGCCGGTGGCCTTGGCCAGCTGGAGCATCAGCTCGCGCGACTTGGGCTTGTTGTCACCGCTGGTCTTGCCCATCAGGAAGGCGATGGTGTTCACCACCGCCTTGCGCTGGGCGTTCCAGGCGGCCACGTCCTGGAGGATGGCCGCGTTGGCCGTCTTCTTGCCCTCCGACGGCATGCCATCGGTGAGGAAGTAGATGGAGTCCGCTTCGGGGTCGGCGAACGCCTTCTCCAGCGCGCCGTGGATGTTGGTGCCGCCGTTCTGGCGCAGCCCGCTCACGTACTGCACCGCCTCCTGCACCGACTGCGGAGTGGCCGCGATGAGCCCGGGCTTCCACGTCTGCACGCCCGAGGAGAAGATGACGAGGTTGAACTTCGCGTCCGCCGGGAGCTGCTCCTTCAGCACGGACTGCAGCTCGCGCTGCACGAACTGGAGCCGGTTGAGCGTCTCGCCACGGTTGGTGGTGAAGCGCGCCTCCATGCTGCCGGAGACGTCCACCACGAAGATGACGCGCTTGCTGCGGATGGTGCCGTACACCGGGCTGCGCGGCTTGATGGTCTCGAGAATCCTGCGCGCCTCCTCCTTGTCGTTACCGAAGGTGAAGCCGTCGAGGATGATGAACTTGTTCTCCGCATCGGTGATGGCGTCCTTGAGCACGCGCAGCACCTTCAGCTTGTCATCGCTGAAGGAGTACTTGCCCAGCACCCCGAGCACCTCGCGTGACGTCATGCCGAGCATGTGCTCGTCCATCAGCGTCACCGCCTTCACCATGTCGTCGCTGAAGGTGAAGATCGGGACGAGCTGCTGAATCTGCGCGGAGGTGAAGCCCTCGGGACGGCTGGCGATGGCCGTCTTGAGCACGTTCATCTTGTCATCGGTGAAGCGCTCCTTCTTGAGCGCCGCGACGAGCGCGCGGGCGTCCGCATCCGGCCAGGCACCCACCTGGTTCACCAGCAGCGGCGTCGTCTCGCCGGTGCCGCCGAGGGCGGACGCGCTGCCGGGGGCCGGCGCGGCGCTGGAGGGGGCGGGCGTGGCCCTCTGGAGGTCGGCCAGGAGCTGCTCGGCCTTCGCCTTCTCGTCGTCGAAGCTGAAGAGGTTGACGAGCCTGGCCTTGTTCTCTGGATCCTCGATGCGCCCCTTGAGCGCCGAGAGCGCCTCGAGCTTGTCATCGCCGAAGGAGAACTGGCTGGCCAGACGCGCTACCTGCTCGCAGGTGAAGGTGTTGGTGGAGGCCGCGGTCTTCAGGACGGTGATCTTCGCATCGGAGAGGCCCTCCTTCTTCACGCGCGCGTGGAGCTGCTCGAAGGCCGCGCCGTCCATCGCCAGGGCGGACGCGGGCAGCAGCACGGCGAGCGTGAGGCACACCGTCAGGCAGCAGGAAAGGATTCTCGAAACACAAGATTGCAAGGGTGCCCCCCTCGGAGCGGATGTCCGCCGTGCATCGGCGGAGGTGTTGAGTGCGGCCGCAAGAGACGGGCGTGGAGGTGATGAATTCAACCCATTTCGAGATTCGCGAGCGACGCTCAGTGACAAGGCCTTCCACGAGTACCAGGGCGAGCCACCCGTGGGCCTGAAGCCCTCGGCTTCCGGGCGGTCGTCCCCTTGTGGTTGGGGCCCATCCCCTTCGCCTTCACCTATGCGGTGATGGCGCGCAATGGCCGGAGGTGGCGAGGTGGTGTCCGAGGTGGTGTCAAAGAACTCCGAGGTGGTGTCAAAGAACTCGATAAGCGGGACGCGAACGCGAACGAGACTCGGCGTGGACGGGTGAATCTCGCGGCCTCCAAGTCTTTCCAAGGACTTGCGGATGGCCTGCGGAGTGCATTGACCTCGCGGCCGGTACGGTATGGAGGGAGAGGGATGGGCTGGCCGCTGAGGATGTTCCAGGAGGAGGGCTACTACTTCGTCACGTCCAGGTGCTTCCAGGGAAGGCTGCTGCTACGACCTGGCGCGGAGATGAACGAGGTGGTGGGGGGAGTGCTGGCGAGAGCCGTGCAGCAGAGCGCCGGCTGCGTGAGGCTGCATGCCTTCACCTTCGCCTCCAACCACTTCCACCTGTTGGTGTGGGCTCGGGGAGCGGCGCTTGCCAGCTTCATGCAGTACCTGCGCGCCAACCTCTCCAGGAAGGTGGGGCAGTTGGTGGACTGGAGTGGAGGCTTCTGGGAGAGGCGCTACTCGGCGGAGCCGGTGCTGGACGACGAGGCATTGGTGGGACGGCTGCGCTACGTGTTGGCCCATGGGGTGAAGGAGGGGTTGGTGGAGAAGTGCACCGAGTGGCCGGGCCTCACGTGTCTGCCGCAGTTGTTGGGACCGGCGCGGCGGCTGTTCCGGTGGTTCAACTGGACGAAGCGCTGGAGCAAACGGGGCAGCGAGGACATGACCGCGGGGGAGGGGCGCTTCGCCGAGGAGTGGGCCGAGCCAGTGGAGTTGGAGGTGGCGCCCCTGCCGTGTTGGAAAGGACTGGGAGAGGAGGAGAGGCAGCGGGCGGTGCGAAACCTTCTGGAGGAGGTGGAAGCCGAAGCCCGAGGACGGGGTACGCCTGCGTTGGGGGAACGGGCTGTGCGAGCACAGCACCCTCATACCCGGCCCGAGCACCTCAAGCGCAGCCCGCGGCCAGTGGGGCATGCCTCCACGCGCCAGGCATTGAAGGAGCTACGCGAGCAGTACCGGGCCTTTGTCGCGGTGTTCCGAGAGGCGGCGGAGCGGTGGAGACGGGGGGATTTCTCGGCGCGCTTTCCTCTCTTCTCCTTCCCACCGCGTGTCGTGCCGGGTCGTGCGGCTCAAGTTCTTTGACACCCTCTCGGGCTCAAGTTCTTTGACACCCTCTCGAGCGGCGGGTTGCGTGGATGGATGGGTGCGGTGTTGTCAGCAGCCCTGTTGCTCACAGGCGCCTCTCAGGCCCAACCACGGTCCGGCCCGGGCGAGCCGGTGGACGCGGCAATGCGCGCGAAGATCGTGGATCGCGTCTCGGCGGCGCTGAATGAGCACTACGTCTTCCCGGATGTGGCCAAGAAGATGGAAGCAGGCATCCGCCAGAAGCTGAAGGCGGGCGCTTACGACAAGATCGCCAACTCAGCCGAGCTGGCGGAGGTGCTGACCCGCGACCTTCGGGAGGTGAGCAAGGACAAGCACCTGGGCGTCCGCTACGCGCCCTCACAGCCCCCGGAGCTGGACTCCAGCGGACCGCCCAGTCCCGCCACCCGCGAGAAGCTCCGCCGCGAGCTGGCCTCCGTGAACTTCGGCTTCGAGAAGGTCGAGCGGCTGGCAGGCAACGTGGGCTACCTCGACCTGCGCGGCTTCGTTGGCGCGGAGCTCGCCGGAGAGACGGCCATCTCCGCCATGAACTTCCTGAGCAACTCCGATGCGGTGATCATCGACCTGCGCAAGAACGGTGGTGGCGATCCGTCGATGGTGCAGCTCATCACCAGCTACTTCTTCGACCAGCCGACGCACCTCAACAACTTCTACATCCGCAAGGGGAACGTCACGCAGCAGTTCTGGACCTCGGCCCACGTGGCCGGCAAGCGGATGACCGATGTCCCCGTCTACGTGCTCACCAGCCAGCGCACGTTCTCAGCGGCCGAGGAGTTCACTTACGACCTGAAGAACCTCAAGCGTGCCACCATCGTGGGCGAGACGACGGGTGGCGGCGCCCATCCGGTCAATGCCCACTTCCTGGCGGACGTGCACCTGCTGGCCTTCGTTCCCTTTGGCCGCGCGGTGAATCCCATCACCGGCACCAACTGGGAGGGCACGGGCATCGCTCCGGACATCCAGGTCCCAGCGGACAAGGCGCTCGAAGCGGCCCACCTGGATGCGCTGAAGAAGCTGCAGAACCAGGCCAAGGACGACGCGCGGAAGCAGCGGCTGTCGTGGTCCCTTCAGAAGGTGGAGGCGATGGCTCGCCCAGTGACGCTGACCGCCGAGGTGCTGAAGAGCTTCGCGGGGGGGGGCTATGGGCCGCGCACGCTGCGCTATGAGAACGGCTCGCTCTGGTACGAGCGGAAGCAAACCGGGATGAAGGTCCGGGTGGTTCCAATGACTGCGGACACCCTCATGCTCGATGACGGCATGGACATCCTCCGCCTCCGCATCGAAAAGGATGCCTCCGGCAAGGTGACCGGGCTGACCGTGCTGTATGACGACGGCCGCGCGGACAAATTTCCACGCACCGAAGGCTGAACGCTGGGGGAGCCCCCGACGACGGGCGCGCGCCATCACCCCGGCGCGCGGCCGATTCGTTACCGCCTCCGCGCCGGACGTGGGCCTGACGCGGGCTGAACCCCCGGGGCCACGCGGGCCCCGGGGACGCCCGTCTCCGGGCCTCAGTGACCGTTACTGCGTGGCGAAGACGAGGTCATCCACGTCGGTGAAGCTCCCGACGGGGCAGGAGCTCGCGCTGCCTCCGTAGCGGAAGACGCCACGCACCGCCTGCATCGTGCCCGCCGGGAGCGTGTACGTCGCCGAGAGCACCCGGCTCCCGCTCGCCGTGGGGGTGATCGTCCCGATGTACACCCAGCTCGGGTTGCTCGCGTCGGCGGCGTAGTACAGGTCCAGCTTGTCCGAGTTGTAGCTCGAGTACACCCAGGCGGTGGCCTCGATCTTCACCGTCTTGCCCGGCGCCATGGCCGAGCCATCCTCCGTGCCCACCCGCAGCCGGTCCAACGACTCGTCGCTGTGGTAGCTGCCGCCGGTGCCATCGGCGCACGTGCCGCCGAGGGTGTTGGGCTGGTTGGGCTCGGGGCCGAGCTGGGCCCGGCCGTTGATCAACGTGCCCGAGTCGCACGAGGGCCCGGGCGTGGCGCACTGGGGCGCCTTCAACGTGGCGTTGTAGGTGGCCGTGGGGCCCGGGGGAATGACGGCGTTGTTCACCGTGACCGTGACGTTCGAGCTGTAGCCGATGTTGCCAGCCGAGTCATAGGCCCGGGCGGAGAGGGTGTAGCTCCCGTTGGCCACGGCCGTGGTGTCCCAGCTCACCTGGTACGGCGCATAGTAGACGGTGCCGAGCAGCGTGGAGCCGGCGTAGAACGCCACCCGGTTGACCCCCACGTTGTCCGAAGCGCTGGCCGTCACGTTGACGCTCCCGCTCAGCGTCGTGCCCGCGCCCGGCGCCGTGAGGGACACCGTGGGCGGCATGACGTCCGCGGTGCTGGTGGTGACGGGGAAGACCAGGTCGTCATAGTCGTTGTAGTTGCTCGTGACGCACGTCGACGGGGAGCCTCCGTAGCGGAAGACGCCGCGCACCGCCTGCTGCGAGCCGGATGGGAGCGTGTACGTCAGCGAGAGCACCTGCGCGTCCCGCGCCGTCGGTGACACCGTGCCGATGTAGATCCAGCTCGGGCTGGTGGTGCTGGCGCTGTAGTACAGGTCCAGCTTCTCGTTGCCCAGGCTGACGGACCAGACCGTGGCCTCGATCTTCGCCGTCTTGCCCGGTGCGAGCGCCGAGCCGTCCAGCGTCGACACCTTCAGCCGGTCCAGCGACGCGACGTAATAGTGGTAGGTGCCGGTGATGACACCATCGGTGCACGGGCTGCCGGCGAGGGTGTTGGGCCGGTTCGGCTCGGGGCCGACGTTGCCGATGCCGTTGAGCAGCGTTCCCGAATCGCAAGCCCCCGCCGGGCTGGAGCACCGGGGGGCCTTGAGCGTGGTGTCGTAGCTCGCGCTGGCCACGCTGGAGATGTAGAGGGTCACCGTGGCCACTCCGGACTCGAGCGTCCCATCACTCGCCTTGTACGTGAAAGTGTCGGAGCCGGTGTAACCGCTCGCCGGGTTGTACGTGAGGATGGAGCCGGAGCCGGAGAGCGTCCCGTGCGCCGGGTTGGACACCACCGTGTAGGTGAGCGTGTTGGAATCCCCATCCGAGGCCACCAGGCCCACCGGGGTGGCCGCGCTCGCTCCGGCCACGACGGTGACGTTCTGCGCCACCGGCGCATCGGGCACGGACGTCACCGTCAGGGCGACGGTGGCCACGTTGGAGACGTTGGTCCCATCACTGGCCTGGTACGTGAACGAGTCGCTGCCGTTGTAGTTGGCCGCCGGGGTGTACGTCAGGTCGGGCGCGGTCCCGGAGAGCGTTCCGTGCGCCGGGTTGGACACCACCGTGTAGGTGAGGGGGCTGCCATCATGACTCCTGGCCGACAGCGTCACCGCCCACGCCGTGTCCTCGGCCGTCGTGAACGCCAGATCCTTCGCCGACACGGGGCCCGGACCGACCCGGATCACCCGCCCGCCCGTGATGCCGTTCACGCTCACCGACAGCAGGTAGTGGTCCGACTTCAGCAGGGGCATGACGGCGCTCAGCGACGTGCTCGAGATGCTGGAGAGCCCCAGGCGCGTGATGGCACCACCGCCCACCGGGATGAGCCGCACGACCGGGGTGTTGGAGGGCGAGGAACCGCTGGTGCCCGAACAGGCCTCGGAGATGCCACGCAGGCCCGTGCCACTCACGGTGAAGGGCATTCCCTGGATGACGGTGTCGGGCAGGGAGACGGTGGGGCGCCAGGCGCCGTTCGTCACCACGCCGTCGAAGAGCTCGGCCGAGGCGAGGACGGAGCTTCCCACCGCGCCTCCCACGACGAGCACCTGGCCATCGGGCAGCAGCACAGCGGCATGAGAGGACCTGCCCGCCGCCAGCGAGGCCGGGCTCGTCCCCCAGGTGCCCGTCTTCGCGTCGTAGAGCTCCACGGACGTGAGCCCCGGGCCGGTCGCCTGCTGGTAGCCACCACTCACCATCACCCGGCCATCGAGGAGGCTCGTCGCCACCGCCTGGACACGTCCCGCCGCCAGGGTGCCCGCGGCGTACCACTTGTTGAACTGGGGATCGTACCGCTCCGCCGAGGCGAGCAGCCCTCCCGCCGAGTCCTGTCCCGAGGCCACCAGCACCATGCCATTGGGCAGCAGCGCCGCCGTGGCCCCCGTGCGTGCCGTGGTCAGGCCCGTCACGGTGCTCCAGGTCCCAGCGGCTGGATCATACAGCTCCGCCGAGGTCAGGGCGCCGGAGGCACCCGTGCCCGCGGCCACCAGCACCTTGCCCGTGGACAGCTTCACCGCGATGTGTCCCTCGCGGGCCACGGCCAGCGGGCCCGTGGGGCTCCAGGTTCCCGTTTCGGGGTCATACAGCTCCACCGAGGCCAGGGGCGTCCCCGTGCCGCTCCTGCCGCCGACCACCATCACCCGGCCGTCGTTCAGCAGCGTCGCCGTGTGCCGCGAGCGCGGCTCGGCCAGGGCGCCCGTCGAGGACCAGGTCACCGAGGTGGGATCGTACAGCTCCACCGAGGCGAGCGACGCCTGGGAGGCGCCGGAGCCGCCAGACACCAGCACCCGGCCATCGGGCAGGAGCGTCGTCGTATGGAACTGGCGCGGCTCGGACATCGTGCCAGCGGAGCTCCAGGTCCCGGATGCCGGATCCACGCGCTCGGCGGAGGCGAGGGCCCCGCTATCCCCCTGGCCTCCCACCACCAGCACCTGGCCATCCGGCAGCAGCGTCGCCGTGGACGAGGCACGAGCGGCCGTCATGCTCCCCGCGGGCTTCCGAGCGGCTCCCCCCTGCTCGTACAGCGCCCCGGCGAAGCCGTTGACCAGCATCACCTGCCCATCGGGCATCACCGTCGCGGTCGCGCCCACGCCTCCCGAGCGCGGGGGCCCCTGGGTCCACGTCCCGGTCTCGGGGTCGTACAGCTCCGTCTCATAGACGGAGGAGTTCATGGTGTTGTACCCGCCGACCAGCAGCACCTTGCCATTGGGCAGCAGCGCGGCCGTGTGGCCCGCGCGCACAACGGACATCGTGCCGGCCGGAGACCACGTCCCGGTGGCCGGGTCGTACAGTTCCGCGCTGGAGAGCGCGACGGTGGGATCGTAGCCGCCGGCCACGAGCACCTTGCCGTTGGGCAGCAGCGTCGCCGTGTGGTAGCGGCGGCCCACCCTCAGGCCGCCCGTGGTGGACCATGTGTTGGTGGCGGGGTCGTACAGCTCGGCCGCCCTGGAGTAGATGGAGGCCTGGCCATAACCCCCGACGATCAGCACCTTGCCGTCGGGCAGCAGCGTCGCCGTGTGCTGGCTGTGGATGCTGGGCATGGTGCCGGCCGAGGACCACGTCCCCGTGGCCGGGTCATACAGCTCGGCGATGGCGAGGCTGGTGGAGCTCAGGCCGCCGGCCACGAGCACCTTGCCGTTGGGCAGCAGCGTCGCCGTGTGCTGTTCACGGTTGATGGCCATGGCGCCGGTGGCCGAGAACATGTTGGTGGCGGGGTCGTACAGGTCCGCGGTGCGGCCCGGGCCGGCCCCATCGTAGCCCCCCGCGACCAGGACCTTGCCATTGGGCAGCAGCGTCGCCGTGTGCCACGCGCGGTAGATGCTCATGCCGTACGGGCAGATCAGCCACCGCTTCTCGGTCGGGTCATACACCTCCGCGTTGGCCATGTAGGACGAGGAGGTCGAGCCCACTCCTCCTCCATAACCTCCGGAGACCAGGAGTCTGCCATTGGGTAGCAGCGTCGCCGTGTGATAGCTGCGGGTGTACGTCATGGCCTCTGTCTGCGAGGTCCAGGCACCCTGCGGGCTGTCAACGAATGCCGTGATCTGAGAGGAGTCCACGGCGGGAGGAGGAGTCGCTGATTCCTGGCAGGCCGCCAGCATCAGTACTCCCAGGAGTAAAGACTTCCATTTCATGAAGTGAGCTCTCATTGGTGAGGGATGAAGCCCCACCAATGACGGTTCTATATTTTTCGGCTGACATGCCGGGTAGGGGCCGTGGAAGTGGATGGCGGCGTTTCCATGCAGCGGGCTCTGGCGCCTGTCCGTCAGGGGGCCCACGGCCTGCTGTGGCGGAACGCCAGGGCTGACGGCGTGGAGCCCTTCAGGTACCCGGATTCACAGGGCTTTGCCTCGAACCGGAGGGAGTGTGGCAGGACGCCACGGGACACCGCGCCTCCCCGCCGACGAGCAGGCAGCTGGAGCACGCGGAGCGTTGGCGCTGGAGCGTTTGTCACGAGCGGAGGACCGCCGCATCGCCTACTGAATGAAGAGCCCTCTCCCTCAAGAGGGCCCCCATCCCGCCTACGCGTACGAGGTGACTCAGCCCCAGTTCGTGCAATTGGCCTGGTTGGCCCACTCAATCCAGCCGCAGCCGCGCATGTCGACCTGGCCGTCCCACATCCCGGTCCAGATGTAGTAGGGGATGGGGGCATTGCTGGGAACCGTGAACCACTGCAACACGCGTCCCCCGTAGTTGTACTCCTGGAGGACCACCTCGACGTTCTTGCCGCGCATGGCGGAGTTCGTCACCACGACGCGGGCCCAGTTGGCCTGACACCAGGCGGACCAGCGCAGCTCGACATAGCCGAGGTAGGCGCCGTTGCCCCCGGCGGAGCCGACGGCCCCGTAGATGGGGGCCTGCTGGTTGTAGACCGCCACGGAGTCGTTGTCGCAGCCGGTGGTGATGGGGCTCTTGTTGACACAGCTGCCGTTGCAGCCGCCAGCGCCCTGCTCCACGGCGCCCGTTGTGTCATCCGTCCCTTCAGTGGGTGCACCGCACGCCGCGAGGGTCAGCATCGTGATTGGCATCAGGAGCTTCTTCATGGACTTCCTTTCGTTCAGAGAAGTGGCGGCGACCCGCGGGCGTGAGAATCGCGCCCCCAGGCGCGCCAGACAAGGGTTCCAACTGAACTTCGTGTCACGAGCCGATAGAGCTCAGGGCTCCTGGCGCCCGGACTCGGGCTTGAGCGCCCCCGCGAGCGCCAACATCTGAGCCACCAGCGTGCTCAGCGCCTGACCCTCCTGGGCGCCCGCGGCCCCGCCAATGGTCACCGAGCGCAGCTCCTGGGGCTGCGGCAGCTTCTCGGCGATGGCGGGCAGCAGCTCCACCAGCCTCGCCTGGAGGTTCGCCGGGGTCAGTCCGTTGAGGATGCGCTGGCGGTCGTCCTGCAACTCCAGCTCCGCGCGCGCCTGCCGGTTGGCCGCCGCCCGCTCCGTGTCCAGCACGTCGATGGCCGCCAGGGCCTGGCGCTTGCGCTGCGCGGCCTCCACCTCCTGCTTCAGCTTCGCCAGCTCCGCCTCCACCGCCAGCCGCGCCTTCTCCAGCTCGGCGTTCTGCAGGGCGGTCTGCTGATGATCCAGGGCCAGCTTCCGGGCGTCGTCCTCCTCGCGCTGCTGTCGCCGCATGCGCTCGGCCTGCTCCCGATCGTAGGCCTCCGCCTCCTTGCGCGCGCGCAGCATCGCCAGCTCGCCCTCGCTCTCCAGCCGCATCCGCTCGCGCGCCTGCTCCACCTCCTGCTCGCGGTGGGCGATGGCCTCCTCCGTCTCGAGCGTGGCCAGCCGCGCCACGCGCTCGCGCTCGGCCCGGAAGGGCTTCTGGAGGCTCTCCCACAGCCGTCCCGAGCTCACCACCGCCTCCTTCACCTGCACCGTGACGATGCGCAGACCCAGGCCCTTGTCGCCGCCGCCCAGGCCCTCGGCCACGTGGCGCAGCCGCGCCGTCAGCTCCTCGATGATGGGCTGCTTGTCCGAGAGCACCGCGTCGATGCTCATGGTGGCCACCTTGTCCTTGATGGCCGCCTCGGCCTGCTCGCGCAGCTGCACGTTCACCACCCGCATGGGCTCCTCTGCGTCCGTGAAGTCGAGCTTCTTGTAGGCCGTGGCGAAGTCCTCGATGATCCACTGCACGTAGCCCTGCACCAGCAGCCCCTGCAGCTCGCGACAGATGCAGTGCGCGTTGATGAGGATGGTCTGCATGGCGCCCGGAACGACCAGGAACGAGTCCGTCGCCGGGTCGAAGCGGAAGGACACCCCCAGGCCGATGTGCAGGGGCTGGGTGTGGCCGCGCCGGGTGTGCACGACATAGGCGTTGGGGGGGACCACCACCGTCTTCCACCGCCAGAAGCCGGTGATGCGCACGTCCACGGCGTTGCCGGGAATCTCGCGAGGGGCCGCGATGGCGAGTGCCCGGGCGCGCTGCCCCATCGGCATCTGCGCCGGCGCCACCATCTTGCGCGCCTTCAGGTCCACCTCCACGCGCTGCTGCTGCTCGCGCACCTGGTCCAGATACTCGTTCCTCACCGGCTCGTGGCTGTTGTTGTTCGACGACATCATCGCGCGCCCCCAGGGCTCCGGAGGGTCGCCGACCATCGGCGCGCCATGAACCGGATGCTCTCCCGCGCATCTCATCACACTCCAGGCCGTGCTAACCTCCCTCCCTCTGCTAGGATTGGCTACAGCGGGCACCGCGGCCCTCTCCACCTGCCCGGGAGCTCTCAAATCTGGGGGGCTCCCATGCGGATGGACGTGAGGGTTCTGGGCGTCCTGGTGGGAATGGTCCTGGCGGGGTGGGTGACCTGGCGGTCTCCCGCCGACTCCCCGGTGGTCCCCCAGACTCCGTCCACCTCGGATGGACCCGATAGCCGTGTGGCCTCCCCCACCGCGTGGGGTGCGCCGACCGCGTCCGCGAGCCTCGATGCGCGGGAGCTCGAGCTGCGGGTGCTGGTGGCGAAGGTCCGGGCCTCGCTGGGCCGAAGCTATGAGCGTGTCTCCTCGCGGGGAGACTTCGCCCTGGCGCCGGGCCGCCTCCTCCAGGGTCTCCTCGAGCGGCGCTGTGGGCTCGTGCGGCGTCATGTGGAGGAGCTCTCCGCCCACCGGGAGCGGCTCGGTCTCACGGGTCCCGACGCCGAGGCGTTCTGCCGGGACCTGCTCTTCTCGCTGCTCCAGGAGCGGCTCTCGCTCCCCGAGGGGACGTCCCAGGCGCGCTTCTGGGAGTCCCTGGAGCGGGTGGACGAGGCCGCCACGCGGCATGTCCTCGGGAATCCGTCCGCTTCGAGTCGCGAGGCGTTCCACGCGGCCTACGAGCGCTTCCGGCAGGAGCGCCGGGAGCTGGTGGGCCCGGACGTCGAGCGGCGGCTCTTCGGACTCTCGGACGAGCTGGTGCGGCTGCCACTCCAGGTGGACGCGCTCGTCAACGACCCCGGTCTGACCCCCGCCCAGCGGATCGCCACCTACGAGGGCGCGCTCCAGCACGTCGAGCAGGAGTACGGCGTCGCGCTGGCCTCGGTGGTGGAGCCGCTCGACCTGGCGAAGAACGCCTTGCGGCTCCACGAGACGGCGGGCGCTCTCGGGCCCGCACAACGACAGGCCATCCTGGAGCAGTACGCGGGCCCCGAGACCACGCGGCGCTACCTCGAGCACCAGCTGGAGCAGCAGGACCGGGACGAGCGCCTGCGGGCCTTCAATCAGGAGCGAGATCGACTCCTGGAACAACTGACCCGCGTGGGCCTCACGCCGGAGCAGCTGCGCGAGCGCATGCCGGGGATCGACCAGCAGCTTTTCGAGAAATACCACCTGCAGTAGGACCGACCGCGGGCGCGCGGGGGAGCCAGCCCATGAAGTCGCACAAGAACCACGGAAATCACCGCCTGCTGCCCGCGGTGGTGGCGTTGCTGCTCGGGGGCCCGGTGTGGGCCGGGTATGATGCCTATTACTCGAACAACCCCAAGGCCTGGTACGACGAGATGGAGGAGGACGAGTACTTCAATCCGTCCCTCACACCCGGCTGGCAGCTCAACGAGACGTGCAGTGACTCGGGCTTCTTCTCGGTGGCGTCCTACAACATCTTCCACAACGTGCCCTTCGTCTACGACTTCGGGGACGAGATGGAGCAGAGCCTGGGGAAGGTGACGAAGTGCGCGGACGTCGTCCTGTACCAGGAGGCCTGGGATTATGACGACATCATCGAGGACGGTCCCAAGCAGAACATGGCCTCGCGCGGCTTCACCCTGCTCACCCCCAGTGGCTATTACTGTGATGACACCTGGGATATCGAGAACGACTGCAGCGGCCTGGTGATGTTCTACAAGAGCGGCACCACGCTGGTGAAGCAGTTCACCCTCCAGCCCTTCACCGATGTGAACGGGGTCGACGTGCACAAGGAGAAGGGGGTCTGGGGCGCCCTCTTCGCCAAGGAGGGGAAGTATTACTATGTCTTCGACACGCACTTCACCTACGGGAACAAGGGGCACCTGGAGGGAGACGCCGCCTCGGACGCCTCGCGCATCTCCAACATGAAGCAGTCGTTGGCCTACATTCGCAACCAGGTGAACGCCAACACGACGAGCTATCCACCCTCGGCCATCCTCTTCGGGGGCGACTTCAACTCGGACTTCGCCAGCAACACCAGCGCCTCGCGAGGCTATCAGCTGCTGGTGCAGGCCTCCGCCCAGACGTCTTTCCATGAGCCCTATGACTATGCCGTGATGAGCGCCGTGATGGGTGGCTACGAGACCGCTGGTTTCCAGTCCAACTGGGTGGGCGGCACCGTGGACGCGGGTCCCAATGGCATGGCCACGGGAGTGAAGGCGGACTACGACACCGTGCTCCTGGGGAAGCCCGGGGCCTTTGGGGGTTGTGCGCCCGCCCAGCTCTCCTACAGCGGCTGGGCTCCCGCGTGGAAGACGACGACCGGCGTGCGCAAGTGGCCCTTCTATACCCACTCCGATCACTACGGCCGGTGGATCCGGGTGAAACCCGGCTGTTAGGGCTGCGCAGGAAGTCCTGCTGCTCCACGTTGAACTGTAGCCCTCAGCAGCCCTCCTCGACCCCTCGGCTCCAGCCCTCTCCCTCAACACGGCTCCCATCCCGCCTATACGCGTCGAGGGGCTGGAGATGCGAGACACTCCGGGGGGAGGTGTCCGATAAGAGGCGCCCCTCGCGGGACTGTTCGTTGTCCGCGTCCCGGCCCGATGAGAAAGCAGGGTCCTCACTCCGCTGACGAATGGCGCGGGCCCTCCCCGCTGACGCCACGCGCTTCTTCGCCAGCCACCGCTTCGAGAGACAGCCTTGCAATCTCATCGAGAGTTCCTCCTCAATCCCTATCCCTGGTATGCGGAGATGCGCCGCGACAAGCCCGTGTGGGAGGATCCGGAGACCGGTGTCTGGTATGTCTTCCGCTACAACGACGTCCAGCGCGTCTTCTCGGATCCCGCCTCCTTCTCCTCCCGGATGCCTTTTCCGCCGGAGCGGCCGTACTTCACGGACACGATGAACTTCTCGGACGCGCCGCGGCACACCGAGCTGCGCTCGCTCATCCAGAAGGTCTTCACGCCGCGCTATGTCCAGGGGCTGGAGCCCCGCGTGCGCGAGATCGTCACCGGGGTCCTCGATCGGGCCGAGGCCGGCCATGAGGGGGAAATGGACCTGATCGAGACCTTCTCGGGTCCCATCCCCGCCACGGTCATCGCGGAGATCCTCGGCGTTCCCGTGGAGGACCAGGACGACTTCCGCCATTGGTCGGACCAGATCCTCGAGGAGACCCGGGCGGAGCGCGACAACAAGACCCTCTCGAAGTACGAGGGCATGAGGGCCATGGCCGCCTACGTGGAGAAACTGCTGGAGCGCAAGCGCGCCTCGCCCGGTCAGGACGTGATGAGTGGTCTCGTCCAGGCCCACGACCAGGGCGCGCAGCTCTCCACCCGGGAGCTCGTGGACTTCGGCATCCTGCTGCTGCTCGGCGGCCATGAGACCACGACGAACCTGCTGACCAACATCGTCCGCACCTTGAGCGAGCACCCCCAGGTCATCGAGCAGGTGAGGACAAATCCCAAGCTCCTTCCCTCCCTGACCGAGGAGGTGCTGCGCTACCGCGCTCCCGTTCAGACCATCGGCAGGACCAGTACCCGGGAGATCGAGGTGGCGGGAACCGTCATCCCCGCGGGGCGCCTCGTCCTGCCCGTCATGGGCTCGGCCAACCGGGACGAGACCCGCTTCGACCAGCCCGACGCTTTCATCGCCGAGCGCAATCCCAAGGGACACTTCTCCTTCGGGCACGGCCTGCATGGCTGCATTGGCGCCGCCCTCGCGCGCTTGGAGGTCAAGGTCGCCATTCCCCTCCTGTACGAGCGCTTCCCCGACCTGCGCGTGGCCTCCCTGGAGCCCCACGCCTACGGAATGCTCGGCGCCAGCCACATGTCCGTGGTGTATACGCCCAAGCCGCGCGCCCGGCCCGTGCCGTCCGTCTCCCCGAGTGCCGCTCCCCAACCCGGTCAGGTGCGGCTCACCGTGAAGGCCGTGGACCGGCTCACGCCGCACGCCGTGCAATTGCGCTTCGAGCCCACGCTCACCCCCATCCCCTACCGCGCTGGGCAATATCTCACGCTTGAGGTGGAGCTCTCGGGACAGAAGTACTTCCGTTGCTACTCGCTCACCAGTGTCCCCTCGCTCGACGAGGGACTGGCCATCGGGGTCAAGCGCACGAAGAACGGGCCCGTCTCCAACTTCCTCACGGGGGCCGTGAAGGCCGGTGACACGCTCACATTCTCCGCTCCCGCGGGCCAGTTCACCTGCGAACCGGAGCCCGCCGGCCGCCGGCACCTCGTCCTGATTGGCGGCGGAAGCGGCGTCACCCCTCTCTACGCGCTCGCCCGCAATCTGTTGCACCACGAGCCTGGTAGCCGGGTGACGTTCATCGATTGCAACCCCGATGCAGACAACATCCTCTTCCGGGAAGAGCTGGAGCAACTGCGCAAACGCCATGCCCCCCGGTTCCAGCTCACTCACGTGCTCGAGCACGCGGACCCGGCCCTCCACGGGCCCGTGGGACTGCTCACCCCGGAGCGCGCCGCCGAACTGTGCTCACTCTTCACCAGTGGGCATCCCGAGGAGGCCAGTTATTACCTGTGTGGCCCGGGTGGATTGATGGAGAACGTGCACCAGGCCCTGGAGCGAGTGGGCGTGCCCAAGGCGCAGGTGTTCTCGGAGAAGTTCGTCGTCAACAGCACCCTGACGGACCTGGCGAACGAAGTGCGCCGGGTGGTCCTCGTCCGGGGCACCCGGGAGATCCCCATCATCGTGGAGCCAGGACGCTCCATCCTCGAAGCGGCCGAGGCCCACGCGCTCAGCGCGCCCTACTCCTGCCGCATCGGGGATTGCGGCACCTGCAAGATGAAGAAGCTCGGCGGGAGCGTGAGGATGAAGAGCCTCGAGGGGCTCACGCCGGAGGACGAGGCCGAGGGCTGTGTGTTGCCGTGCGTGGCCTATCCAGACAGTGACGATGTCCGCATCGAGTGGCCAGAATGAACTCCTCTCCTGGAGCGCCTACTGAGGCACGCCCTCGCCCGGCGCGAAGAGGAGGGAAGAGCCCGAGAGGGCCAACAACCATTGGCCCATCTCCTTGGCGGAATAGGGCGGCTGCCCCCGTCCCAACCACCATTCCAGCACGCCCATGAACGCGGAGGCCAGGAACCGGCTCTGGATCTCCGCTGGAATCGCATGGTCCCGAGCCCGGACGCGTTCCTCCAACATGGGAAGCATCAGCTTCTCGATGTAGCCCCGCATCTGGATGGCGTGGGCCCTCATCCCGCTGCGCCCCAACAGGATGTGGTACAGCTCCGCGTGCGCCGCGGCATGTTGAAACCAACGCATGATGGCGTCCCAGATGGGCTCCTGGGAGGAGCCCTCGACCGGATCCACCTTCCGCGAGAACTCGTCGAGCATCTCCTTCATGAGCTGGGTGAGGAACGCGTCCTTGTCCTGGTAGTGCAGGTAGAACGTGCTGCGGCGGACCTTCGCGCGCGCGGTGAGTTCCCGGACGGAGATGGAGTCGAACTCCTTCTCCTTCAACAGCGCGAGCAGCGCCTCGCGCAGCATGAGACGGGTGCGGCGCACGCGCAGGTCGTCTCGCGGCGCCGCGCTCTTCTTCGAGGGAGACTGGCCCAGAGCCCGCGCGCGTTTGTCCAGACTCATCTCCCATCCGCTCCGTTCATTTCAAGGTCAGCAGGGCTCCCGTTACCATGAGGACGCTACGGTAGAGGCTTCGGGCAGGAGGGGAGCAATGACGCGACAGAGGGCCGCATACGCCCTCTCGCCCTCGAGCGTGGTGCCGATCGCCAGGTACACCTTGAACCGCGTCGAGGTCTTCCAGCGGATTACTGAGGGACGGCTGACGCACGCCAAGGCTGGCGAGATGCTCGGCCTCAGTGCTCAACCGCCTAACGTTGCGGACCCTCTCGCAGAAGCGCCTTGAGGTCCTCGTTCTCGAGCGTGCGGTTCCCGTTCCAGCTCTTGTCCAATCCGACCCGAAGCATCGCCCGGCCGAGATCAACCGAGTTGATCCCCAGAGCCGGAATCACCTTGAGAAGCGGCGCAAGGAGCCAGCGGGTCGCGCCGGTCGGTTGCATCGGGAGAATGGCGGCCGGACGCACGTTGACGTGGCGGGCCAGCTTCAACTCCGCCAGCCCATCTTCGGCTTCGGCCTTCACCCGTGCCCACATCATTCGGGACGTGCGCTTCGTCCCCGCACCCGAGAGGTAGACAAAGCTCGCGTGAGGGCTCTCTGCGAGCAGCGTGCGGGCGGCGGCCAGGGCGTAGGTCACGTGGATCTCGCGGTACTGGTCTTCTCCCTTGACGTTCCTCACCGACGTGCCGAGGCAAAACAGGCAGCAGTCCACTCCCCTTAGTTGCTGAGCAATGCCGCCCAGATTGGCGAAGTCCGAGCAAATGACCTCGTTGAGCTTGTCGTGAGACACGCCCAGCGGCCGACGTGTGACGGTCCGGACCTCCGACACGCTGGGCTCTGCAAGGCATGCATGGACGGCACCGGTGCCGGCCCTGCCTGTCGAGCCGAAGACAACGACGACGTGTCCCCGGCCGGTTTGGTTCTGAGTCATCGTGGTGCTTCCTCCCATCAAGGTACCGCCTGCTTCCACCATGCCGGCCTGAGCCTTACCGTGCGACCCTGACGGGGGCGTTCCCGGGCTTGAGCCGCAGCAGGTTGAGCTCGTTGGAAGTGCCGACGCGGACCCGCGCCATGAATGTGCCCGCGCCTTGCGAGACGAAGACCTGGGTCTCGTCCTGGTGGTCCAGCCCCCGGTTGAACGGGAAGATGAGCGCCGCCAGGAGCGTGAAGGGGAACACCTGCCCACCGTGCGTGTGGCCCGACACCATCAGGTCGATGCCCGCAGCGGCGGCGTACCGGGCGCCGACCGGGCTGTGGTGCATGAGCACCGAGGGCACGTCGCTCCTCAATGGGATGCCCGGCAGGACGGATTTGATGGTCCGCTTGTCGTCCGAGGGGTGCATGTCGAAGGTGTCCTCGTCCGGCTTCATGTAGTCGAGTCCCACAACCTGGAGCCCGTGCGTCTCCACGGCCTCGTTGTGGAGCACGCGGACGCCCTGCTGGGCGACCAATTCGAACGCGCGCACGGCGTCCACATCCTTCTCGTGGTTGCCCCCCACGTAATAGACAGGCGCGTCGAAGTCCGACAGCGGCGCGAGCTCCCCCGGTAGGAATGCCGCCCTGGAGTCGACGAGGTCCCCGGTGATGAGGACCACGTCCGGCTTGTGGCGGTTGGCCTCCTCGACGACCTTCGCCAGATAGCCCCGCCCGCGGTGGTGGCCGATGTGCACGTCCGAGATGTGCATCACCACGACCTCCGTCGCGAGCCCGGGGAGCAGAATCTCCGTCTCCTCGACTGACAGGCGGTTCGCCCAAAGAGCGCCGGCTCCCGTGACGCCGAGGGCCACGGCCACGGCCGCCACCCCGCTTCGAGGAGCCGGCAGGCCCCGCTTGCGGTGAAGCGCATGGAGACCGAGCAGTGCCAGGAGCAGGAAGAGGTAGGACGTCAGGACGTACCCGCCGAGGACGTTGAGCACGCCGACCGCCGCGCTGTCGGACTTCGCGGCGCTCCCGACGGCGACCAGAGCACCGACGAACACGGACGCGACGCCAAGCCGCACGGGCCACGGCCGCGTCAAGCCGAACAGGACCCGCAGCCGGTGCGCCACGTACCAGAAAGACGCGGCGAGCACGCCGAGGGCGGCGAGGGGGAAGAGGACCATCAACACGCGTGCCATGGAGTCATCTTTACAAAATATGCAAAAACTGTCAATTTTCACCAGGTCATGAACGGAGACCTGAGGGACGAGCGCGACGTCCTGCGCCGCAGGCTGATTCTCGAGGCGGCCAAGGCGTGCTTTCTGCAGTTCGGCTACGCGAAGACGTCGTTTGACGACATTGCCCAGCGTGCGGGCATCTCGCGGCCGCTCATCTACAAGAAGTTCAAGAACAAGGAGGAACTGCTCAGCGGGGTGTACGACTTCATCCTCGACCCCATCTACCCAAAGGTGGAGCAGCTGCTGGAGCGCAAGGGCGGCAGCACCCGTGAGAAGCTCTTCGCGCTGTGGGAGTTGCTGCTGCTCGAGCCCTACGACGAGTGGATGCGCATGCCCATGGCGGCGGCCTTCCAGGCGGCCTGCCACCGAGTGGCGCCGGAGGTGATGGAGCGACATGACCGGCTGCAGCTCGCGTATACGCAGGCCGTGCTTGGCTCCAAGGAGCTGAGTGAGGTGTTCATCCTCGCCGCATGCGGCCTCGGCGCCGACATCCCCACAACGCGGGCCTTGCGTGCGCGGCTGCAGGTCCTCGTCGAGCGCTTCACCCCGGCACCGCGCTCCTGAGCCACTCCCCCCCGAGCCCACGCTCCCTCCCCTGCACGCGCGAGGACGCGGTCCCCGATGGACGGCGCACCTCACTCATCGACGCGATGCCCGAAGAAGTAGCGCACGCCGGGCTCGAAGGCCGCAGCGTGTCCGGCGTCCATGAAGTCCTCCAGGATGGCCAGGGCGGCCAGCCGCCGCAGTCGCCCTTGCTCGTAGAACGCGGTGCAGTCGACGCCGGTGCTGGCCTCGAAGCACATGCGCTCCCACTCCATGCGCGAGCCGCTGGGCTCGCCCGAGCGGATGCGTTCGTGCAGGCGCCTGACCAGCGCTTCCAGGTCGAGCGGCAGGCCGGCCGTCACCGCCTGGTCGCGTGAGGCCAACCGCGACGCAACTTCGGCCGCCGCCTCGCGCACCTGCGCGGCATGGCCGGCACGGTCCAGCACCGTCATGGTCTGGGTGAAGGGCTCCGGATACGCGGGGTCCGGAACCTCCTGCTCCTCGGCGCCGTCATCGAGCTCTCCCGGCTGTTCCTCCAGCAGTGTCGACAGGCAGCGCTCGACATGCCGTCGTGCATCCCTGTCGGTGGCCGCCGCATGCAGCCGCAGCAGGGGCTCCACCGCGCGCAGGCTGCAGCCGTTGCGTAGCAGGTCGCCGATGCTCCACTGGATGCCCAGCTCGTCCGGCCGGGACAGGAAGCGCTCGGCCGTGTCGAGCACGAACGAGGTGCGCCCGGCGAAGCCGATCAGCTGCACGCAGGCGTTCCAGACCAGGGCCCCGTCGTCCCGCGCCATCAGGTCCGGCAGGACCTCGACCGCGCGCAGGTCGCCCTGGCGCACGCGTGCAAGCACGCTGCCGAGCACGGTCCAGGAGTCGCGGCTGGCCAGGTGTTCGGCGCTCGCGAGCGCCGGCGGCGGCTCGGCGGAGAACTGGAAGCCACGCCCCAGCGGGAGGAAGGTTCGGTCGAGGTACTGTTTCACGGCGCTCAATTCTGCGTGCTGTGCAAGACGGATTGCAGCTCTTGGAGCACCTGGCACTGCCCACGCGGCCTGCTCAACCAGCCCGATGCTGAAGGCCTCGGCCGCGTTCACCCTCCGCCCGGTGAGGATCAGCTCCTTCGCCCTCCCCGGCCCCAGCAGCCGCGCCACGCTGCGTCCCTCCACCCCCGGGGATGATTCCCAGCTTCACCCTCTTGCGGAGGGTAGCACTGGAAAGTCCCATACCGCGGAGCCTTACTCCAGACGTAGGGCAGTGGAGGGTTCGTATACCCTTTCGCATAGACGCGCTCCCTACGTTCTCGGTAAGGTCGCTGGACGATGAAAACACGAGCGCTCGGCCAGTTCGGGAGGGTCCTTCCCGTCGTCTTTGTCCTGGCGTCCCTCTTCGTGGAAGCCCAAGAACCGCCGACACCCACGTGGCAGCCGGTACGGCGCAACCTGTATCTCTCGAAAGACCCCGACAGGGCGGTGCCGGAGGTGTTCGTCGCCGCGCGTACGGTCACGACGCTTCGGTTCGAGCTTCCATGTGATCCGGCCCGGACCAGGATGCTCGGGTGGGAAGGCCGCTTCGAGCCTCTGCTCGTCGGGGGCGGGTCCGTGGTCATCGTTCCTCTCCGGGAGCTGGCGCCAGATGACCGCTTCATGCTGGTGGTAACGCTCACGGATGGCACGTCGTTGCCCTTCACCGTGACCGCGGCCAAGGACGTGGTGGATGGTCAAATCGATGTCTTTCCCGATTCGGAGTCTCCCGAGGCCGTGCGGGTCGAACTGAGGGCGAGACAGGCGGAGAACAGATCGCTGCGTGCCGAGAACTGGCGCTATCGCCGGGAGGAGACCTCGGTTGAACACGCGCTTGCCACACTCCTGGCCAACAACGAGACCGCGTTGACTCCATTCCGGGTGGAAGAAAAATGGCGGCCTCCGACTCCGGAGCTCGATGCGGAGGTCTCCATCCTCCTGCCCAAGGGGCGTACAGCCAGGGGGCGGGCGGCGGTCGTCTTCCAGATCACGAATCTGACGACCGGAAAGCCCTGGACGCTACAGGAGGCGAGACTCATGGACGCGGCCACCCTGGAGAAGAAGCCTTTCGCCCTCCGCGCGTCCGCGGCTTCGATTGCACCCGGTGAGACGGGCCGCATCGCCATCGTCATGGACCTGCCCCCACCGGAGTCGGTAAAGACCGGCGACATGCTCGTCCTGGAACTCTTCGGGAACGCAGGGCTTCGGCAGGGGTATGTCGAGTTGGATCTGAGTGCGCTGGCAGCCCGCGTCCGGCGCTGATTTCAGTGGAATGTATGTGTTTTCGTTCCGTTGGCTTGTACTGACGCCCGAGAAGAAGGACTTCGGTTCATGGTTTCAATGAAAGCAACGCACTGCCCCATCCTCATCACACTGACGTGCTTGGGGATTGGCTGTACGGGGGCCGGTGTGTCCCTCCGGGCGGATGGAAGCCCCGGCCCTCAGCCCTGCGCGGAGAAGGCCTTGGAGGCAATGAGAATCCTACGGCTGCGGCCTGGAGACAGTGCATCCATCGTGATTGACGCGAACCAGAGCAGCCAGAGCCCGGTATCCCTCACGGATGGGCCCGTCGAGAGCTATTTGACCGAAGAGCTTGGTTATCTCTCTCCCCTGACCCGGCTGTACGGACAAATCTGGACAGGAGGTCCGAATGTGATGATCCGGTACTACGAGGCACGACCCCCGGACGGGGAACCCATCCCGCTCTGCGCCGTTGCTCGCCTGGGACGTGGCGGCTTGCAGAAGAAGCCGGATTCTCCTCCTGGCGTCGCGTTGATCGATCACTCGCGCGCGGCCGTGTTCATCGTTGACGCTTTCCGCTGAGTGCTGGAACAGCTCAAGGGCTCGCGCAACGCGCTCAGCGCTGTGAAGTCGGGAGAGTCCTTGGGGACATCCTCCAGGGCTTGGCGCCCACTCCAGCCCGGCCTGGGCCCGGGCCATGGCGGCCCGGCGGCGCTCGCCCAACCGGGGGCCGAGGTCCACCACCTGCGCGTCATGGGTGCGCACTTGATTGATCTTCCGGGGTGACAAATGGCCGACCTGAATGATTTTACAGGATGGATGGAGGCCCACCAGTCCCTCCGCCCGCTCTCCCACCTGTCGACTCTTTCGATTCCCGTTTTTGCGTTGAGTCATGGCAGCTTCGTTTCGGGCCTCCTCCAAAGCCTCAGCCGCCCAGAACGCCTCATCCCCAAAGCAAAACAGCCATCGGCAAATATGGCCAATCTCGCCCTGCAGGCGCTCAAGGTTATCCTTGCTCTCCACCGGCCCGGCCCACAGCCCGCCTATACACCTCAGGAACGCCTGGTACTCAGAGGTGTTCGCCTGCCAGTTGATGACCCGGCCCATCCATTTTTAATCCATCCAGCTCTGCCGGAAGTTGTTCTTTTCAGCTAGATGCGAGGCTTCGGACCACCGAAGCGGACGCCCAGCTCGAGCCCCACCATCCCCAGCAGGTCTCTGACGTTGGCCTCCCCGATGACTCCCACGTAGAAGCGATCGAAGAGCGTCGCGCCCACCGCGGCCTGAGCGCCCAGACTGAAGCCCTCCCCGAACATCAGGGGCACCCCGATGCGCGCGTAGACGGGCCCGGCGTCGAGCCGGGCGGCGGGCGTCACCGCGAGCCGGAAGTCCGGAAACCCCCACGCGTCCTTCACGGGCACCATCGCCGACAGGCCGAGCTCGGCGGCGAAGAGTCGTGACAGACGGTAGGAGGGAGCGACGTCCGCGACTACCCAACCCCCGTCCCGAAGCGTGTGCGTCCTGATGGCGCTCACTCCGCTGAGACCGATGAGCGGCCGGGCGCTCAGCCCCAGCCTGAGAGCGAAGGCGTCCTCGGCTGGAGCGTGGGCCTCCCCTCCCCCTGATTGGGCCAGCACTCGCGGCGCTCCCAACAGCACGAGCATGCAGATGAAGTGGCGCATCGTCATAGCCTCTCCCCGAACCACCTCCAAATGAGCTCATCCGACTCCGCCCGGTGGGTGGCATCGATGTCGTGGCCCGCGCCTTCGAGGTACTCGACGTGGACCTCCTGCCCGAGCAATCGAGCCGATACCGCGAAGGCTCGCTGCACCTCGGGGAGGACGAGGGTGTCCGCCGTCCCCTGGAGAATCAGCAGTGGCACCCTGGGCCCGTGCCCCATGTAGGTGAGGTTGCTGACGTCAGCGAAGACCTCGGGCGCATCCCTCACCTTCGCTCCATCCGGCAGCGCGAGGAACCGGGTGACGTAGGGTTTGATCCACCAGTCCGTCGTCTCATAGACGGACGCGGGGTCACCGGCTCCGCACATGGACACAACGGCCTTCACCTCGAGGTTCTCGCTGTAGGGGCAATAGTCCGGCTCGAAGCGTGCTTCGTTCCGGGCGTACGCCGACATCATCGCGAGGTGCCCACCCGCGGACCCGCCGAGCACCCCCACTCGGGCCGTATCCACTTTGTACGTGGCGGCATTCGCGGCGAGCCACCGGAGCGCACACCGCACGTCCTGCAGTTGCGCCGGCCAGGGGTGGAGGGCCTTGCCGTGTCCATCATCGAGGTTCGCGAGCCGATAGTTGATGGTCACCCCGACGAAGCCCCGCCGGCTCGCTTCCTGGATTCGCTCTCCGTTTTCGTCCAGATCTCCGATGACCCATCCGCCACCATGGATGAAGACGATCGCGGGAAAGGGACCCGGCCCCTCTGGCACCGCGATGTCGAGTGTCAACGGATGCACCCCACCGGGCTCACTCGGGCTGGGCACCTCCGCGTACGTGACCTCGCCTTCCGCGCCACCCGTGAGCTCACCGCATCCCGTGATGGCCAGCAGCAAGGCCGCGGGTAACAACCACCTCGTCTTCATGACTTCCTCCTCAGTATCCATCACGCTTCTCCGGGGACTTGGAAAGGGGCTGCACCGCCTCTCCACCGGCCCGGCCCACAGCCCGCGTGGCACCCCTCAGCAGCCCTCCTCGACCCCTCTGCTCCAGCCCTCTCCCTCAACAGAGCCCCCATCCTGCCTATACGCCCGGACTTCCTGCCGGCCACGCTCACGGTGGACGGAACAGGCGGCCCGGGGGAGACGCCGGATGGCGATGAGGCGGCGGGCCCCTGGACAATGGACCTGGGGTGCTCGGCCACGGGAGGCTTCGCGATGATCCCGATGCTCCTGGGCCCCTGGGTGCTGTGGAGGCGACGGCGCCCGCTTCGCACGACGAAACGTCGCTGAAGAGACAGCCCGGCTGGCGGCGGAGTGTGCACGAACTGGTATGACAAGCAAGCATACCGGTGGGTCCGGACCGCGCCCAGCCCGCGGCCGTTGGGGCATGCCTCGACGCGCCAGGTCCCATGGATTCCGCACGGCGTGCCACCTGGTGACAGGACTCACCACGTGGGGCTGCTGTCACCAGGGCCCTTCCCCAGGAGGAGCGGGGCGCCACCGGGACTGGCGTCATCAGGGGCCCGGGCTGCCCCGAGGGAGCCAGAGTTGGCATGGCTCCTGCTACAGGGAGACATACCAACAACGAGGCACTCCACCTCCTCAGTCCTCCCTGAAAGGGATCCGCCATGTCCGTCACGAACCTTCGCCAGACCCCGAGCTTCCAGACCCTGGACACCCTGCGCGCCCGCATCGGCGTCGTTGACCGGACGGCCATGGAGCAGGGAGGTCTCCAGGGCCTCTTCGGCAAGCACGGCGGGCTGCAGAAGGCCGGGGCCGTCTCGCCGTCGAGGGGGGGCTCGCCGTCTCCGTTCTCGGAGAGCAGCTTCTCGCCGTCCTCGGGCAAGGCGCCCGTGGAGCTCAACCCGGGCGCGAGCGGCCGGAGCGCCATGAGTCCTGGCGTGGGCGCTGGCTCGAGCGCGGGCCTCTGGGCTGACGCGAAGCTGGGCGGGGGCCAGCCTTCGGCCCTGGGCCAGCGCAAGAAAGACATCGCGGCCGTGGCGCTCGCCGCGCGGATCTGGCGGTTTGACGCGGCATTCTAGGCGCCACCTCGACCCACGGCGGCAACGGCCTGACGGACACGGGGCTGATGCAGATGAACCCCAACACCTTCAAGGAACCGCAGGCGAAGTACCCGGAGCTGCAGGGCAAGAACCTGGCGGCTCCGGAGACGAACATCCTGGCCGGCGCCTACTACATGAAGGACATGAAGGCGCAGTTCGGCAGCTGGGACCTGGCGCTGCGGGCGTACAACTCCGGCCCCAATGGCGTGGATCGCAGCAACCCGAACGCCATCCCCGCGGGCACCGGTGACGCCACCTACGTGCAGAAGGCGTATAGGCGGGATAGAAGCCATGTTGAGGGTGAGAACAGACGCCGAGCCGGGCCCAGCAACCGCGGCAGGCACGTGAGGCCCGGCCACTCGGCGCTCCTCGCCACCAGGCCCTCCTTCACTCCATGGGCCAGCACGTAGCGCAACCGGCCTATCAGCGCCTCGTCGTCCAGTACCGGCTCGGCTGAATAGCGCCTCTCCCAGAAGCCACCACTCCAGTCCACCAGGCGCCCCACCTTCCTGGAGAGGTTGGCGCGCAGGGGGCCGACGCCAGTGCTGGATGGGTACTTCGAGCGGTTGGCGGTCAGGGCTGGGTTTCGCCTTTATTGCTCCAGCAATATGCCCTGAGCGACCGGTCTCGAAGCCAGGGGGGTCGTTCGTGTCGTCCCACCCGCTCACCGCGAAGGGGTCAGCGTTGCTGGCCGCGGAGCTCCTGCCCGACGTCATCGAGCGCGCCGACGGAGGGGCTAGCGCTCACGGATCGGCAGCCCCGGCTCGGCCAGCGCAGCAACGGCATCCACGAAGAGCCGGACCTTTGCCGGAAGCTTCAGCCGGCTCGGGTAGACGACGTGGATGGGCCGCAGCATCACGGGTTTGCGGCCGAAGAGGATCTTCAGCCGGCCGTCCCGGACCGCGTCTCGGCAGAGGATGGCCGGGACGCGCGCAATGCCGACCCCGGCGATCGCCGCTTCGCACGCGAACTCGTGGTCATTCACGGTCAGCACCGGATCGATTCGAGACTTCACCCCCTCGGCCTCCCACGTCTCGAACGCACTGAATCCAATGCAGCGCGCGGAGCGGAGCTGCTGGGCGCTCGGCATGCCGTACTTCGACAGGTAGCGGGGGCTCGCCACGAAATGGACCGGACCCTCCCCGAGCTTTCTCGCCACGAGCGACGAGTCGTTGAGCGGTCCGATGTGAATCGCGACATCCAGCCCTTCTTCGATGAGATGGATACGGCGGTCCGCCAGCACCAGCTCCACCCGCGCCTGGGGGTAGCGCGCGAGGTACTCCGAAATCACGGGCGTCAGGTAGCGCCGGCCATAGAGCATCGGTGAGGAGACCCGCAGCAGGCCGACGGGCTCTTCCTGCCGCTGTTGCACCTCGCTGTTCGCCTCGTCGATCTGCGCGGCGATGGCGGCGCAGCGCTCGTAGTACGTCGCTCCGGCTCCGGTGACCCGCAGGCGCCGCGTGGTCCGCTCGAGAAGCCGCACCCCGAGCTGCTCCTCCAGCTTGCTGATGCGCTCGCTGACGGTCTGCTTGGTGATGCCGAGCTGGCGCGCAGCCCGGGTGAAGCTCTCCGCACGAACGACCGCGGCGAAGAGCATCATGTCGGCGGGTGAGATCATGACCGTCAAGCCTAGCCTGACAATGAGTTCGCCCGTAGCCGCATTGTCTGGGGGCCAGCGCGCACGCGAATGAAGAACTCGCGAGGCACGGGACCCGCCTCAAGGCCGTGCTCGACCTCCTCGACATGGGCCTCGGCGGCAGTGAATTCCTGGTGGGAGGGGCTTTCACCGCCGCCGATGTGGTGATGGCCTCCATCCTTCACATGGCACACACGCTGAAGCTGCTCGACAGGCATCCGCGGCTGGTGGAGTACGTCAAGCGCCACGTGCAACGCCCGGCGGTGCGGAGGGCCGTCTCGGGATGAGGCGAGGTGGGATGCGAGTAACGACGTCTGGGAAAGCTCGTGTGCCGGGCATCCCGCGCCCCGGACGTCGGGACTACTCCTTGCGACCGTCCTCGTCCTCCTCGTCCGACTCGTCCGACTCGTCCGACTCGGACTCATCCTCCTCGTCCTCGTCCGACTCCTCTTCGTCCTCCTCGTCCTCGTCCTCGTCCTCGGACTCCTCCTCCTCGTCCGACTCGGACTCCTCCTCCTCGGACTCCTCCTCCTCGCCCGACTCCTCCTCGGACTCGTCCGGCCTGTCAGCCACCGAGCCGACTGGCTGGCCGGCCTGGGCAGCCGCCAGGGCCCCGCGGGTTTTGGGGTCGACGATGGCGTAAACGGTGAGCGTGCTCTGGGCCTGGAAGGCCTTCACGGCGGCTTGGGTGGCGGCGTCGAAGATCCCCTCGGCTCCCACTTCCTCGTACCCCAGCCTGGCCAGGCTCTTCTGGAGTCGGCTCACTTCTGCGCCCTCGGACCCCAGGACCAGCAGCGGCACGGTGGGCTTCTTCACTTCGGACTTCTTCGTCTTGGCCATGTATCCCTCGCCGGAGCAGGAGCGCCCCTCCTCGTTAAGACTGGGACAGGGTAGGAATTGTGACATGCACTCCCCGCTCGGCCCCGCAGGCGGGTTGGAGCAGAGAGGCGGAGGAAGGCCGCTGACGAGAGCCCAAGGGCTGTGCGCCATGCCGATGCACTCCGCGTGTAACCCCCATGGTGCACACGCCTGCCCAGGCTTCACGACGCGCGGCCCTGGTTCATCGTCAGCGCTTCACCTTCCCCGAGATCGCCGCCTGCGCGCTGAAGTCGAGGATGATGAGGACGCGGGCGTGCGCGGAAGGTTCGGCGGGTGAAGCACAGCGGCCCGCCCTGAAAGCTCGGGGCGGGCCGCCGCATTGACAAAACGAGAGGTGTTACCTCAGCGTCAACAAATGCCGTCGTGGGATTGGCAGTAGTCGATACAGACGGAAGGCGAGGTCGGGCTGCGGCATTCGCTGCCGTCGCAGCAATATATGATAATCCAGGAAGCGTGCTTCGTGTCCGCATCGGATGAGCCGCACTGCTCCGCGCACTTGGCAGCGGAACCGGTGCACGCGGTGCCGTTGCCGCACGACATGTACACCTCTTCGTCGGACACGCCTCCACAACCCGCCAGCATCCCCACTGCCATCAACCCTGCGATGATTGCCATTCGCATCTTGTGATGTGTCTCCTGGGTGAGCACTGCACGGGCCACGGTAGGCCAGGGTGTCCCCGCTGAAAAGAAGTTGATCCGGTAATTCCAGGGGCAACCTCAGCGCGGCCCGTCCAGGGTCGCTACTTCGCGCCCCGCGGACCCAGCCCTCTGACGGGGACGGTCTCCACCCGGTTGTCGAACCCGGCGATGATCGGTCGAGCCTTGGCGATGGCCTCCCGCACCACGGGCAACGACAGGGAGGACGAGGGGGACCGCTCGCTCCCGACCGAACATCATGGAATCCCCCGGAGCTGGACGACCTCGCCTGCGGCTTACGTGCACTGGATGCGAAGGTCCACCTCGTTGATGTGGACCCGGCACATGAAGAGATAGAGGGTCCCGACGTCCCCCCATTCGGCGTCCACCACGGGACTGGGGGACAACTGCACCAGCAACTCCATTCCCTGGCCACACGTCCCGCAGTCCGGGGTTTCATCCGGGCCGTTGACCCAATGGGGGTAGCCGCCCAACGCCAGGCCTCGGTTGCGCGTGTGCGGATGGCTCAGGTCCTCCGCCCGTTGCAACTCCCCCGCGGCACGCTCGACGACGTCCCAATTGGCCCAAGCCTGGCGGGAGCCGCTGGTGCCCGGCACCGCCGCCCAGAGCTCAGGGCAGTGCCGCTCGAAGCCCACCGCATCCGGTAACGAGAGGCCCAACCGGGCACGGACAAAATGCTGGGTGAAGGGGGCTGCCCGCGAGCGGAGCACGATTGCGTCCTGCTCCGCCGCAAGCGGGTAGGCGCGTACACACCAGGACCGGGCTGGTCCCTGCTCCTTGCCCCAGGGGTGGCACTCCCAACAGTAGAAGAAGGTGATGAATGCCACCTCTGGCTGGGGCTGGTGGAGCGCGTCATGGCAGTAGTCCACCTGGCACACGAAGCGCAGGGCCCTGTGGCAGCGACCGCAACGGGGCCATCTTTCGCCCCGGAGTGCGGTCGGCCTGCCGCCGAATTGCGTGCGGAACTTCCTCTCCGGCTTCTGCGCGCGGGCTGCCGGCAACAAGAGCGTGCGCTGGCGCAGCAGGGGCGTGAGCCAACGGACCACATCGGCTCTGTCGAGGGTGGGCTGCATGCCTCGCCATGGTACCTGCAGCACCTCGGTTCTGACAGCGCTCCGGCGGTCACGTGAGCAGTGGGCGCGCACGTTCAGCGAGGGCCGACCGGAGTGAGGCTCAGCTGGAGGAGTGCTCGGAGGGAGGGGCGGCACGCGCCCACTCCTCCTGCATGACGACAAGGGTGGCGAACGGCCCGCGCGGAAGAGGAGCGTGTCCCGCGCGCCCGCTCAGGGCGTCTCGCCGAGCGAGCGCAACAGGTTGCGATAGGCGGCGGCCTGGTCGGAGTCTGGCACATCGGCGATGAGCTGGCGCACCGCTTTCGCGAAGTCCTGGCGCGAGCGCACCCCATCGAAGGCCGGGCCGAGCAGGTCGTTCATGGCCTCGAGGTCGCCCTCGGAGTCCACGGCGAGCCCCTTGTCCAGGGAGGAGAGGATGTCGCCGAACTTCTCCTCGCTGCGCACCTGCGGCACCGGCTGTGGCGGTGCGGGGCCGGGAGATCGTGGACAAGCTGCGCCGTGACCTGCCGCTCATCCGCTCCAAGATGCGGCGCGTGACGAACAACAGCCCGTCCACCCCGAATGCCCCGGGCGAGCGCCGGGTGCCCATGGTGCCCTCGCTGGCACCGCCTCCGTGACGTCGTCTCTGTGTTCGTCGATCGGAGGCTTACAGCGCAGGGGCCGCGCACCGTCACCCCAGGGAACGTCACCTTGCCAGTGAGCCCGAAGGCGGCGCCCTGAGCACGGCCACCGTGAGCAGTTGCCGAGCCTCAAGGGGTGGAGCGCCCGCCGATCTCCGGGAAGCGCTCGTAGGCCCGTTTGAGCGCGTCCAGGTGGGCGGGGTTGTCCAGGTCGAGCGGCGCATCGGTGAGCCTGACAACCCACCCGCCCGTCGCTGTGCGCCGTGCGCGCGAGAGCAGCTCCGCGTCGCGGGCCGGGTCCGGGAACCCGATGGCATCTGCGGCAGCAGCCGACCAGTAGTTCAGCCACCCGAGGTTATGCGGAATCTCGGGCGCGCGGATGTAGTCTGGGAACCTGAGTGCAGGGAGCCCGCGTGGCGGGACCCCTGGCTTACGTACCGGATCGATCGTTTGCCGCGAAATCTCAACGGCCGAGTTGAACGGCGTTGCGTGCCCCCAGAAAGCGCGGGCGCCTTCCCCCATGGCAGCCAGCACATCCGCTGCGGCTGCAATGCCGGCTGCGTCCAGGTGCAGCGACCCATGGACTTCCAAGTACGGCGGGCTTCCTGCCGCAAGCCCGTTCGGGTTCTCCCACCCGGTAATCGTCACCGGGCGGGTTCTGTCATCGTTGCAAAGGAACGGAAACCCGTTGTCTGTCCTGTCTGTCGCGACCCATTCATCGCGGTGAGGCAATGCAATGAACTCTTCTTTTTCAGAGAGCGTCCACTCCAGCCGTAGACCAGGAAGCGCGCCTTCCATTCCATGGACGATAGCGAGCGGCCGCCTCTCGTCACCCACGAGCGCAGGTGCATAAACAATGATGCCGAGCTCCTCAGGGAAGACAGCCATATCAGCACCAATCCATGACGACGACCTCAAGGGTTTTATCCAGTGCCTCGAGAGCAACCTTGTGCGCGGCGCTTTTCACACCAACGGCAAGGCTATACCCGCATGCTTCTGCGAGCCTTTTCTCGCGTTGTATTTCCGGCAGTTTCATCCGAGCAAAGAACCTCTGGGAATGAGGCGAGTGTATGTCGAAGTCATCAGTCTTTACTTCCCACAACGTGCGCGTGGCCAGTTGCAGCGCGTCAAATTGCTTGCCATTGACGAGCACGTCCCAGCCGGGGAAACTGTTGTTCTGAATTCTGTCGGCGCACTTGTTATGATCATTGTTTCCGCCTCGATGTGGCACCGGGATGGGTTTGCACTCCGGGCGGCGGTCTCGCTCCGTGACTTCGACTGGCCCAAGAGGAGGGAAATCCGGCCCTTTTGGCTCCGGCTTGAGCCTTTTTTCCGGCGAGGGTTCCTGCGGAACGGGCTTTGTTTCAGGCACGGGGCGCGTTTCAGGCACGGGTCTTACCTGGGGACTGCCCCTCTTCTCCTCATACATATCCAGGGCCTCTTTGATGGCGAAGCCCACCACCACAACGCCCACCACAATCACCGCCCCCACCACGAGCTCCGGGGCCGACAGCACGCAGACTCCGAGTCCCAAGGCAGCGGCACCCGCGGAGGCAACCGCGCATCGTCCCGTGGTGTCGTGAAACTCGATCCGGTCATGGTCGAGGGCATGAAAGCACCGCTCCGCCAGCACGGGCCAGGGCTCAGAAGCTTCGCGGACGGCGCAACGTCCCCCGTCCGTCCAGGGCAGCGTCGCCGCTCGCTGGAGGTTGACGAGCCTCGGGTCTCGGGCCGCTGGCTCTCTTGGGCTGGGCGCTGACGTAGCGCAGGCTGAGACATAGAGCAAAAGCGCGACGCACGCTCGGAAACGCATGACTACATCCTCCAATCAAGTCAGGACCTATCGGGCTGAGCCATCCCCTCATATCGGAACCGAAGGCTTCCTCGGTGGAGAGGCCGCGCAGCCCCTCGAGGTACACGCCAGCCCAGGTCTCCCGCCCATGGAGCGCGCCCAGGAGCCCTCCCGTCCCCGCGCTCGGGAAGATTCCGCCAGTCCCTCGTTCAGGGGGACATGAAACTCAAGAAAACCTTCTCTTCCGCGGCGCTGCTCCCTCTCGTCCTCTCCGCCTGTGGGGCTCCCGGCGGGGACGAGCCACCCATCATGCCCCTGGACAACCTGGAGCAGCCCGCCCTGGTCAGCGACATCTCGCAGACGTGCATCACCCCGGATCCCTCCGGCTTCGAGTCCCTGGAGACGGCCGCCGGTGGCGAGCTGGACGAATGGAGTGAGGCCATCAACGCCCTGCCCGCGTCAGCCACCAGGACGGACCTGCAGAACCGGCTGCTCACCCGCCTCCGCAGCCCGTACTCGGCCTTCGCCACCCCGGCCGAGGCCCAGTCCTTCCTGCGCTCCTTCCGCACGCCACTGCCCCTGCGGCTGCCCTTCACCTCGAATGCACCCTACCTCGCTGGCACCGAGGTGAAGCTGGGCCACGGCTGGCGCTACAACGGCGGTGGCATCCACCGCGGGCTCGACATCAGCCGCTTCAACACGCCCGCCGACAAGGATCCCAGCTTCGACGTGCTGGCCATCGCGGACGGCAAGGTCATCGGCATCTACTTCGATGGCCCTCCCGGCGGCGGCGGCAACACGGTGGTCCTCGAGCACACCGGCGCCAACGGGAAGAAGCTCTACAGCTTCTACATGCACCTGCGCAACGGCCGGGCCCACGACGTGGCCGCCGTCAAGGCGATCACCTGCCCCGCCGGTGACGATGGGTGCGCTCGTTACAAGTCGATGGCGACGAACTACCCGAACCACCCCTCGTGGGGCTCGGACACCGACACCCTTTCCGTCTCCCTGGGCCAGTGGGTCACCCAGGGACAGAAGATCGCGAAGTCGGGCAACACGATGACCGCTGGCTCGCTCGAGGCCGACGGCAAGCCCGCCAGCAATCACGCCAACAACCACCTGCACGTGTACATCGGCGCGCCCACGCCCACCGACCCGAAGATAGCCGTCGAGGTGGACCCGTATGGCGTCTACGAGAAGGTCTCCACCGGCTGCTACGACGGCTTCCAGGACACGTACTATCCGCGGCTGTGGATGCCCCACTCCCCGGACTTCCATGGCGTCACCTGGGCCACCTTCACCGAGCTGCCCGAGTACTACAGCGGCATGAGCTACCGCCCGAAGACGCTCAGCTACTACGAGCAGGACGGAGTGCTGCGCGTGGCGGGCTCCTACCAGTACTCCACGGACATGCAGTGGGGCGTGCAGGCCGGGCTGGACAGCGCCGGCTTCGACACCCAGGTGGACCTGTGGCGGCAGTCCGGCTACGTGCCGCGTGAGACGCGCATCCGCATCAACTCGGCCGGCCAGGCCCGCTACAGCACCCTCTTCGGCAAGCTGCGCACCAACGAGCAGGTCCGCTTCGAGCACCGGCTGACGCAGGCCAGCCTGGACTCGCTCTACAAGACGTACGTGGTGGACGCGGGCTGGCGCGTGGAGGACTTCTTCCCCTACCGGGAGGGCGGCGTGCAGTACTACGCGGTCCTGTTCAGCAACTTCGACACCAACACGCGCTGGCTGCTCTACGGCTTGTCCAAGGCGCAGGCTCTGTCGGAGCTCGCCGCGCTGCCGGGTCAGGGCATGCATGTGGACAACATCGTCGCGGATCCCACCTACAGCCCGCCGCGCTTCGCCTTCACCGCCAATGACGCCAGCGGCTGCGTCCCCCATGTCTACGTGGACGGCGCCATGTCCCTGTACCAGTCCATCTACGAGAACGAGGCGGACCAGGGATACCGGCTACAGAAGCTGCAGGTCTACAACAACGGAGCCTCCTTCACGGCCCTCTTCGACCGGGTGGGCACCTGCCCGTGAAACAGGCCCCTGCCTCCTCGAGCAGTCGCACGCTGGCGGTGAGACGCCTGTCCCTGAACAGGAAACCACCCGGGTCGCAGTTCGCGGCATACGAGCGCCGCGCATCCTCGTCCAGGCGAGGCGCCACCAGCGAGCCACTCGGACCGCCGGGAATCCGCGCGTGCGCCAGCCCGCCCAGGCTCAGTGGCAGCACGAGCACACGGAAGACGACATGGGAAAGCTGCGCATGATTGCCACAACAACCCGCATTCTCACCCTGGCGGTAGCACCACAAGTGAAAGCCGCCAGCACCCCGTAGCTGGAGCTTCTGAGCAAGGAGCTGCTCAGAGGCTGGAACGTTGGGGCACCCGGTAGATGGGAGCCCCCATCGGCGCGCCCGTGGTGCCCCCATCGACGAAGAACTCGGCGGCCTGGATGTTCGACGCATCGTCCGATGCGAGGAACAACACGGTCTTCGCCACCTCGTCGGCATTGCCCATGCGTCCGAGCGGGATGCCTTGGGAGAGGTTCTTTTCCAACGCGGCGTACGCGTCGGGGGTGGGGGCCCGCGCGGACCAGATGGGCGTATGGGCCGCACCGGGCGACACCACGTTGACCCGGATGCCGCGCGGAGACAGCTCCGAGGCCAGCACGCGTGCCATGGACCTCACGCCCGCCTTGCTGGCCGCGTAGGCCGCGTACCCCGGTGCGCCCAGGACGCTGTGCACGGAGCCGTTGAGCACCACGGATGCGCCCTTGTTCAAGTAGGGCAGGGCCGCCTGGACGGTGAAGAACGCCGAGGTGAGGTTGACGCGCAGCACCTCCTCGAAAGCCGCCAGGGACGTATTGCCCACGGCGGTGAGTCCCCCGATGCCCGCGTTGGCGAACACGATGTCCAGCGCGCCGAACCGCTCGGCGGCCTGGGCCACGGCCCGCTCCGTCGCCGCCACGTCCTTCACGTCCGCCTGGAGGGCGAGCAGATTCGGGCCCAGCTCCCTCGCCGCGGCGTCGAGCGTCTCCGGGTTTCGCCCCGTGATGGCGACCCGGGCCCCCTCGGCCAGGAACAACCGCGCCGTGGCCAGACCGATGCCGCTGTTTCCACCCGTGATGAACGCCACCTTGTTCTCGAGTCGCATCCTCGGCTCCCGTGTTCTGGTTTCATCATGAAACCACGATGGCTTTATAGAGAGGCTGGTTTTATGATGCAACCAGAACGGACGAACGGCGCCTGGCGAGGAAAGGACGCGGGGAGGAGCAGACGGTGAAGCGCACGAGCCTCGAATCAGCGGAATGCCCCATCGCGCGGGCGCTGGATGTCATTGGGGACTGGTGGTCCCTGCTCATCATCCGCGACGCGCTGCTGGGCAAGCGCCGCTTCGGTGAGTTCCAGAAGAGCCTGGGCCTGGCCAAGAACATCCTGGCGGCACGCCTGCGCACGCTGGTGAACCACGGCATCCTGGAGTTGGCGCCCGCGTCGGATGGGAGCGCCTACCAGGAGTACGTCCTGACGGAGAAGGGACGGGGCCTGTTTCCCGTGCTCGTGGCGCTCCGGCAGTGGGGCGGCGCGCACTTCTTCGGGCCCGGAGAGGCCATCCCGGAGCTGGTGGACCGGGAGCACGGCCAGCCCGTGCGGACGTTGGAGCTGCGCTCGGAGGATGGGCGGCTGCTGGGCCCGGGCGACACCGAGCTGCGTCCGCCAACCCGCAGGCGTCACGGCCAATGACCCACGATTGGGCGTGCGTCGGACGCGAGGTCCAGACAACGCCACGGTTCCACTCACAGCGAAGTGGTAGCATCGCGTCGGCGCTTGTGTCGGGCGGGCGCCATCGAGACCGAGCCCGATGAACCCAGGAGACATCGCCTCATGCGCATCAACTCAGTGGTGGCAGCCCTGATTGCTGGCCTTGCCCTCGCCGTGACAGGTTGTGGTGTCGAGTCCGAGTCCGAGTCCGAGAACCCGCAGGCCCCCGTGTCCGAGTCCGAGGCCGCTCCCGCCGATGGGCAGGTCACCGCGATGGCCATCTGCCCGCTGAAGTGGACGTGTAACTGGGTGAGGTACTACTCCACCCAGTCGGCATGCACCACGGCGTGCGGCGCGACCCCATGTTTCACCGACTACGCGTGTACGGGCAGCTGCGTCTGCCCCTGAAGCACGTCCACTGGTTACCGGAGGCTCCGAGTGGCGGGTTCGATTCCCGCCGCTTCCACACCCCACAGGGTCGCGGTGCCCGGCTTTCGCGGGGCGTCAACCAGCCAGCACCACCGCGACGGGAGGAGGCTCGTGCGAGCATCGGGGCGCTCTCTCGTCTGTCATCGGCCTCCTGGGCTAGAGTGTCACTTCGGGGGCCCGACGTGCTGGACATGTCCACCCCGGGGGCCTCCACATCCGGCACACCCTCCCGGCTGGCAACTCCCCCCACGGAGGAATTCCCGCGGAGGGTCTCGTGTCAGTGTCAGTGCCGCCAGTTCTCATGCCGCCCCCTCCCCACTCCCGTGCTCCGCTGGCCCGCTCGACGCTCATCAAGATGGGCGTGCGTATCGCGGTGGTCATCGCCCTGACGACCTTCTTCAGCTACCTCCACATGCTCCACACGCTGCGCACCGAGGCGCTCACGCAGTTGGAGCAGCACGTCTCGGAGCGCAGCCAGCGGGAGCAGGCCATCTTCCTGCTGGCCGAGGACAACCTCGGCGCCGTCAAGAAGGCCCTGGCGGAGCGCATCCGGACCCTGGGCCCGGAGGACGTGGGCGCGCGCTTCGACAGTCTGTTCGTGCGGTTGCCCGACGGCACGGTCCGCAGCCGCCCCGAGAGCTTCGATGGCACGAAGGTGCCAGGCGTCTTCGTCCCCCGGGGCGTCATCCTCGACGAGGACATGCGCCGCCGGTTGCTGGCCTCCTATGACGTGCTCTCCTGGTACGGGCCCGCCTTCCACGTCCGCTTCACGGACGCCTTCGTCACGCTGCCCGAGGGGCCGATCATCCTCTACTGGCCCGAGCGCCCCACCTGGGTCCACGACGCAGAACCCGGCCTCATGGTCACGGAGCTGGAGTACTTCGTCACCAGCCGGCCCGAGAACAACCCGGAGCGGCGGACGCTCTGGTCCGAGGTCTACTTGGATACGGTCAGCGGCAGATCCATGACCTCGGTCACCATTCCCCTGGACCTCGAGGGCCGGTATGTCGCGGCGTTCAGCCTGGACGTGCTCCTGGAGGAGCTGGTGGCCCGCACCATCAACGACCACCTGCCCGGCACGTACAACGTCATCTTCCGCGATGACGGCAAGCTCATCGCCCATCCCGGAATGGTCACCCAGGCCGGCGAAGAGGACCACATGCGGCACATCGTCGAGCGCGTGCAGGCCCGTCAGCCCGGGCAGGCCGTGCTGGAGCTGCCGGAGCGTGGCGAGTACCTCGCCATGGGAAAGCTGCGGGGGCCCGGCTGGAACTTCGTCACCGTGCTTCCCGAGCACATCGTGACGAAGCCCGCCTTCCAGGCCGCCCGCTACGTGCTGCTGCTCGGCCTCCTGTCCCTCGTCCTCGAGCTGGCCATCATGGCCTGGGTGCTCAGGAATCAGATCACCCGCCCGCTGGAGTCCTTCACCCAGGCCGCCGACCGGATCGCTTCCGGTGACTTCCACGTGGAGCTGGACACCTCGCGCGACGACGAGCTGGGGCAGCTTGCCCGCTCTTTCCGGTCCATGGCCGACAAGGTCCAGCACCGCGAGCAGGCCCTGCGCGAGGCCAACGAGGGATTGGAGCAGCGCGTCGAGGAGCGCACCCGCGAGCTCACGGAGGTCCACCTGCAGCTCGTGCAGACGGCCCGGCGCGCGGGCATGGCGGAGATCGCCACCAACGTGCTGCACAACGTGGGCAACGTGCTCAACAGCGTCTACACCTCCGCCCAGTTGGCCAAGGAGCGCATGGCGGGCATGCGTCTGGAGCAGGTGGACCGCGTGGCCAACCTGCTCCACGAGCACCAATCCAGCATCGGCACCTTCCTCTCCCAGGACGAGCGCGGCAGGAACGCCCTGCCCTTCCTGGAAAAGCTGGGCCAGAACCTGCTCGAAGAGCGCCGGGAGATCATCTCCCTGCTCGATGACGTGGGCCGCTACACCGAGCACGTGGGAGACATCGTCAAGGTGCAGCAGAACTACGCTCGCGCGCCCCGGATGCAGGAGCCCGTGCACATGGCGGATCTGTTGGAGGACGCGCTGCGCATCAACGCCACCGGACTCACCCGCCATCAGGTGAAGGTGGTGCGCCAGCTGGCCGACCTGCCTCCGGTGCTCACCGACAAGCACAAGACGCTGATGATCCTGGTCAACCTGGTGAGCAACGCCAAGTACGCCATGGACGGGGTGCCTCCCACCGAGCGGGTGCTCACCGTGAAGCTGGAGCGCACCGGGAACGAGCAGGTGCGCATCCAGATGCATGACAACGGCATGGGCATCGCACCGGAGATGCTCACCCGCATCTTCCAGTATGGCTTCACCACCCGGCAGGAGGGGCATGGCTTCGGCCTGCACTCCAGCGCCCTGGCGGCCCAGGAGATGGGGGGGAAGCTCACCGTCCACAGCGAGGGGCCTGGACACGGGGCCACCTTCACCCTGGAACTGCCCTACCTCGCAGCGCCTCCACAGGCGACTTGAGGCTCGTGATCGAAGAAGGAGATGACGCCGCGAGTGGACTGAGCGCAGCTGCTGCGCGGGGCGTTCGCGCAGGCGCCGGGTGTTGGCGTACCTGACGGCACCCAACACAGTGCTCGCCATTGTGGAGCACCTGGCACTGCCCACGCGGCCTGCGCATCTGGCTGCAGCGCAGAGGCCACCCCAGCAGTATACGCCAGCTTGTAGGGCGCTCGATCGCTGGCCTGGCGGAGCGTGCCACGCCCCATGCGCTCTGGGGTGGCGCGTGCGCCGAGCGCAGTTTCACGGGCTGGTGGAGGGGGGTGGAGCCGGAGTGTAGGGCAGCTCCAGGGTGAACGTGGCTCCGCGCCCGAGTCCCTCGCTGTGGACGCTCAAGGTGCCTCCCAGCTCCTGGGCCGCCAGGGCACTGGAGTGCAAGCCGAAGCCGTGTCCATCCACTCGCGTGGTGAAGCCGTATTGGAAGATGCGGGTGAGCATCTCCGGCGCGATCCCCACGCCGTTGTCGTGGATGGAGATGCGGACACGGTCAGCGGCGCACTGCTCCAGCCTCGCCGTCAGCAGCCGCTCGCCCGAGGTCACAGGGTCCAGGGCATACTTGGCGTTGCTGACCAGGTTGACCAGGATCATCAACATCTTGTGCTTGTCCGTCATCATGGGCGGCAGGGAGGCCAGCTGCCGCCGCACCTTCACCTGGTGACGCGTGAGCCCCGCCGAGTTGATGCGCAGCGAGTCCTCTACCAGGGCCACCAGATCCCTCGTTGAGCAAGCCCAGCAGGCAGTAGAACCTCAGGTGCAGCCCCCGCCGTCGACGACCACATCGCACCCCGTACGAGGCCCGGCCAGAGCTGCTCGCGGGTCAGCGGAAGCTCACCCTCGGGGTTCACGGGTACCGTCGCGGTTGAATGGATCATGGCCGATGTTCCTATTTCCCTCGTCATTCGTGGGCCCCCGCAGATTTTCTGCATGATTCTCCGCCTCGCGGGCTCATCTCGTTCGTGGGGGGTTGCTCGACCCACCAGAAGCGACCCGCTCCTTCGAGCAAGTACGCATCACGAACCGGGGAAGACCTATGAAGAAAGAACTTTGGCTCGCAGTGACCGCGCTCCTGGCCTGCGCCTGTGGACCCGCGGACGAGGACAGCGCGCTGGTGACTCCTGTCGCGGGAGAGCCGTCATCCGAGCTGGCGACGGTGCATCCCATCGTCGTTTGCAGCGGCGATACGTGCCGTCGCATCCAGCACGTGGATCGGCCTCGTGCTCAGCAAGGGCTTTCCACGGTGAACTACTCGACCTATCTG